>JAWXBF010000362.1:0-22982 GCA_034439895.1 Deltaproteobacteria bacterium
CCTGCGGCAAGTGCAACCAGAACGCCGACTGCGCCGTCGGAACGCACCCTGGCCCCTTCTGCAACGTACAAACCGGCAGTTGCGGCACCGGCTGCCAACAAGATAGCGATTGCACGGCCGTGCAGTGGTGCAACACCGGCACTTGCCAGCCCAGGCTGCCGAACGGCGATCCTGTGCCGGGAGACACGTGCAATGCAACCCTCGGCATGCGGGCCTGCCTCAGCGGGGCATGTGATGCGAATGACAAGCGATGTGGCTTGCCCAACGGCGAACTCTGTCAGGCGGACGCGATCTGCCGCAGCGGCGATTGTTTCACCGATGGCCGTTGCGGCCGGCCGGTCAACGAACCTTGTACCAGCGCCCCCATCTGCAGAGTCGACGTTTGCGGCTCCGATGGAACCTGTGGTCTGCCGAACAACGATCCTTGCACGTCGGATGCCGTTTGCCGAACGGGTGTTTGCTTTGACGATAAACGTTGCGGCGCACCCATCGGTGAGGGCTGTAGCGCGACCAGCGTGTGTCGAATCGGTCAGTGTCGCGATAGGATCTGCATCAACGAAGTGGACGGCGGCATCATCGACGGGGAAACCGACGCCGGTGTGGATGCGGGCACGATCGTAAGCCCTGGTCCTGATGCCGGTGCCGCTGGGGGAGCAGGAGGAGCCGACGACACGACCGCGATGGGCGGGACACCTGGCACAACCCCCTTCTCCGATCTGCGGGTCGGTGGTGGTGGCTGCAACTGTGGGGTTAGCGGCAACCAAGCCGATAAAGCCGGCAGTCTGCTGCTCTTCCTACTGGTGACGTTGCAGTTGCTTCGTCGCAAGCGGAAGCCCTGAGCGCCAAGCCCGGTCGTCTGAAAAACGCTATCGTTTCCGACGGTTGCGGGCGGCGGACGGGCGCGGTGCATCGGGCGCTGCGACGCGTTTTTCCCGCGGAATGCGCAGGTCAAACGTCGTACGCAACACATGGCCGGGCTCACCCGGCAAACGCCAGTCGTGAATCTGTTTGACGGCGCAAATGCCCGCGTCCGGATCGATCGCGCCCTCCGAGGCAAGGCCAATCGAGCCCACCGAACCGTTCGGTTCGATGTAGGCCACGGCCTGCACGGGTTTGTCGCCAAGCGTCGGACAGGGATCCATATCCGACATGGCCTCGGAAATGTCAGAAGCAATCGCCTCGCCGGGATAATCGACGACCGTCAGCTCGCGCGTCGAACGAAATTGAATCGGATAGTCGAACGTTGTCGCGCCGCCTTCGGGCTTTGGAAATTTGATGGTGCGGCTCTCGACAACCAAACAACGCTCGACCGCATAGTTTCCAAGTCCGTTTTCAATGATGAGCACATCCTGCACCTTGCCGTCGCCGCCGAGCGCGAAGCGCAACATCACCTGACCATCGACGTACCGTTGGCCCTCGCCTGCCCGGGTGTAGCAGCGGGTCAGCGTGCGCCAGTTGCGCTCGATCGCTTGTTCGACATCGCCCTGATCCACCGTGCCCATCTCCATCGCCACCTGCATCTCGCCGTCAGTTTGCGATGGGGCTTCTTCGCCAAACCGACGCGATCCTGGCACGTACGCGGTATTCATCGGCCGGGAGCGCAGATGCGAAGCCGAGGATTCATCCTCTTTTTCCGCGGTCGATGACGCGCCACAACCCGCCAAACCTTGGAGGGTCACGAACCCGAACAACGAAACCACCCGGAACTGCATCGGAAGAGGCAGTCTAGCCAGCACCGAATCGCCAACGCAAACCGAAAAGTGCCCCCCGTTTGTGGCAGTCCGCCACACCTACCCTGGAAGACCTTAGTATGCAGGACGAAAAACGTAGGAATAGTGCATGTCGCCAGGTGTTTCGAGTACGGGGAACTCAAACCCCTTGATCTTCTCGACCAGGCAGGATTCGACTTCCTCGTTGTTCAGCGTCGTCGTGATGACTTTGACATCCGAGGCAACTCCGGTTTTCTCGAAGTGGATGACGACCGTCACCTGGCCCTGAAACTTGCGATCTTGTTTTTCGTTCAACACGTCGGTGTAGCACTTCGCCGAGGACGGTTCGCGTTGCTTCAGGATCAACTGAATGTCGCTTTGCTTGTCCACGGGAAGGCCAGAATTCGCGGCGGTAGTTTCCGCCGGATGCACAATCTGATAGCGCGGTTCGCTCGCGGTTTCCGACTCCGTCCCGCTGCTCTTGCAGCCAAACGTGGTGAGGGTCAAAATTGCCGCGAACGAAAACTTGAACATCAAACCAACCATGGGACGTGGCCTCCGAACCTCAACGTTTAACGCCATTTGCGATTTCAAACAAGACAGGAAACGGGATCAGCCCCCGACGACCGCATCGGCGATGACCAGCCGCTGGATTTCGCTCGTGCCCTCGTAGATTTCCGTGATCTTCGCGTCTCGGAAATGACGTTCGACCGGATAATCCTCCAGATAGCCATATCCACCGAATATCTGCACTGCCTCGCGGGCGATGCGATTGCAGGCTTCGGAGGCAAAGAGCTTTGCCATCGCAGCCTCTTTCGTGTACCGAGCCACCCCGGCATCCTTGGCGGCAGCAGCACGCCACAACAGCAGCCGCGCGGCATCGAGATCGGTCGACATGTCGGCGAGTTTGAACTGAATGGCCTGATGCTCTGCGATGATCTTGCCAAAACTTTTGCGTTCAAGCGCGTACCGCATCGCCGCCTCAAACGCAGCACGGCCAATGCCAACTGCCTGCGCGGCAATACCGATCCGACCGCCGTCCAGCGTCTTCATCGCAACTTTCCAGCCTTCACCCTCGTTTCCGAGCAGCGCGGACGCTGGCAGTCGACAGTCGTCAAAAAAGACCTGCGCCGAAAGCGCACCACGGATGCCCAGTTTTTGATCCGGCGGTCCGACGCGCACACCTTCGGTTGACAGCGGAACCACAAACGCACTGATGCCGTGGTGACCCTTCGAGAGATCGGTCATCGCCATTACGATCGCCACGTCGGCGACGGGCGCATTGGTGATGAAGTTCTTGGTGCCGCTTAACACCCAATGTTCACCATCGCGACGTGCGGTGGTCTTCTGCGCGGCGGCATCCGAGCCCGAATCGGGTTCCGACAACGCAAAGCAACCCAGCTTGGTGCCACTCGCAAGCGGATGCAGCCAGGTCATTTTTTGTTCGTCGCTTCCAAAGATCAGCAACGGATCACAGACGAGTGAATTGTTGACCGAAACAATGACGCCGGTCGACGCACACGCACGCGAGATCTCTTCCAGTGCCAGCGCATAGGTCACGGTGTCCATGCCGGCACCACCATGCGCCTGCGGGATCGCTATCCCCATGAAACCCATCTTGCCAAGCTCGGCTATCAGATCGCGCGGAAAGGCATGCGATCGATCGATTTCGGCGGCGCGCGGCGCGATCGTCGTGTTTGCGAAATCGCGTGCGGTTTCCAGTACCAACTTCTGTTCAGGGGACAGGTCGAGATCCACGAAAGCTCCTCTTGCCGTTCTAACTAAAGTTCTTTGATGCGGATGTTGCGAAACCAAACCAGGTCGCTGTGATCTTGCAAGACGATGTGGCCGGACTTTCGCATGCCGTAGTTTGGCATGTCGCTGAACTTGCTAGCGCCAACAAGCGCCTTCCATTCATCGGTCCACAAATGATAATCGACAACCTTGGTTCCGTTGAGCCAATGCTCAACGTGATCCCCTTTGACGACAAGCCGAATCGCATTCCATTCCCCGACTGGCTTCACTGTGTTTTGCGATACCGCGATGAGCGCGTAGTTCGAGCCCGCCGAGGTGAGTGGACTGTGACCGTCGCCATGTTTTTCGTTGTCGAGGATCTGCATCTCGGGTCCGGTGCGCCAAGGATAATCTTCTTCTTCGGTGGCATGAAAAATGACACCACTGTTGCCCGCCTCGGAGATCTTCCATTCGAGCTGCAACTCGAAGTCGGTGTATTGCTTTTCGGTGATGAGATCGCCGCGGGCGCCCGGCTGACCGTCATACACGATCTGACGGTCCTCCACCTTCCAGCCCTTGACCGGTCCCTCGCCCTTGAAGTTGCGCCAGCCCTGAAACGACGTGCCGTCGAAGAGTGCCACAAAGCCATCGTCCGGCACCAGCGCCACGGCCGGTTTTGCGGCAGGGTTCGCGCATGCGAGCAGCGGCACCAGGATGATCGCTCCGATGGGCCACGGCTTCCACTGAACTAGAGACTGTTGACGCATTGTTTCCTTTGAACCGGACGGTCACCGCCCCGACGAGGGTCAGCGTTTGGGTATTCTTGCCACCAGCCGGTGGCCCTGCCATCTTTTCTTTTCGCTCTTCCCCTCCACCCGTACCGGAACCACCCCATGGCCCTCCGCCCCATCCTGAACTACCCCGACCCAATTCTACGTGAACGTTCACGCGAGGTAACCGAGTTTGGCGACGCGCTCAAACAACTGGTCGCAGACATGGGTGACACGATGGCCGACGCCGAGGGCGCGGGCCTGGCAGCCGTGCAGGTCGGCGAGCCCATACGGCTATTTATTGTCGAAGGCCGCGTGGTCAAGAACCGCAACAAGACGCGCGAGGAGCTGAATGCCGAAGAGGACGACGACGACGCGCCCGATCCCGATCGCGATCTGCCGCCGGTGGTCTTTGCGAATCCCGAGTTGATTGAGCTTTCCGACGAGTCTCAGTCCGGTGACGAGGGTTGTCTATCCTTTCCCGGCATCTTCGTCCCGGTCAAGCGTTCGATGCGCGCCAAGGTTCGCGCGCAGGATGTGGACGGCAAGCCCTTCGAGCTCGAAGGTTCGGCGCTGTTCGCACGGGCGTTGCAACACGAAACGGATCACCTGAATGCCCGACTGCTTGTCGATGTCGTCGGCCCGGTCAAACGCGAAATCATCAAGCGCAAGATGAAAAAAGCCGCCAACCCGCGCGATGACGACGACTCCGAGGAATAGCCGTTGACCACCATTCGGCTCTCCAATATTGCGTTCGATGGACGCCACGGAGTCACCGCAAATGAACGGCTGGGAACGCGCCGATTCGAGGTCGACGTGGACATCGAGGCCGCGGTCGAAGCGAGCGAGTTGAGCGACGAACTACGAGACACCATCGACTACAGCGAGGTGGCCGAGATCGTGGTGAAGACGGGTACCAACGAATCGCATCACCTCATCGAATCGCTCGCGCGCCGCATGCTGACGGATCTTGTCACACGCTTTCCGGGCGCAAACGTGACACTTGAGCTGCGCAAGCTGGCGCCGCCCGCGTGCCCGGGCCATCCCGCCTTTGCAGCGGTTCGGCTTTCGGGTCGGGGGTAAGGGTTCATTCGCCGCGGCGATCTGCCGCTATTTCCCCTGGCCCCAGGCCGCTTCTTCGCGAATGCGATCGTCGAATTCGCCGATCTGGACCTTGGTCTGTCCGTCGAGACGCCACTCGGTATCGCAGAACCTGCCCACCACGCGCCCGGCTGCAACCAAAGACTGGAAGTCTGCAAGCGGCATCGCGAAGGCCAAACGGGGAAGGTTGCCAGAGTGATACGAATACTTCCGAACCGCGCCGTCCACCATGATCATGGGTTCACACTGCTGGTTCTGCGCGTTTGAACCGCCGGTCACATTCCACCACACCGTATCGGCTTGCTCCGGGGTGAACGCCAGGGACAGCGAGACATCCGGAAAACCAAGCACTAGCTGCATGAGCTTGCTGCCGGTCGTGGTTTTGGTGACGCTGACCTGAGGGGTCGTGTTCTGTGCCACGGGGACCGTGGCTGAAACCTCGCCCGGACGACCCATACAACGATAGGCCGTGCCGGTAATATTCGCGGTACTCACGTTGCTGCCATTTTGCCCGCCGGAGGTTCCCATCTGCGGCGTCGAATAGTGCACAACGTTGGCGCCCATCTTGGCCGCCTGGTTGCGCAAATCATTCATCGCGTATTCGGTGAGTTGCTCGTTGCTGATCCAGGCCCCACCAAAAGATCCACCGCCCTTGCCAATCACGACTCCAAGCGGTTGACACTGCGATTTCTCGTAACCCATGTCGACGGGCGGAGACAGTCCCAACAAAACACTGCGGCCTGGCTGAGAAAGTTCGGCGGTTTTGCAACCGGCAAGCAAGGCCAAGAGACCGGCCGCCGTTGCGACCACTGTGTTCTTTGACGTCGACGCGCTCATGATTGTTGGGCGTGTATTAACATGGGTACGGTGAAAATTCGAAGGGGAACCCCTTCGCGCCGCGCTGGCTTCACGGGTTATCCGTCGCTGACTTTACCGTGGCCTGATTTCACCTCGCTGCGATGGCGCTTGTCGGCGACCATCCATTGTTTCGCGCGGCGCGAGCGTCGCTTTTTCTGCCGGCGAGATGACGTTCTCGCTGTTGCCTGACTGCTTGGCGGCACGTTTGTTGGGCAGCCTGCACGAAGTCGAGCAGGTCGTCGTCGCGGTCGAGCTCAGTACCAGCATCGCAGCGGCAGCCAGGTTGAGGCCCGATGAGCTCAACATTCGCCTTGGCCACTTGTTCGAGATGCATGGCATCGGCCTCGTCACCGGCGAAGCCGGCTCCGGCAAAACCTCCGCAACCAGACGTACCGTTTCCGCCCTGCACACCGGTCTTTACAAAGTCCTCTACGTTTGCCAGTCCACCGGTAACGTCATGGATCTCTACAAAAGCAACGACTGGGAACTTGGCCTCCCGAGCGAGCGCAACCGCACTTCGCTGTTTCGGCAGATCAAAAACGAAGTCAACCGCCTGTCAATTGAATCACGTTGCAAACCCATCCTCATCATCGACGAAGCACACAACCTGCGCACGGATGTGCTTGAAGATCTGCGCCTGCTCACGAACTACCAAATGGATGCGGAGAACCGACTGTGCCTGCTCTTCATCGGCCAGGCCGAGCTGCACAGGCGACTTTCCATGGCCGCGTACGAATCGCTGTCGCAGCGTATCGTGGTACGGTATCACGTCGCAAGCCTTCTTCGGGCCGAGCTTGGTCAGTACCTGTCTCACCATCTGCTCAGGGCGGGCACCAAACTCCCCATCTTCGAGCCCGCCGCGGAAGAAGCCCTGTTTCAGGAAACCCAAGCCCTGCCTCGCATGGTCAATTCCCTCGCTCATCACGCCCTCATGGCCGCCGCCGTCGCCAAGTCCAAATCCGTCAACCCTCATAACCACTCGGAAAGGCGTCGCAGGCAGTCTCCGTAGGGTACGACTTCCACGGAACCCTCGCGGTAGGTGCGGGTGCCGCCGTAGGCGAGAATGGTTTTGGCCATCGGGTATGCTTCGCGAAAGGCCTGCAGCGATGAAAAATCGTCCGAACGCAACCGCGCGGCGCGCTTGGTTTCGAACGCGACCAGGCCGCGCTCTCCGTACAAGACGAAATCCACCTCCAGCCCGTCTCGAGTGCGCCAGTAGTGGATCTGGTAGTCGAGCGAACGATACTCGTTGAGAGCGCGGAGTTCATTGAGCAATAGCGTCTCCAGAGCGGGGCCGTCGATCTCGGCATCCGTGTCGAGCGGGCCGCGCGGCCGAATCGCGCGCCACACGCCGACATCGAAAAAATAGAACTTCGGGTGAACCACAACCTCCCGGCGGGCGCGGCGCGCGAACACCGGCAGGCGCGTTGCGATGAGCAGGTCGTCGAGAATATCGAAATAACTTTCGACCATCTTGCGCTCGACATGGCATTCACGCGCAACCTCGGAAATATTGAGCATGGCCCCTTGCGAAAAGCTCGCTGCCTCAAGAAACCGCGAAAACGCAGCGATATTTCTGGTGAGGCCTTCTTGCTGAACCTCCTCACGGAGATAACTTTGGACGTAGCTCTTGAGGTAGGATCGCGTCCGCCTGGGATCGCGATCGACCTGAACGGTGGGCAACGTTCCGTGAACCAGCGACCAGGGCAGATCAAAGTCCTTGCCCAACTCCACCGTCGTGAGAGGAAACATTTGCTGAGTGCGGGCGCGCCCAGCCAGCAGATTGATGCCCTTTCGGCGGAGTTTCCGGGCGCTCGAGCCCGTGAGTGCAAAGCGAATGGATCGCGTTTCGATCAGCCTGTGCACCTCGTCGAGAATCGCAGGGGCTTTCTGGATCTCGTCGATTACCACCCAGCCCTGAAACCCCGGTGGGATCCGTTCACCCAGCCGGGCTGGGTTGGCCAGCAATTCCAGGTAGGTTTCCGATGCCAGCAAATCGAAGACCTTTGCGGCGGGCAAAGCGCTTCGGATCCAGCTTGATTTACCAGTGCCGCGTGGGCCGAGAAGAAAGAAGCTCCGGTCGGGCGTCTCCAGAATCCGGGTGTACATACTCCATATTACTATAAAAAATGGAAACTTGCCACCCAGACCGGGGCACGGCGACCCTACCCGTCGCTCACTTTGCCACGGCCTGATTTCACCTCGCTCCGGTGGCGCTTGTCGGCAACCATGCGTTGTTTCGCGCGGCGCGAACGTCGTTTTTTTTGCCGACGAACCTTTTCGCGTGCTTGCTCGGCCTTGCTTTCGAGGCCCAGGATCGCCGTTTCGATCTTGTCGCACAGCAAGCTGCGTGCGTAGTACCGATTGGCAGCCTGCGTGCGGGCTTTCTGGCACTTGATGCGGAGTTGCGAGGGTTCGTGAAACAGTTCGACGCAGGTCGACACCTTGTTGACGTTCTGTCCGCCCGCGCCACCCGAGCGAATGAACGACTCGCGCAGATCGTCGGATTTGATGCCGAGCTTCGCCATGCGCAGCTCGAGTGCCGCCTGTTTCTCGTGCGAAATCACGACGTTGTCCTACGAATCAGGACGGTTCGTCTTCGAGATCGTCAAGGCCGTCGAGATCATCCTCGTCGACGTCGACCGCGCTCACATCGTCCCAGAACAAGTCCCAGGATTCGCTGGTCGAGGTCAGCGCGATCGCAAGGCCCATCGTGTGGGTACCCTGATCGGACGTCCCACCGTCGGCGATGCTCGCGAAGGTTCGCACCACGACCCCGACCGCGTAGATCGGATCGCCCTTCGGGCCAACGACCTTGATGCGCAACAACGTTCCAACCGGCCGCAACTCGGATGCCGCTGCAAAAAGCCCCCCTCGACTCACGTCCACGGTTCGTGCGCTGAAGGATTGCTTCTTGTTTGAAAGCTCCAGCCGAACCTGAACGGGATTTCGGCGCGACGTGCGCCGATCTGCCGGATTGACGAGGGGGTCCTGGCTCATGGCTGAGCTGCCGTCATACGTTTGTCAATGGCCGATCGAAGAAAGTCCTTGGCCGTGTCATCCCACGCATCGCCGAAGCTCTGCGCATAAAACGCCGCTTCCTCGCGGGTGCCCGGCAACGCGGCCGCGGGATTGTCGACGCCTTTTTTCAGCTGGCCGAGGATGGCTTTGCCCATGTGGGGGTTGTGGGTCAGCGCGCGCTCCAGAGCCTCTTCGGCCTGCTTGGTATCGCCGGCCACAAGCTGCGCGAGTGCGAGACCCATCTCGGCTCGCGCCGCCGCCGCATCAAAGCGAGCAGCCGCTTGCAGCAACGGAACCGCCTCGGAAGCTTTTTGCAGCTTGACGAGCGCCTTGGCGGCCACGAGTCGCGCCTCGGTGCCGATTGCGCCTTCGTCCACCGAGTACACCGTCTCGAGCGTGCTCGCCGATTTCTCGAAGTCGCCTTCATCGTAACACATGCATCCGAGCGCATGCGCCGCACGAATGAACGGTTGCGCCTCGATGCGCTCGAAGGCGTTTTTGACGCCGTCCTTGCGCAACTTGTCGGCCAGCGGTTTCTCGTGCGCAATGACCGCCTCGAAGGATTGCGTGGCCTCGGCCTGATCGCCTGCAGACAGACGCGCAAAACCAATGCCCACCTTGGCGTTGATGTGATCGGCGTTCAGCTCAAGCACGGCACGAAATTGTTTTTCAGCAGCACCGGGACGGCGTTGCTCAAGCATCCGGAAACCTTGCTGGGTCAGTTCATCCGGATCGGGTTTTTCAGCCTCGACCACCGTGGCCGACTCATCCTGGCGCAGGTGACATTTCTTGTACTTCTTGCCGGAACCGCAAGAACACGGATCATTGCGTCCGTGGGTTGCAAGGCGTGTCTGCGCAGCTTGCACTGCGTTTTCGGAAGTCCCTTTTTCTTTGTCTTTGCTTGCCATGTTGATTGCGGTCTTCTGGAGGCTGTTAACGAGAGCTCGGGCCCATCTTATTCACCTCGGCCTGCAACATCGCAAGCGTCGGCTTGTCCACGTCCACGAGACGAATCCCGAGGCGTTGTTCGTGTTTGGCAACCACCTTCCCCTGCCCCTGAAACATCACGTTTTCTCTAAGATCGGTGATGACCACCTCGTACATCTGACCGAGCGGCGCATCGTCGTGCCCGGGTACAACGAACCCGCCCAAACGGATGTTCAAAAGTGGGTTGTAAACGAAATACCCGGCCGTGGCCGGATTGATCTGAATGCGCAGGATCTGGCCAACAAAATCGACACCGGTGGAAATGGGCGTTGCGCCCGCCAGTCCGCGCAGGGACGTGGCCGCGGACGGATCCATGAATTCAGGTGCTACGGTTGGTTTTTTCCCTTCGCGGGTATTGACCTCGACGATGCGGTCGATCAACTGCCGAGTCGTGTCGTCAACCTCAAGGAACTTGATTCCCATACCGGGCGGCGAGGACCCCGTGCGGACAACCTGGGCGCGACCGCGCAAGAGCGCAAATCCATCGGCCAGCGAAAACTCGAACTCGACAACGCTACCGACCGGCAAGGCATGTTTGCTTGCAACGAACATCCCCGAGCGCGAGATGTTGATGGACTGGGACTCGATAAAATCGATGAAGCTGTCGAAACGGTAGCGAACCGGCGCTGACACGCCTGCACGGGGCGCTCGCGTGTCTTCACGGGAACCCGCCGCGGGCATCTCACCCGTGAAGCCAGATTTATCGTCGTCAGCCATGGCAGCAAGTAGATCGGTTTACTTGGCCTCCGGAACATATTCAGGCGGCATCTGACCCCCGGCTCCGAAGAAGAATTCCTCGGCCTGCGTGAGCAAAGTGCTTTGACCCTGTTCCGTCGTGAGATCGAGCCGATACTCGTTCACGATTTTTTTGGAGAATTCCACCCACTGCATCCAGGCTTGCTGAGAAACATTGTCGTAGATGCGCTGTCCAAGTTCGTTGTTGAACGGCTTGTAGACAACGGCGGGCATCTCTTGGCCCAGTTTGATGCATTTCACCATGCGAGCCATGTACGAGAGTCCTCCGAAAAAAGTCGTGTCGGGTCGTGAGTTTCCGGGCTGAACCCGGGGCGGAATATTGTACACGGTCGAGGGCGATTTCGCTTTCGCGGGCACCAACGAGAACACCACTTTCAAACACACCCCTGGCACCGGCCGAGATTTCGTGTCAAAACCTTCAACGGTCCCGGGCGGCATAACGCTGATGAACCCCGCCAGGCCCGGAAGGGAGCAACGGTAGCCAGCCGCATGGGTGCTCGGGACCATATTTCCGCTGCGGCACCGCGGACTGGGGTTAGTTGGAGGAGAGAGAGGGATTCGAACCCTCGGTACGTTTCCGTACACACGATTTCCAATCGTGCCCCTTCGACCACTCGGGCACCTCTCCAGGGGCACAAACGGCCCTGAAGCCGCGCGTACATCCTATATTTTTGAGGAGAGAGTGGGATTCGAACCCACGGTGGGTTTTCACCCACACCTGATTTCGAATCAGGCGCCTTCAACCGGACTCGGCCATCTCTCCGGATTCAATTTTTCAAAGAAACTCCCGGCGACCGATGCCGCGGGAAGCGAGACTGTATGCCGCGAGGGGGCCCTCCCCGTCAAGTCCCTCAGGCACAGGTTCTGCCTCGCCATACGAAAGGACATACCGCCATGATGGCCCACTTGCCGCGATCGACCTCCCTGCTGTCCGGCCTACTGTTATTTCCTGCTCTGGTGCTGGGGGCGATCGCCTGCGCGCCCGCATTGCCGCAGGC
This sequence comes from Deltaproteobacteria bacterium, assembly GCA_034439895.1. GTDB lineage: Bacteria > Myxococcota_A > Polyangia > Fen-1088 > Fen-1088 > JAWXBF01. The sequence goes on from JAWXBF010000362.1 coordinate 11,935, forward strand.
ACCGATCGAGCGCGCCCTCGTTCGGGACATCGCCCGCGTGGTCGACGTGGAGACACGAACCGGATGGGAATTCGACGACCTCGAAATCGACGAGGCCGCGCCGTACGCGCTCAAGGCCGCATGCCAAACCTCGGAGCAATCGCGCACCGAGGCCATCGCGTGGGTGGCCCGCCGGGTCGATCTGCTCGGCGGAGAGCCTGCAGCCCTTTGGCGCGCCCGGGATCGCGATCTGGGGGCCATCGAAGAGCTTCTCTTTTGGTCGCGCGTGGGACGGCTGTTGACCGAAGTCGACAACCGGGTGCGCAAGGGAAAGTGTCCGTTTTGGCTGGAATCATCGCCAAACTTCAAAGGCGTTCACACCTCGGCCAATCGATATGTCCTCAGCATTGAGGGCGGTGGTCGATTCACAATGGAGCGGGCAGTGGGGCAAACCCGATACGGCGGCGGCGGTTCGGGTCGCTTGCTTGCAGGCCGCGCCTTTGACGATCGCTTTACTCTTTTGTTCGGCGTGGAGTTCGGTGGCGATGCGCGCTTCACCAACCTCAAGCTCGGCAAGGTGGAAGAATTTCCCGAGCTCGCCGCGATTGCCGCCGCCCCTCTCGTCGGCCGCTGGGACTTTGGATTGTCGACCCATGTTGAGGCGGAAGTGGGGCCTTTGCTGTTCATCGATCGCGCAACGGCCAACGAACAACTTGGCATCGTGGATGCGGGCGCGGTTCCAGGCGTTCGCTTTGGCCTCGGATTCGGCGGTAAGTATTTGCGCATACAACAAGGCGTGATCCCGCGTTTTACCTTTGCCCTCACGATGGATCTGATTCCCGCCGACAATGGTCGCCCGAATCTGGTGCAGTTTGGATTTGGCGCACGCACGGGTTTCGACATTTCAAGCTGGAAGGCTTTCTGAAACCCGTCCCCGCGGCTACAGTGTCGCGATGTTCAGAATTTGCTTGCACCGCTTCAGCGCACTTGTGATCGTTTTCTGTGCAACGGCAACCGCCTTCGCGCAAAAAAAGGCCGATATGGCGGAATTCTCCGGCAACGTCGTGGTTCAGATCGTTCCGCAACACCCGAACTGGCGCATCGACATCGGGGAGCGTGCGACGTTTGAGATCACGGTCACCCGCGATGGTCAGTTGTTAAAGGGGGCAAAGGGCACCTACGAGCTGGGGCTTGAGAATCTTCCGGCGGCGGACAGTGCAACGTTTGATGTTGGGGCTGGCCCAGTCGCGGTGACAAGTCAGCCGGCCAACGAGCCCGGGTTCGTGGCCTGCGCCGCCACGGTCGAGTTCGAGGGTCGCACCTACAAGGGCCGCGGCGCGGTCGCGGTCGCACCGGATCGCATCACGCCCGCCACGGAAAATCCTGCCGATTTCGATGCATTCTGGGACGCGGGTAAAAAACAACTGGCCGCGATTCCACTCGATGCAAAATTCACACCGGCCCCTGAACGCAGCGCACCGGGCGTCGAGTGCTTCCATGTGGGCGTGGCTTCCGCGCCGAGCGAAGCGCCATCTCCGGATGGCAAACCGAAGTCACCCAGCCGACTCTACGGCATCCTTTGCGAGCCGCACGGCAAGGGTCCCTTTCCGGCGGTCTTGCTGGTTCCGGGTGCCGGGATTCGTTCGTACTCCGGCGACACGACGCTCGCGGCAAAAGGCGTCATCACGTTTGCCATCGGCATTCACGGGATCCCGGTCAACCTGGAACGGGAAACGTACGACATGCTGAGTGTCGGAGCGCTGGGTGGCTACCCGGGCATCAACAGCAACGATCGCGATCGCTACTATTACCGTCGGGTCTACCTTGGCACGATTCGGGCGATGGATTTGTTGATGTCGCGACCGCGGGTCGATAAAAAAAGGGTTGGGGTTAGCGGCGGCAGCCAGGGCGGTGCGCTCTCGATCATCACGGCGGCGCTCGATCCGCGGGTGCGTGCGCTGGTTTCGTTTTACCCGGCGCTGTCGGACCACGCGGGTTTTCTGAAGGGTCGCACGGGTGGCTGGCCGTTTCTATTGCGTCCGGAGGCGATGCGCACGGCGGATCGCATCAGCACCCTTTCGTATTACGACGTTGCCAACTTTGCCCGGAGGGTCAAGGCGCCGGGGTTCTATTCCTGGGGCTACAACGACGTGACCTGCCCTCCCACGTCCACCTTTGCGGCCTACAACGTCATCAAGGCGCCAAAGAAGCTGGTGCTGGCGCTTGAGACGGGCCACTTCACGACGCCGGAACAGCGTGATGCGGCCGACGCGTGGTTGCTGGCCACCCTCGGCGTGAAAACGCCCTGAGCGCGTTGGGTAAGAAATTCCGCCCGGGATGAGAACGGGGTACCCTGCGAATCATGAAGCGCCTGCTGTCCTACTTTCTCCAGGGCCTGGTTTTCCTGGTCCCGATCGGTTTGACGATTTGGGTGCTGCTTGGCGCGATTGTCACGATCGACGAGTGGGGACGTGGACGGTTCGGTCTGGATGTGCCGGGGTTCGGCATCGCGTTCACGATTACGGCAATAACCTTTGCGGGGTTTCTGGCGTCGAACTTCTTAACGCGGCGGTTGATGCGGGCGCTGGAAACGTTGTTCGACCGTTTGCCGCTCGTGAAGATGTTGCACGGCGCGCTGAAGGATCTGCTGAGTGCGTTCGTTGGCGAGAAAAAGCGATTCGACAAGCCGGTCATTGTGACCTTGAACGCCGAGAAGACGCTCAAGGCACTGGGATTCATCACACGCGAAGACGTCTCGAACCTGGGTGAGCCGGGCAGCGTCGCGGTCTATTTTCCGCAATCGTATAACTTCGCGGGACAAGTGGTGTTGGTGGCGCGTGAGGTGATTCGACCGGTGGCTCAGAGCTCGGGTGATCTGATGGCGTTTATTGTGTCGGGTGGGATCACCGGGAAGTAGGGCGGCGGGAGGGGTCGTTCAAACCGAAGCTGGCCGCCGCTTCGGCAAGGGCTCGATGCCGGCCCACTGGGTCGTCATTTCATAAAAACGACCCGCTGTCAGCGGATCACCCGCCAGTGAATGGGCGCGGGTGATGCGGCTGTCCGAGAAGTATTTTCCCGTAACCTTGGCCACGTCTCGGGACAGCGCCAGGTAGCCTATCATGCTGGCGGCGTTCTCGATTTTCTCGTCACCGTCGATGCCAAAACCCTCTTTGAGCAACTTGGTGCTGACCACGCCCGGGTGCATCGAATTGATGGTGGTACCGTTCGCGATACGGCGACCCAGCTCGCCCGCCATGAGCACCAGTCCCAACTTGGAGGTCGCATAGGCCTGGTAGTCGTCGTACTCGATCTCGCTCTGCAGGTTTTCCCACTCCAATCGGCAGCGCACGTGTGCAATCGAGGAAACGTTAATCACACGGCCTCGGCCCGAGCGAAACAAGCTTGGCAAAAGCATGTGGGTCAGCACGAGTGGCGCCAGGTAATTCACGGCCAACGTCATCTCGAATCCATCCAGACTCGTCTCGCGCTCGCGCCGATAGACACCGGCATTGTTGACGAGCACATCAATCGGTCGATGCATGAACTGCGTGGCCATCGCACGCACCGCGCGCAAGGATGAAAAATCTGCCACCACGCCCTCGACGGGTGCCGGCTCTTCCTTGCGGGCACGGGCGGCCTCGCGGGACTCTTGCTCGATGAGTGCAATCGTCGCATCGACGCGTTCCCGGGAACGCCCGTGGACGATGACCTGTGCGCCGAGCGTCGCCAGCAAGCGAGCCGTTTGTTTGCCGATGCCATCGGTCGATCCCGTGATGAGCACGACAGGTGAAGCGCTGCCCGGTTGAGCAGCGCTCATTGTACCGTACCACTCAATCGTCGCACTTCCGCCTGGACGTCGGCCAGATCCGGCTGCATACGAAGCACTTGCGACAACGCGGCGATCGCAGCCGGGACATCACCGGTCTCGGAAAGGAAACGCCCGAACGACACCATCAACCAAGGATCCTGTTCATCGAGTGCAATTGCCTTTTGTAATTCTGCGCGCGCCGACGCGATGGCATTGGGATCGGCGGGCGACTGACGGTAAAACGCCCAGCCCAAGGTCCCATGATAATTCGCCTGACCCGGTACAAGGGCAATCGCGTTGCGCAGGGCTGCGATCGCCTGCGAAAATCGACGCGCTTGCATGTGCTCGACGCCCGAATAGTAGGCCTGTTCAGCGAGCCGCACGGTTTGATCGTCGGAACCGGGGGTCGAGCGGACCCGTTCAAGCCGACGCAGATAAGCGTTGCGACGCGTGGAATCACGCAACACGCTGCGTGCCTCGCCGATGCGATCGAAGATCTGCGCCACCAGACGACGCACTTCCGGCTCGCGAGCGCGGTACAGATCGGGGTGGTGCGCGCGGGCAGACCGTACATAGGCAGATTCGATTTCCACTGGCGTGGCGTCCGGCGAAATCCCCAAAACCTCGAAATGCGTTTGACCACGCATCGCCGCAAGCATCGCCGCAAGCTCGGCCTCTGCCTTGCCACCTTCGGGCGGAACCGACGACGTTCGACGCTCACGGTCCGAGGTGTTGCGCGCCTCGACCGGCGAATCCGAGGATTCGACCATGCCGGATTCAATCATCGCGCACAAGATCGCACGAGCCCGATCTTTCGGAATCGGGGGGACGTTCAAGATGGCTTCCAGCATTTGCGTGCCGTCGACTCCGGCGATGAACCGTCGTTCGTTGGGTTCAACCGTCATGTCTTGCAGTTGTAAAATGGGATTCGAGGTCGGAACGGGAAAACGCCCGAAGAATGCGCTCAACACCTGCTCGATGCGCTCCGAACTGTAATGGCGGCGGATCCCTTCGAGAATCAGTGACGCCGTTGGACGCAAGAGGTTCACGCCCTCGTCGGGTGCCTCGCGATCGTCCTTGAAGGAAAAGCTGCCCGCGGACCATCCGAACAAATCAAAGAGCTTTGCCTCCATTTGTTCGACCAACGAGGTCTCAAGCGCATGCGGCGAGAGCAGGCCCATGGCGATCAAAACCTCTCCTTGCGGACGTTGATCCCGCGTCATGACCGCAAGCGACTCATCGAGTTGCGCCACCGACAGGCGACGCTTTTGCAACAAGAACTGTCCCAGGCACTCGGTCAGCACGTTGGAGCGAACCGAGACGGGATAACCTTCGCGAAAATAGACGATCTTTTTGATGTTCTCGCGAACGACGAGCAATGCGCCGGAACGACGGCTCGCATACAGTCGACGCAACACCTCGGCAAACGATTGTCGCGAGAGTAGCCCGAGCACCGGTTCGGCGTGTTCTTCACCGTGGTCGCCGTGCGAACTGGCGTGCGCTTCGACGCGGTGGGCTTCGGCTTCGGCCGCAGCGTCGACCGGAACGGACGGTGGAATGCTGGGCTTGCGGGTACGCGCCGGCATGTCGGGGGGGGGAACCCGCTGCAACAAGTGCGACAGCAGCGTGTTGATCTCAAACGGAACCGGGATCACCTCGGCCGGTTGATAACGGCGCCGGATTTCAGTGGTCTGCGCCTGACCCTCGGATCGGGTCGATACAAAGAAGATGGGAATCGAGCGGGTATCGGGATCGCGCCGCAAGGATTCCGCGACACGAAAACCGGAACCGTCGCCAAGACGGGTGTCGAGAACCACCGCGTCCGGTGGACGCACGAGCACACTGCGTTCAGCCCAGGTTGCTTCGCGTTCGGTGGAAAGCTCGTAGTTGGCCTCGCGCAATGCATCTGCGATCAAACGCTGCAAACCCGCATCGCTTTGCACGACCAACACGTACGGAGACATCGGACCTGGATTTATACACCAATCGCGACCCGGATGTTTCGGAGCAAAAAAAGTGACCCGTACGCGCCGCGTTGACGGACCTTCGTCAGGCAGCGATAGTAGTTGCCCGATGAAAAGTGGCGCCTCGAAAAAAAACTCACGGAAGAACCCACTCGCCGCCATCGTGCTTGCGGCCGGCAAGGGAACCCGGATGCACTCCAGCCGCTCGAAGGTGTTGCACACGGCCCTCGGCGTGCCGCTCGTCTGCCACGCGGTGGATCGGGCACGCGAACTGGGGGCCACCCCGGCCGTGGCCGTGTTGGGGCACCAAATCGAGGCGGTCAGCGCCGTCTTGACCGCGCGCTACGGGGACGCGGTGCGTTCGACGGAACAAAAAGAGCAACGCGGCACCGGGCACGCGGCCCGCATTGGCCTTGCGAGCCTCAAGGGATTCTCGGGTACGGTTTTGATCCTTTACGGCGACACGCCCCTTTTGACCGTGGCGACCCTGCGCAAACTGGTGGCCGCTTCGGAAAAAAAGGGCGCGCTTGCGATCCTGACCGCAGAACTCGAAAACCCAAAGGGATACGGTCGAATCGTACGACATCATTCCAACCCCGGCGATGTGCGCGTGGTCGAGGATCGCGATTGTACGGATGAAGAACGTTCCATTCGCGAGATCAATGCCGGGATGTATGCGGCGCCGGTGGAGTTTTTGCGCAAAGCGACCGCGAAACTCTCGCCCAAAAACTCACAGAACGAGCTGTACCTGACCGATATCGTCGCACATGCCGCACGCACGGTGGGTGCAGTGACGGTGCTGGCGGCGTCCGAGGAGATCCTGGGGATCAACGATCGGCGTGAACTCGTGCGCGCCGAAAAGATTCTGCAGCAACGCGTACACGATACGGTCATGGAACACGCCACCCTGCGGGATCCCGATTCAACCACGATTGAGGCTGACGTGATCATCGAGGCCGATGTCGAAATCGCGCGCGGGGTTGCGTTGCGAGGCAAGACCCGGATTGGCGCCGGGGCACGCATCGGCGAAGGCGTGATTTTGAACAACGTCATCGTGGGTGCCGGGACCGAAATCAAGGCGTATTGTGTGGGTGAAAACTCGGTCGTGGGACCGGATTGCAAGATTGGCCCCTTTGCGCACCTGCGGCCAGGCACCGATCTCGGTCCGTCGGTTCACATGGGCAACTTCGTCGAAACAAAAAACAGCAAACTTGGCAAGGGCAGCAAGGCCAACCACCTCGCCTACATTGGCGACACGGACATTGGCATCGGCGTGAACGTCGGCGCCGGTACGATCACCTGCAACTACAATGGCTACGAGAAGCAACGGACGATCATCGAAGATGGGGCGTTCATTGGCTCGGATTCCCAGTTGGTGGCGCCGGTTCGGATCGGACGACAGGCGATTGTCGCGGCGGGCACCACGGTCACGGAAGATGTACCGTCCCGGGCACTGGCCGTGAGCCGAACCGCCCAGCGACACGTGCCCGGATATGCCGATCGGGTGGCCGCCCGCTACGGGAAGAAGCTATCTGACGGAAAACTGGGTTAAGCTATTTATTCAGGAGGTCAACATGTCCACGTCGGTCAAGGATTTTTTCGACAACAAGGTTCCGAGGGTTCTCGGAAAAAGTCCGGACGCTGCCAAGGAAGTGGCCGCGATCTATTTGTTCAAGATCAGCGGTCCCGATGGCGGAACCTGGACAGCCGATTTGCTTTCATCACCACCGACGTGCGCATCGGGTGACGCGGGCATCGCCCAGTGCACCATTGGTTGCACGGACGACGACTTTCGCTCGATGATCGATGGCGGTATGGCGGCGGCGATGCAATTGTTTTTTGGCGGCAAGCTGCAGGTGGAAGGCGATCCCAACCTGGCGACGCGTTTGAGCAAGCTCCTCGAACTGGGCTCGCACGCGTGATGTGTCGGCGTCACCTTGGGTGAACAGAACACCATGAAGGTGGCCGGCGCCACCGAACACAGGCTGCCGTCGTTGGCGTTTTGGATCGTGTGCGGCGTGGCAATCGCCGTACGTTTCATTTGGGTTTTGACCGTGCCGAGCAAACCCGTCGGCGACTTCGCGATGTACGTCGAGTCGGCGACCTACCTGGTGGAACACCGAAGCCTTGACGATGCGTTCGCCTTCATGCCGGGCTGGATCGCGGTCATCGCTTTCGTGCAGATCTTGGGCGGCGGATTGCTCGCCACAAAGCTCCTCGGTGCGTTTCTTGGCGGCATCGCCACGGCTTTCATCGCCGGAATCACGCTCAGTTTCTGGAACCGACGGGCCGCACTCATCGCCGCGTGGTTGTATGCGCTTTGGCCCGGTGGCATCGCGGTCTCGAGTGTCGTTGGTACCGATGTTCCCGCTGCGACGGCGCTGGTCGCCGCCCTGTGGTGTTTAATTCGTTACACACCGAAAACACCCCTGCGAGCCACCCTGTTGTTCGGTCTCCTCATGGGTCTTGGTGCCTACCTGCGCGCGGTCACCTTGCCCCTGTCTGCCCTTGGCGTGGTGCCGCTGATTGGCCTTGGCGTGCCGGCACGAAAGGCGATCCTGCGCACGGCACTGGCTGTTGCCGTCGTCCTGGTTACACTTTCACCGTGGGCCTGGCGGAACCAACGGATGGAAGGACACTGGTCCTTCACCGACAGCCATGGTGGCCTCACGGCACTCGTCGGAGCCTATCCCAATAGCGATGGGCATTTCACCCGGGCGCTCAACCGAACCTTTGAAGAGGTAACCGGCCTTGTTTGGCTGAAAGCGCCGCACCACCCTGCGGACCAGGCGGCCTACGCCATTGCGAAGGACTGGAACGCAGTATCACCCAAATTCAGCCTCGGTCTGCGTTTGCAACGCGCCTCAAGGTTACTCGGAGACGAGCGCAGCTTGCTTTACTGGCCGCTCTACCGACAAGGTGTGTTGCGAAACGGTGAGGGTCGATTCTTCGACAACCGGCGCGTCGAGATTGAAGGCGTGGTTGATGGGTACTGGTGGGGTCTGTGGATCCTTGCCCTCGCGGGAGCAGGCCTCGCGTTGCACCACCGCAAACGCGCGCTGGTGCTTTGGCCCTTGGTATGCGCGCTGAGCGCGGTTTATGTGCTTTTTTTCGCGGAATCCCGCTACCACCTTGGCCTTGCGATGTTGCTCTTTCCATCGGCGGGCGGTGCCCTGGGTGAATTCCGGCGCGACAACGCCGATTTGCGTGCGCCCGCGCTTGCGTTCGCCGTTGCGGTACCGGCGATTGTGATTTTTGGATTTGTGTTTTGCACTTCGCTTGCGCCCGACCTTGTGGCGACGCACCGATGGGCCGTTTCCGCATGCCAGATCGAAGGCAAAACCAATTTTTGCAAATGGCAACGCGAGGATGCAGACGATCCCACGGGACCTTCTCCGGTACACGGCAGCTTCAGCGGTGTCGGGCTTGATCTGGGCCACGGCATCGCACCCGGCGCGCGAATGACGATTGCTTTATTGCCCGGAAGGTATCGAGCACGCGGACAGTTGCACCGAACTGCGCTCGCACAGCCGGGCTCGCCGGGCGAAGCGGCCGGAGCCATACGCCTTGCGATCACACCGGCCGGAGCTGAACAAACGGTGAACGTTTCCGCGCTGGAGGTGCAGCAGGATTTGGAATTAGCGTTCGAGGTGCGCGACACGGAAGCGGTGGCGATCACCCTGCAATACCAATCCGATGCACGTCAGGGCGCGCCCTCGATGCGCGTTTGGCTGGACAATCTTTCCATCGAACGCCTGTAGTTGTCGAACGCGAGAAAACGCGCGTGGACTCATTGCAACGGCATGGACCGACCGAAGCGGAGGGAATAGGCGGTATCCAGCGCGAGCGGGCCGACACGTCCGCACAATGTCTTCCGATGTAGGTGTTCAGCGTCCCCCGCAATCCGTCGATAACTTTGATCGAGCCGATCTGTCAGGATGGCACGGACCGCCGCGATTTAATTCTGCCGACATGGCCAGCTACAACCCGGAATCCCTTACCAAGCGCCTGCCGGAAACCTTTGGCAGGTACACGTTGCTCGGTCGCATCGCGGTGGGTGGCATGGCCGAGGTATTTGTCGCCCGCTGCGGCGAGTTGATGGGGATGCAGGCGTTGATTGCAGTCAAGCGCATCCTGCCCGTGCACGCGGCCGACTCGAAGTTCGTGCAGATGTTTCAACGCGAGGCCTCGATCGCCCTGCGTCTTTCGCATCGTTCGATAGCAAGGGTCTTCGAGGTCGGCTGTGTCGACAACCAGTGGTTTCTCTCGATGGAGCTTGTGCAAGGTGAGAATCTGGCCCGGGTGTCCGATGCGCTCGACGAGCGCGGGTTACGCTGGGATCCGGCCCTGGTCGCCTTCATCGGAGCAGAGGCCGCACACGCGCTCGACTATGCGCACAACCTTGTCGATGCGCGCGGCCGACCCCTCAACATTGTGCACCGCGATCTCAGCCCTGAAAACATCATGATCGGCTTCGATGGCTCGGCGAAGGTCATCGATTTCGGCATCGCGATGTGTGAAAGTTACGCGAGCCTCACGACCCAGGGTGCTGTGCGTGGCAAAGTGCAGTACGTTTCGCCCGAGCAAGCTCAAACTCTGAAGCTGGATCGGCGGTCGGACCTGTTTTCACTCGCGGTTGTGCTCCATGAATGCCTCGCGGGCCAACACCCGTTCGAACGCGATGGCCCAATGGCAACCCTCGATGCGGTTGTGCACGACGCGGCGCCCGCCATCCCGAATATCTCACCGGCGCTGAGTGAGGTCCTCACAAAGGCCTTGCAGAAAGATCCAAACGACCGTTATCAGACCGGCGAGGAACTCGGCAATGCCCTGTTGCAGGCGATCTCCGGCGAAGACGCCGGGCCGAACAAGGTCGCGCAACTTGTCACCTCGCTTTTTCCCCGGAAGCGCAACCGGTGGAACGAAATTCAGTCGATGGCCTTTGACGGGTTCGGCTTTGCCGATCGCACGCAAAGGGAACTTCCCGCCATCGTTCCAACGCCAATAGACGATGACGCCGTACTGGACGTGCAAGAAGATCCCGGCGCACTGACCGACGTCCAACCGTATTACCACAATCCCGAAATTGACCTTCCGGAGCGACGGACGCTTGCCATCAAACCACCCGTGGTGGTGGCACCGTCACGACGCCGCGCACTCAAGTTCGCCATGGCGGGCGTTGTCGCGGTGATTGGGACGGCCATTGGATTCGGGATGCGCAAACCCGTCGTTGTGCCGCAAACCCGGGACACCCCTGCGCCTCGAATCGTCTCCGAACCAGCGCAACCCACCCCGCC
>JAWXBF010000363.1:0-3597 GCA_034439895.1 Deltaproteobacteria bacterium
AATGATTGATCAAGTTGTTCCTGATCGGGGCCTTACCGACCTGCATTGCCCTCCGATACTAACGCGCGTTCGAATTCGTCGGGTCGCGACCAGTGATGTATGTCCGAAACGGATTCAACCAAGCGAAAGTCTTCGTCGGCCCACACGTCGCTGGTGTCGTCGAACAGGGAAACAAAACGAAGTGGTTGCGCTCCAGTTTTCATGTGGCTGAGGTCGTGCCAGGCGGCAACAACGTGTTCGGATATCCGGCGGGCGGCGGCCCGGGAGCCGGTGGCCAGCACGCACACCAGCGCGCTCTTTTCGGGCGTTCTGGTTTGAAAATCCACCGTCCAATCCCGCCCCGATCTCCCACTGAGTTTCACGCTGCGCTCGAATGCGATCGTTCGCTCTTGCAGCAGGTCCGCGACTTCGTCCGACATGGATTCGACCGATCGGGTGCGAGCGGTAAACCACAGATCCGCGACGCGAACCGCGGCCTGGGAAATCCGGATAACCGCTTGGGAAAACCGCTCAGGATCGTCGCAACGAAGCGTCAGTTGGCCCTTGAATAGCTCCACGCCCTGCGTGGTACAGATGTCCTGGATCAGCTTCTGCTGCTTGGGCGAGCGGCGGTTGGCGAGCGTTTGCATGCGCAGCCAGCCAAGCGCCTCACCCAGATCGGTCAACGTGAAGGTCGTTCCATGATCCTTCACGAAGATGTCGACCACCCCGCCGTCCGGGTACCAAAACGGCGTTCGAATTCGGAACAGGTTGCCTTTCGGCGCTACGATGAACATCGCGCCCAACCCATCCTGCAGCATCGTTTCCACCTGTGTCGTCATAGTCCGAAATCATCGTGGACCGCAGGAGGCGTATCCATGACCCCAGTATGCGTTATCTTGGCCTCCAAACAGAACTGGCGCCAGATTTCGACGGGTTTGTTCGGTGCGGCGGTGATGTCGTCCGGAACGTAGGCCTCTTTATCGGCGTAGCGATCGGTCCATCGGTGCTTGTGCTTTTCCCCCAAGTTCACGCAGGTGGGGTTGTGGTGGTCGGCACCCAGATCGAGGCCGTAGACGCGCCCGGTCGAGCGGTGGATGAGGGAAAACGAGACGGTCTCGGCCAACGCGTTGTATCGCCCGTTGACGAACAGGGGATAGCCCGCCTCTGATCGGATTTCGGCGCGGAATTGGACCCGGGCGAATGATCTTCGTCGGGCCCCCAATGGATATCGCCATCGATCCGTTTGGTGGTATCGGCGATCAAGGTGTCGAACTCAATTTGCGTGATCGGCATGGCGGTTTCTCACTCTACGGGTAGCTCTGACATTACTTTACGTTCACCTTCACGGTGGCGATGCCGTCGTTGCCGAAGACATCGGTAACACGGGCGGCGACCCAGTGTTGGCCGGGCTCGGTGTATTGAAACTCGGCGGTGAAGACGAGGGGTTCGGTTTCGCCTTTGGATTTGCGCAGGCGAAAGCTTTGCCAGTCGGTTTCGAAGATGGGTTTGTTGTCGGGGCTCATTCGGCTGCCGTAGTCCCAATCGATCGCCCAAAAGTCGACAAACTTTTTCCAGCTATCGGCCTTGGCGAGCCATTTTTCCAGTTCTTCACTGCGCGCGTCCCATTTTTTGCGGGCGTCTTCGGCTTTTCTTCGTTGGGTGGGTGACATGCTGTCGCTTACAGGTTTCAACTCGACGGGACGTTGACTGGCGAGGAAGGATTCGATGTCGACTTCACAGCGATCAAGCGAAACGCTGACGGTACGACCGCGCACTTCGGGTTCGCCAAGAACAATGGAGAGTGGGGCGTAAAATGCGGGAATTGCCATGGATTCGATGGGTGAATCGATGCCTCGGTCGGCGATTTGTATGCGGCGGCGTACTTCATCAAGTGCGGCGGAAGGGATCACCCTGACGGTGATGGAAACACCTGTGGACTCTGTGATTTTGTCTTTTTCGCCGAGTGAAACGGGGTTGAAATCTGCTGAGAGGATAACTACCGACTTGGTTGTGGTTCGTTGGGCCTCGCGGGCAATGCTCCAGACTTGATTTTCAGATACGGGGCCGTCGAGTGGGCCAACGTGTACCCATGCGTTGCCTTTGCGGCCGTGCAGTAGGGGGGAATGGGGGAGGGGTTCGCCGCCGAACACCTTTATTGGCGCCGGTTGCGCCAATTGAAAACGTACCCGAAGATGGTCGCGATGTGATCCTGACTGGCCAAAAGCTTGCATTCATTCCGCTGCCAGGCGTTCCCGATACCGGCGATGCGTATGCCGATCTCCGATCGATGGTTGCCGTTGATAGGCGGTTCGTCGAGATTGGCACTCGGCGTTTGGCTACCATGACCGACGTTGGCGTGAGCGAGCTCCAAGCGCGGCTGACCGGTTTTTTTGCTCGCGATGTTGATCCTAGCTATAAGCGTGCGCCCATTCGGCGTTGATTGATGCGATTGGCGCGCCCCATCGAACGCGTGAGCGATGGCCGAGCACGGTGGACAAAAGTGATCCGCCCAGCGCCCTCGCTACCATTGCGCTACGAGCGCGGCGTTCCCGAGCGCTGCAATCTCGCGATCACTGAGCGCGCGGCTGAAGATGCGCAGATCGTCCACCGCGCCATCGAAGTTGGTGGTATCGCCGTAAATGCCTCCGCCGACGATCAGCCCATCGCCCTCGAGAATTGCGAATGGGGCGCTCCGTTGTGCGAGAAACTTGGTGTCGATCCAGAACTGCAGTTCGCCGCTTCGGCGCTGACCCACCACGTGGTGCCATGCATTGTCGTTCAACCCAGCCCGCCCAACGCCGGTGGTCTGGCCCGCTTCGGACAGCTTCAGCTCAAGGAAGCCATTCACACCTAACGACAACTCCCATCCGTGGTAGCCGGTGGCCGAGTCGCCCGCGTAGCGAACGATCTGCGGCACTTGGCTGGCCAGGGTTCTCTGCTTGGTGCGCACCCAAAGAGACACCGCGAAATCACCGGTGTTAAACGCAAAGGACGCCGCCTGGGCACCCAGCACTTCGCCCCAATCCATGCCCCCATTGAGCGAGAGCGCGCCCCGAATTGCGCCCCCCTGCCAGCGCGTGTCGTGCAGGGCCAAGGCGCGCCCGCTTTGGCCAGAAACGTCGGTCGCCAGGTTCCCCTGGTCGTTAAACGGCCAGTGCGCGATCAGGCGATCCTCTAGATCGAGAACCTCTACCTCCACCATGGCGCTCACCGTCTCCTGGCCCTCGAACACGGTGAACTCGAACGCGTAGAGCCCCGCCACCTTAAACGTCACCTGGGTGGCCGCCGCATCGGGCGGTAATGGAAGCACATCAGCGGGACCCGAACGTCGCCTCCAGGAAAAGCGCAAGGGCGCGTCGCCAAGTCCGTCATCGGTTACGGTGGCCGTGAGGGTTATCGGGCGCATGAGCACCGGTACCACCACGTGATCGTTAAGCGTGATGACCGGCGGGACGTGTCGACCGGACGGGTCGGCGTCAGGTGCGGTGGTGGTCACCCCGTCGCCGTCGGCCGTCAACCGCCTACCGGGCCGTGCGCCTCGAAGACAACAACACACGCGTTGTGTTCCACAAGTACCCGAGCGGCGATCCGAACCCAAAGAACGAAGACGCTACA
>JAWXBF010000364.1:0-29304 GCA_034439895.1 Deltaproteobacteria bacterium
AGCAAAACCGCTGCGAGCAAAACCGCTGCGAGCAAAACCGCTGCGAGCAAGACGGTTGCCTCGACGTTGGTCAAGAAAACGCCAATCAATGCACCGGCAAAGGGCAAACCTTTGGCAAAACCAAAGGCATCGGTCACCGTTGCGAAAACTGCGCCCTTCAAGACACCTTTCGCTTCCTCCCAGAAGGCGCGCGTGATCAGCAAGGCGTTGCCGGCCGTAAGGCCAGGTGCGATTGCAACAGCCATCGGCGCAACCAACGCTGCGAGCAAACAAGTCCCAAAAACCGCGACCGTGGTAACAGCCGCAAAGTCGACCCGGACTAGATTGGCCTCAATCGTGGCCCAACATGCCGCTGCCCAAATCCCCGAACAAGAAGCCCGTAACCCCAACGCAACGGTGCCAGTAGCAAAAACCCGATTGCCTACCCGGACCGCACTGTTGCCCAAGGAACCTACTTTGAAAAATACCGTCAAAAACCAAACCTCTGCGCCGCCACCTGCACCCGCAGAAAAGCTGGCGCAAGCCGCGGTTGAAACGTCGGTAAAAAAGCCATCAGGGATGCCTACGGCGGCGTCAGCAACCAAGGCCGAATCCACCAAAGCAGCGTCGACACCACCACCTGCTGGCACGCGATCCCTTGAAGCCATGGACGCGCTGGTTTTGTGGGCTGCCTCCGAGGCGGTTCCGTGGGCTGCCACGGGCGGCCTTGGTGACGTCGCGGGTTCATTGCCATCCGTCCTCCGAAAGCAGGGATGGGATGTACGGATGGTTTTGCCCGCCTACGCCAGCGCATTGCGAAAAACTCGAACACACGTCGTGTTCGAGTTCAGTCTTGCCGAAGCGCCGCAGCTGCCGATAACCGTACTACAGGCCGACGACCCACCGGGTGGTGTTCCGACCTATCTCATCGGCTGCGGCGATCTTTTTGATCGTGAAGGTATTTACGGCGACCAGTTCGGCGCGTTCGGCGACAATCCGTATCGGTTCGGCATTTTTCAGCTGGCCATCCGCGATCTCGCAGCGCGGCTGGAAAGACCGGTGTCTATCTTGCACTTGCACGATTGGCATACGGGGATTCTCCCAGCGTTGCTTCAGGTTCCCGGTCAACGGCCCGCCAACCTAGCCGACACGAGGACGATTTTCACCATCCACAACCTTCAGTTCCAGGGAGAAACGGGACGCGAGTTAATGGAGGCACTGTCGTTGCCTTCGGTGCTATGGAACCCGGCTGTCTCCGAGCACTTTGGTATGTTGGTACCGATCAAGGGCGCAATTCGGTCGGCCGATATTGTCACGACGGTCAGTCCAACCTATTCGAACGAGATTCGTGAGCACGCGCACGGATTTGGCCTTGACGGAGAACTCCGTGGCCGTGGCCCGGATGTGCGCGGATTGCTCAACGGCATTGATACGACAAGCTGGGACGCGTCCATCGACCCGGCGCTTGCAGCCAAATTCTCCGTGAAAAACGTCACGGGTCGGGCGGCATGCCGAAAGGCATTGCAAACCGAGTTCGGCATCGCCAACGACGATGCGCCGCTTGTCGCATTCGTGGGACGGTTGACCTACGAAAAAGGTGTTGACCTTATCGCCAATGCAACGCCGCATCTGGTGAAAAAGGGGTGCCGCGTCCTCATCCTCGGGACGGGCAATCCAGAACTCGAAGCCCGCATCGCGGCCCTCGGGCAAGCTTATCCGGAACACGTTCGTGCGATTCCCCGTTTCGACCCTGCCCTGTCGCGGCGGATGTTTGCCGGCGCCGACATGTTGCTCGTGCCGTCGCGTACCGAACCGTGTGGGCTGGTGCAATTTTACGCACTCCGATACGGCGCACTCCCGATCGTCCACGCAGTGGGTGGACTTCGTGATACGATTACAGAGGGAGTCAACGGTTTTCGATTCGATCAGCCGACCCACGAAGCCCTGAGCGCGGCCGTGGATCGCGCACTGAAAGTCTTCGCCGACAAACCGCAATGGCAAGCTTTGCAAGCGCGCGCGATGGCCGAGGACTGGTCGTGGGAGCGAAGCGCGCGAACCTACGCTGAACTCTACCGTGAGGTGCTGGCAGTTCCTGCGGTGGAACCTGCCTGGGCGAAATGGTCCGACGAACTCGGCGGCCTTGAAGGTGAGAATAAAGCCCCGACGGTGCGCTTGATGGTTCACAGCGCACGCAGCTTATTCGTCTACTGGGACTGCCTCGGCAAGGCGACCTCTGATCTAGAGTTGCTGGTCGAGGAGCGACCCGGGGGAACCTTCTACTCTTCCGGAGGTGATCTCCCGGGTTCCGGCAGGCGATGGTTGGCCGCTCGTCCCGAACGAATGTACCGCGCAATCTTGCGTTCGAAGGGTGGCGAGGTGCTGGCAGTGTCGAACGCCGCGGCCACGCCGCGCGCTGGAAAAGCCGCGCGTGACGTCGGCATCGTCGCGGCGCAGGTCCGCGCGGCCATTGAATCGGGAGCCTTCGAACATGATCCAGAAGGCACGCTATGGGCGCGTATGTTTTCGGACTCGGTTCGATTCATTCGCACGGGCGGCAACGGGTTGCAGGTTCAGGCGGCAACGGTATCGGAAAACTATCGTGCCCCTGATGCGATCGCGTTCGTCGAGGAAATCGAGACGTTCGAAGAAACAGCGGGTCCGATCGCTCAGGGCACGTCGCTCGCTTTTGCTTCTCGCGGCCGTAGAATCCGCAAGACGGGGATGGGGAGCATGGACAGCTCTCTGTCCATGACCGGAACGTCTCTCGCATTTTTCAACCGGGTTCGATGAGCCCACGCGCCCCTGACGCGCTCTGTTTCGTGCTGCACGCGCACCTCCCGTTCGTTCGACATGCCGAGGACGAAGACTTTCTCGAAGAGGACTGGCTTCACGAAGCGGTAATTGAGAGCTACGTTCCGCTGTTCTCTCAACTTCTGGCGCTTCGCGATGCCGGAACGGATTTCCGGATTGCAATCGGCGTCTCTCCGACTCTCGTGGCGATGCTGGACGATCCCCTCCTTCGTACGCGTCGCACCCGTCGACTCGCCACCTTACAATCCCGGGTAGCAACTGCGCGTGAGGGATCATGGGAGAAAACGCATCACGCTGCCCTGCTTCACCACGCAGAACGGTTTGACGAGGTGCAACGGGTACTGGAACGCTGGAACGGTGACGTCCTTGCACCGCTCATGGAACTCGCGAAGAGCGGCCATGTTGAACTCATCTCCGAATCGGCGACGCACGGTCTGTTGCCCCTCTTCAGCAGCCGCGCGTCGCAAAAAGCACAAATTCAGATCGGCCGGGCCGATTTTGTGCGCCGATTTAACGGCACTGCCGCCGGTCACTGGCTGGCCGAATGTGGATTCGCCCCGGCAACGATCTCTTGCTGGCGGATGACCACGTGTCGTATTTCCTCGCCGAGTCTGGGGCGGTGACAAACGCAACACCGCAAGGTGACGTGCTTTTCCCGGTGAAAACATCAACAGGCGTCGTTATCCTGGGACGCGATCCGGAGTGCGCTGCTCAAGTTTGGAATGCGCGCATTGGGTTTCCCGGTGACCCTGCATACCGAGAGCGCTACCGCGATCTCGGGTGCGATGCGCCGCTGTCTTCGCAACCGCGCGCGATCGGAATCAAACTGCACCGGGTAACCGGAAAAGATGTTCCGGCCAGCGAAAAGGCACCGTACGATCCATCAGCGGCTTTACGACGAACGCAGGAACACGCACGAATCTTCGTGGATGCTCGGATCGCACAGCTGAAACGATCAGCCGAAACGGGCAGGCAAAGGGTCATTACCGCCTGTTATGACGCAGAGCTGTTTGGGCACTGGTGGTACGAAGGTCCTCTTTTCCTTTGCGAAGTGTTGCGATTGTTGTCGAGCGAGAAGCAACTTTCTGCCGTGGCGCCTTCCCAGCTTGAATCCATTCCTTCCTCGGAGGCGAGCGTGGAGCCCGCGTGTTCGACCTGGGGCGCGGGCAGTTCACACCAGGTTTGGCTGGGGCCGCAGAACGAGTGGCTGTATCGATACCAACACGCTGCCGAACGCGGCATGAACGAATTGCTGCAACGTTTCGGCGACAACCGAGACGACTATTCCCGGCGGACCATCCAACAATGTGGTCGCGAACTGTTGTTGCTGCAAGCTTCTGACTGGGCCTTCATGCTGGCGACCGGATCACACGCTTCCTACGCACGCCGCCGGTTCACAGAACACTTTCAGGCCTTCCGTCAGTTGCACGACACGCTGCTTACCACCGCACCGGAACCCGATTTCCTATCGGACCGGGAACGCGCCACGCCAATTTTTCCCCAGCTTTCGGTCGATGCCTGGCGTTAGAAACTTTTCGTTTCGCAGGTGGCCTGCATACCCACCGGGGCGCCCGCGATAAACTGACCATCGCGATATTCTCCCTTTGCGACAACGGCACCATTAATATCACGCTGGGTCCACTTGCCCACCTTCAGTCCGCCCCGATACAAACCCTCCAGAAACATCTGACCGTTCTTGTGGAACGAGATGAATGGCCCCTCGGCCTTCCCGGCCTCATAGACACACACATGCCATCGAGCACCCTCGGGATGGAAGGTGGTCCAGCGGGCATGTGTCCCATCCGGGGACTTGCAGGCCAGCTCCTTGCCTGGAATCGATCCCGCTTCCAGCTTTTCCATCGACTCAGGGCACTCGCGTGGTTTCGGTTTTTCGCAGCCGCAGAGGCCGACCGCCAATACAAGTCCCGCAAGCCGGGTGATTGCCTGATATCGCATTCGATCATGGTATCGGCATATTGGACGCCAAGTGAAGTCCGAACGCGTCGGAATGCGTAACTTTTTGCCTGCGTGCCCCTTGGGCGGAAGTGAACGCCTCGGTTCGGCCAGGGCGTGGAGCACCCCGGACCGCGTCTCGCGCTCGAGCGCTACGAGATCATGCGAGCGTACTCGTCCGACAACAGGAATAGTGCCATCGCGCTCACAGGCCCGGAAGAACGCCCAAGTTCGGCGATCATCGCGTCCCCGACGGGCATATTGGTAGTCGCAATACGATTCAAACCCGGATGTACCAGCTGCGCCGCACACTGAAGGGCGACCACGGGATCGCCACACGCAAGCGCCCCAACCCGCAAGGCGTTTTGCCATGCCGCCACAACGTAGGCCGACTGATCCGGCAAAGTATCAATCGCCTCAAGCACGTCATCGAAGAGCCGTTCACGCTCGACACCTGCGGGTAGGCGTTTGTCGTTGTCACGCAACAAGTGGGCGACCTCGGTTCGTAAGGCCGCGTTGGCTTCAGATGCGACCGGCTCCGTCCCGCGCAAGCCAGCGGCAATTCCGGCGAACAAGTCTGCCATTTGCCCTTCGGCCAACTGTTCGACGACCACGGTTGCTGACCGCAGCAAATCAAGGGCGAGCGCCACGAAGAACACCAGCTCGGCCGCTGGCAAGAGTTCAAACGAGCCACCGATGGTCAGTGTTGGAGGGCTACCGAGGGCGATTCGAATCTCCGGGCCTTGGCCGGCCCGACTCGTACGAAGACCAGCATATCCCAACCGACCCGCCAGCGTTGACACCAGATCGGCAACGTCACCATCCAACGACTCGATGGGCTCGGACGGTTCCGCGTGCAGTTGGACCAAGATGGACGAAAGCTGCGTGAGCACCCGCCGTGTGGCACCTGCACAGACTGGATGCAGTACGTTTGATGGCAGCAAGACGCCGTCTGCGACCCGTCCCATTTTCGCTTTCAGATCGGAAAGGCGATCGCGAATGCGACTGGATGGTTCGCGCAAAAGCAAAACGGCATAAGCCGCGCGGGCTCGTACCACGTCACCCGAGAGCTCGGAGATCCGTGCCAACAACGACAGTGCACCCCGATCACCCGGTGCAATGGCGAGGATGTTGACGGCGTCGTTGCGCAACATCGCGTGCGCGGCACTTTCGCCGAGAATTTGAGCGTAAACTGCAATACCTCGATCGAGCGCCGATGGGGATTCGCCGGGCATCTGATTGCCCAAGTCGACCAAAAATCGCCCTGCCCCATCAGACACGCGATCCGGTAGTGGAAAAGCGTTCTCCCTATCCATGAGCGTCGCTCCCAGCGCCAGCACCAGGCCCGCATCACCGGTTAGAATCTGTCGGCCGTCCGGAATCTTAAGAAGTTCTTCTCCTAGATCGACGAGGTTCGTCAGATCACGACGCCTGAAGTAGTGATCCAGCAATCGCACCAGCGTCGGGACATGCGTCGGATCAATGTCGGCGGCCCGTAGATAGGCATCGTCCGCAGCATCGATATCACCGAGACGCGTTCGCAAAATCTCGCCTTGCTGATACAAAGCCTCCGCGCGCTTGCGTTCATTTTTCAACAACCGCGACAGACGCCCCCAAAGTTCTGCGCCCCGAACGAAATCTTTCGCGCCCACGCAGGCCTGTGCGAGCGCTTCAACGGCAGTCGGTCGCTCCGGTTGTTCGACCACGAGCGGCTCAAGATGCGTTCGAGCGCGTTCGAACGCCTGTAACTGCAAACACACCAGGCCCAATCGCTCTCTCAACGTATCGCGACGTTCGGTGTCGCCCGACGACACAGTCCCAAGCGCCCCTTCCAACCAGTCTGCAGCTTCAGCATATTGCCCTCGGTACGCCGCAAACTGTGCCAGTGCTTCGCGCGCACCGCCATGCTCGGGATCGCTGCTTATCACCTGTCGATAACAGGACTCTGCCTCGATCTCGTCGCCAAACGTTTCGGCCAACTCCGCACGTCGCAAGTCTAGTAGCACAGTTGGGATCACCTCGGTGTGTCGAGGACTATCAGCCAGGGCCGCATAGGTACGTCGCGCGTTCGCCCAGTCCTGCGCCCGATAGCTGAGTTCTCCGAGGAGCGCCAATGCAGGCGCGTTCCTCGCGTCAAGGACAAGAACCTCGTTCAGGTCACTGATGGCAGAATCGACGTCCCCAAGCGCAACACAAATGCGAGCGTGATGCACCAAACAGCGCGCCCGGTCCTCCGCCGGAACGTCCATTGAAATGGCTGCGGCCAGGTGACGCTCTGCCGCAGCCAGATCACCTTCTGATTCGGCAAGCGACGCCAATTTTTCGGCCAATATCAGCTGTCTGTGGCCACCAGTCGCGCCCGTGACGAGATCAACTTTCCGTCCTCGCGCACGCGGGTCTTCCATCGAAGCATATTGCGAGGCCAGTCGATCGAGAATGAGACGATCATCCGGAAATGCCTCGGCCATATTCTCAAGCATCGATATCGCGGGTTCCCACGTGCTCGGATGCTCAAGCGCTGCGTCCAAGATCTCGAGTCCAGCGTTTTTTGAGGTCTCGTCGAGCCCACCCTTTGAATGCAAATGCCAGCGTTCCAGGATCGCGGCAAGATCGGAACTATCGCCGAGTTTGGCGGCCAGTTGCGCGCGCAACACCAGTCCTTCTGTGGCGAGGTTCTGTAGATCAACGGGACGCAGAACTGCGAACGCAGCAACATCCCCTGCCCCGGTCTCCAGCCGGTGTCGTGCGGTCGCAATCGACTGGTCCGCATCCAGGTCGAGCGCATTTTCTTGCGTTATTTGCTCGGCGGTCGTCGGCTCGACCAAGTTGCCGTGAACGCGTTCGATAATTCCGGCGGATTCCAATACCGAATCCGCCTGTGCCCAGGCACCTCTCGACAACAACAACCGGCCGAGCGCTTCGGCCACTTCGCGCAGTTCAGGGTCGGAGGCAAGCAGTTCGCGCAACAGCTTCTCGCCCCGAGCCGGATCCTCTTCTGATAGCGAAAGTGCGCGCGACAAATCGATCGTGACCGCGCAGCGATCCACCGACGCCGACGCCGCGCCCTCCACAGCGAGGAGACGCTCAAGCACCGGAACCGCCTCTTTCCAGCGAGACTCGCGCCGATACAATTCGGCCAGGCGGCCGAGGATGTCGACGTCTGCTGGAGCATCAACCAACATGCGCTCGTAAATCGTGACTGCCTCCGAGCTGTGACCCGATTGTTCGAGCACCCGCGCCAACACAACTTCGAGATGCTGGCGATCGAGCGTTGACTGTGCCGCTGCAGTCCGCGCGCGCAGCAGTTCCGCCAGCAGGTCCAGTTCCCCCAGACTCTCCAGCCCATCGACCAGGATCTCAACCGGCGCACCCGAGCCTGGTTCGTTGGCAACGCCACGTTCCAGGTGATTTTCCGATTCACCGATCTGGCCTATCACCCGGGCGATCTGCGCCATCCGCAAATGGGACTCGGAATAGTTCTCAAGCGATGGACCGCCTGTCGCGCCATTTGTGGTACCAATCGAGGCCAGTCTTCGATACATCGAGATACTGGATTCGCTTTCCCCACCTTGCCATCGCCATCGCGCCAGCCACAACAAGGCTGGAACAAACTCGGGATCGATCTCGAGCGCACGCTCGAATGCAAGGGCCGCTTCTTCCGGCCGGCCGAGCTTGTCGATCAAGATGCGAGCCATCCGAGCCAGTTGATTGCGCCGCTCGGTCAATCGAGCCTTTTCGGCGCGTCTTCCGATCACCTGCGCGACACGTTCCCAGTCCTTCGCAGCCTCTGCGGCTGTTTCGAGCGCGTCGAAAGCCTTGTTGTTGAGCGGATCGAGAATCGTGGCACGTTCGAGAAGAGGCAGCGCGTCCTCGGGCAAGCGCAGCCGCTCTCGCAGAATCTCGGCAGCCGCAACCAACAGCGCCGCCCGGGCCGGCGCGGCCTGACCGGTGCGCGGATCATCGGCCGACGCCATCAGGGCACGCGCGGCCCCTCCAGCATCGCCTCGACGCGCCTTTAACTCAACCACGCGACGCCACACCGATATTGCGATTTCGGCACGCGCGTCGCACTTCAGCGCAAATTCGAGGGCTGAAAGGGCCCCTTCCTCATCGCCGCTCCGTTCACGAAGGTTGCCCACCAGTTGTGCAAGCTCGGCACGCAAGGGATCATGTGCGATTGCAGGTGCCGCAAGCTGCCGATCCAGAATGCGTTCCACATCGGGAACAGTTTTTTCGTCTGGCGAAAACTCGCGACCTTCGAGTGCAAGCATGCCGAGCTGTTTGGCAGCCTCGGCGCCAGCTCGAGTTGCCGCGCGCGCCGTCGCCATCAGCGCGTTGAGCACAAATCCCGCTCGATCCGCCCGAACTGCGACCTGGTGTGCAACTTCCAGAATCGTACGAAGGCCCGGCCCTCCTTCACTGCGTTCAATGGCCCGACGGAACATCGGCAACAAATCGGCTGCGCCTGCATCATCGGCAAGTTGTGCAAGCAAGGTCAACGCAGCGGCGTTTGCTGGATTTATCTGTAGCACATATTCGAGTTCAAGGCGGGCACGCCCCATTTGCCCGGGTTGCCGGGCCAGAAGCGCGGCCAGTTCGACGCGCAGCTCGGACGCCTCGGGGCCATCTGCGACGGCATCCACCGCAACCTGCATTGAAACCGTGGCTTGCTCATAGCGTCCAAGCGTTTCTAGAACGTGAGCCCGACGGCGGGCCAACTCGGGGGTTGGACCGGTGGTCTGTTCGGCCTCGGCGTATCGGGCGTCCGCCGCAGTGGCATCGCCCATTTTCTCGGCCAGATCGCCGAGTGCGATCAAAACACGACGAGCGCCCGCGAGGTCACCGGCCGATTGATACAGTGAAAGCGCATGGGCGTAAGTCGTGCCCGCCGACCCGCTTTCGGCCGACCGAAATTGTGCCAGCGCAAGCCCTTCCCAGGTTGAGGCGAGCGTCTCGTCCAGAATGATCGCTTCTGCGAATCGGGCACCCGCCTGCGCGGGATCGTTCATGTCGTCAAGAAGAACGCGAGCCATCTCGGACAACAACGCAGCTTTCTGCCGCGGTTCCGATTCATCAAGTTCCCGCTGCCGCAAAACCGACAACCAGTCGGCAAAGCGTTTTTCCGATCGGTAACACTGGCGCAGCAAATCGAGTCCGGTCACGTGCCCGGGACAGTGCAACCGTATCTGTTCAAGCAGATCCCGGGCGGCGTCAAACTGACCAACGGTCAGGTGGGCTGCTGCTGCTGCCACGAGGGCTGAAGCGGTATCTGGCGAAGGCAGCGGGTTACTCTGCTCTGCTACCAGGCGAAACATCTCGGCCGCCTCGGCATGTCGTTGTCGTTGACCAACGGCCGCAGCACGCACGAGCAAGGCGGTGACGTCACGCGGGCTGCGGGCCAGCACCGAACTTGCGAGTTCTTCGGCCTCCTGCAAGGTGTCTTTCGACGCAACAAGTAACTGAAGCAACCGCGTGGTCGCAAAGGCGGATCCCGGATTCATGGCCATCGCTTCACGGTACCGTGCGGTAGCCAGCGTCACATCGCCTTCAAGCAAAGCTGCTTCGGCCCTGGGGAAGGCGACTTGACCCTCTTCGTACGAATGAAGCGTACCACGTCGATTCGATGACCCGGAAGGCGCAAAATCGGACTGTGCCCCCCCCTTGCCATCACGTGCTACGTATCGAAGGACAATGCGGTCTGGCTCGACTTCGGGTTCGAGCGAACGCAGATGACTGCGTGCGGGCAAGCGCCAGCCGCGTTTTGCGAGCAAATCAAACAACGACCAGTCAAGAACGTCGACTTCGAGTTCCGACGGCCCATTGAGTTGGATCGGACGTCGACGATCACCTCCCATTGATGCCACCGACGAAAGAAAAGTCGACACCAGAATCGGCGCGGGGACCGGAAAAAAACCGTAGACCCGCAGGTCATGGAACACGATACGGAGTCGGCCCGTATCCGTCATACGGATGGCACCGACGGCCGAGAAATCGACGGTATTCTCACCAAGCGCCGCCGTCGCGTGAAAGACGACACAGGTGCCCTGGAGATCGACGCCGGCGCGACTCAGACCGAATCGAGACAGATCGAGGCCTCGAAGGGTGCGGCGCAGCTCGGCGCCGCCAAACGAAATCTCGTACAATTGCAGATCGCACCGTCGGTTGCGAAAACCGGAAGCGCCCCCGGATAGATCGAACGGAAATCGAAGACCAGGAACGATCATCCGCATCCGCTCGATCCGACCCACGCTGGAAAGACTTCGCCCCTGCAACGCAAGGGAGCCCACTCCACCCTCGATGTTTATCGAGAAATTGAGTGGCACGCGCCGTGCGGATGAGGGCACGCCCGCGTCGGTCGCCATGCCTAGAGTCCGAGCGGTGAGGTCGAGCAGGGCTCGTAAGCCGTCGCGCCCGGTTTGCCGTCGCCGTAAACCAGAATCTCTTTGTCGAAATCGAGGCGCTTGGCATTGCGGGCCGCTTTGCACTGACTAAGCACCCACTCAACCACCAACTGGTTGCCTTTGAGTTCGCGGGCTCCCTGAATCAAATCTGCCTTGGTCTTCTCAAAGTCGGCCCAATCTGGCGTTTGATGTTCCTTGAGACGAACGATGACGAAGTTTCCGCCTACGTCATAGGGACCGGCGAATTGTTTCTCCGCGGTCAATGAAAACGCTTCTCTGGCAAGTTCAGGCGAAATGCCAATGCCCTCGATCACCGAGCCTCGTCGAGAGAACAATCCGGTTTCGGCTGCCTGTGGCCCGTTCGCAGCAACGGCAGGAGCCTCCGGCGACTTGGGGTATAGAACGTCAAGCGTATTCTTGTTGTCGGCATTGAATGCCGTTTGCGCATCGGCAAGTGCTTTCACGGCAAGGGCTTTGGTCTTCTCCTTCGCGAGATCCTTGCGAACCAGCTCCTCGGCCAACTCGCCCTTGACGGCATCGAAGGCCAGATCGCCTTCCCGCGTTCCCTCGGCAACGACGACGTGGAAACCGTCGGGGGTTTCTTCCGGACCGGTCACGGAACCGTCGGCGGTTGCAAGAACCTTCTTCTCGACCTCGGCCGGAAGAGACGTTGCACCTTCTCGGCGCCAACCCAGACGAGAGGCTTCCACCTCGTAGGCAACCGCCGAATTTTTTCCGGTGCGCGTTGCCCTGGCAGCGGCAACCACATTGGCGAAAGACATCTTGGCAGAAAGCGAGCGAGCGATCTTCTCTGCCTCGGCACGTGCGGTCTTCTTGACGGCATCCGTGGCGTCAGCGGCGATTCGTATCACAACATGGCGGAGCTTGCGTTCCTTAGGAACTTTCTCAAACAGGAACTTTCGTTGTTCGTACTGTTCCTTCAGCAGTGCTTCGTTTTTGGCAGCCCAGGCCGCAATTTCTTCCGTCGTCGGTTCAATGGCTTCTTCCTGGTCGCGCACCGAGAAACGCACATATTCCAGGTTGACCTGATTGCCTTCTCGCTCGAATCGGGCTTTGACTTCTGCCTCAGAAACCGCGGCACTTCCTGCCAAGATCTCGCGAACTCGGCTGGCTTGCACCTCGGACTTTTGCAGGTCCATAAAACCGCGTTCGGTCATCCCAAAGAATTGCAGGTATCGCTTGAAGCGGTCGTAGTTGAACACGCCATCTAGCTGAAAATCTGCCGCAATTTGTTCGCGCCCGAACATTGTCATGCGCGCCTTCGCGATCCGATCCTCGATCTCGCTGTTCCCAACCGCAATACCAAGGCGTGAAGCCTCGCGCATCAGCAGTTGGCGTGCGATCAATTGATCAAGAATGCCTTCCTTCAGGCGAAAGGCCTTGGCTTGTTCGACGGGTATTTGATCGCCGCGGGCCATCAAGAACGTTTGGCGATATTCCTCTGCGCTCACTTCGCGGCCGTATACCCGCAGAACCGGGCCGGTCGGACCACCGAGTGCAGCATTGCCGCTCATCGGGGGCGTGCCGAAGCTGATGATGAGCACGGCAACGACGATGCCGCCGAGGACGTAGAAGGCGATTGATTTCGAACTGTCTCGTATCCGGGTGAGCATGGGTAGGGCCACGTTTTTACCGCGAATGCTGCCGCGATCCAGTGGTAAAGCACGTCGGTCGAACAACTCGTCGCGTTAAAATGCTTTGGAGACCACAACGACGCCCTGTCAGGCGGTCTGTCTCCGGTAGCAGGTTGATGGCCCCTGTGGTAAGACAGTCAAACTTTTCGCGACCCGCCACCCCCCGTCGCACTCTCTCCCAAAGGCCGCTTTTCAATCCATGCTGCTCGACTGGGTCTACGGACTGTTTTCGAACGATCTTGCCATCGACCTTGGCACGGCCAATACGCTCACATACGTTCGCGGTAAAGGCATTGTTTCGAATGAGCCCTCCGTCGTGGCGGTTCAGCGCAACGGAAATGGCACGAAAAAAGTGCTGGCAGTCGGTCGCGCCGCCAAGGAAATGCTGGGCCGAACGCCGGGCAATATCATCGCAGTACGCCCCATGAAGGAGGGTGTCATTGCTGACTTCGAGGTAACCGAGGCGATGTTGCGTCACTTCATTACCTCGGTCCACCACCGTCAGACCCTGGTCAAACCGCGCATCGCTGTCGGCGTGCCCTCCGGCATCACAGAGGTCGAAAAGCGGGCGGTTCGTGACTCGGCACTCGCCGCCGGGGCTCGCGAAGTGCACCTTATCGAGGAGCCGATGGCGGCCGCCATCGGTGCGGGACTTCCCGTGACCGAGCCATCGGGCAACATGGTTGTCGATATTGGCGGCGGCACCACCGAGGTCGCTGTTATCTCCCTGTCCGGCATCGTGGCCGCGGTCTCGATCCGCGTGGGCGGCGATAAGATGGACGAGGCGATCATCGCGTACATCAAGCGCAAGTACAACCTGCTCATTGGTGAACGCACGGCAGAAGTCGTGAAGAAGAAACTCGGCAACGCTTTTCCGCTGGATGACGTGGAATCCATGGACATCAAGGGACGCGACCTGGTGGCCGGGATCCCGAAAACGTTGGTGGTAACGAGCGACGAGATCCGCGAGGCGCTGGTCGAACCCGTCAACGCCATCGTTGGCGCCGTCAAGTCGGTGCTCGAGCGTACGCCACCGGAACTGGCGGCAGATATTGTTGACCGTGGCATCGTGCTGACCGGCGGCGGCTGCCAGCTGCGCAATCTCGATGTCCTGCTTCGCGAGCAAACCGGCTTGCCCATCATGCTTTCGGATTCTCCGGAATGCGCGGTGGTTCTCGGAACGGGCAAGGCACTGGATGATCTCGATCTGCTTCGCGAAGTATCCCTGCAGTAGCCAGGTTGGGTGCGAACCATGAGTGGGCCCCGGCAAAAACTGCGAGAAGTGGCAACCGTGGCAGCAACGGCGCTGGTTGCATTGTTTCTCCTGCGGCAATCCGCGCGCCATCCGGGTGAACTCGGCATGTTGGATCGCGGTGTCCTGGCCGTGCTTTCCCCGGTGCAAGGTGCGTTGTCCTCGGTCGGGCGCAACATCGGTAATCTCGCGGGGCGCTACGTGGATCTCGTTCACGTGCGCACGGAAAACGAAACGTTCCGACGCGACAACATTCGCCTTCGGGCGGAGCTGCTGGAAGCGAAACGAGGCGCCAGTGAGACAGCGCGGCTGCAACGCATCCTTGAGCTTCGAGACTCCATCACGGCGGAGACCATCGCGGCACGGGTTATCTCGGTGGACACGTCCCCTTACTTCCGCATCGCCCGTGTTACGCTTGATCGCGGCGAAGGCAGCGTCACCCGTGGCATGCCGGTCATCACACCGGAAGGCGTCGTCGGGAGAATTGACCGGGTCGCCGGATCGACCGCTGACATTCAACTGGCGGTGGATCCACGATTCGCCATCGACGTGTTCCTACCGCGTTCGCGTGGACGCGGCATTCTGCGCGGCAAAGCGGGCGAGAACGGTTTCCGCTGCGCGATCGAATACCTCGTCCGCGGTCAACCCGCCGAGGTCGGCGATCAGGTGATGTCGAGTGGACTCGGCTCCAATTTTCCACGCGATCTCCCGGTGGGCCGCGTCACGCGCGTCATCAAGGCGGGAACCAACGGCCTTTACCAGGAGGTTGAGGTCACACCCGACGTGGACTTCGTTCGACTCTCGGAAGTCCTGGTCGTCGTCGCACCACCACCTGCTGCCGATCCCGAAGCCAATCCTCGTCGCACCGCTGCACCTGCGCGCGGCGTCGTCATGTATCGGTAACCCACCATGCGCATCGTTTCCACCGTCATCATCGCGTTGCTTCTGGTTCTGCTTCAGGCCACCGTGCTTGAACTTGCACCCGTTCAGATGATTGCGCCCGCGTGCGGGATTCTCGTGGTGCTCTACGCGGCATTTTCACAACAGTGGAGTCTGTCTTCGGTTGCAGTGCTCGCGTTTGTCGTCGGCTACCTTTTCGATCTGGTTTCGGGGGCTCCGCTAGGCGTCCACGCCTTCGTCTATGTCATGATCTCGCAATTCGCCCGATTGCTGACGACACGACTCGTGGTGCGAGGCTTTGTCCTCACGGCAGGTGCAGCCTTCGTCGCGGCATTGCTAGGCGGTGTACTGGTCATCGTCGTTCGCGCACAGGTAAGCCCTGAGGGGGGCTATGATGGATTGGGACAAGTCCCGATCGAGGGCTTGATCACCGGCCTATTCGCCCCACCCATCCTGTGGCTGCTGAATCAGATCGAGGGCCGTCTTGACCCGGCCCGACTTCGAGTGGGTCTTGCGCGACGCCGCCGTCGTGCGCTCACCCACGCGGCCAGCAACCAGCGCCCATAACGTATTACAAGAGGATCGCAGCGGTGCAAATAGCCGGACAGAGCGCGGAGTTGCCTGAAATCAGGCGACGGGTCCGCATCATGGCGATCCTGATCCTGGTGTCATTCCTCGGTCTCGCCGGTCGACTTTTCTATCTGCAGATCGTCGAGGGCGACAACTTCTATCGGATGACGTCCGAGGCCGTGATTCGCACCAAGACCCTGCCGGCGTTGCGAGGCGAGATTCGCGATCGCAACGGCCGAGTCCTGGCCACCACGAGGGCATCGTATAACGTCGAGGTGGTTCCGGACCGCATCGACAGGCAGCAATACGAACGATTGCTGCTGGTACTCGCGGAGCATCCAACGCCACTCCCGGAATGGGAAAGCTTTCTCGAGAAAACCGCCAAACGGCGCGACCGTCCCTACCAACTTGCTCAGGACGTCTCGCGTTCCATCATGGCCAGCCTTGAAGCCGATATGGATAGCCGCGGCACGAGTGTGGTGGCCATCCCACGGCGCGAGTATCCCTTCAAACAACTCGCATCCCATACCCTGGGATATCTGAACGAAGTTTCCGCAGACGAATTGCGAACTCTGAGCGAAGAGGGATACCGACCGAGCGATCTCATCGGTCGAGCCGGTGTTGAAAAACAATTGGAACCTTACCTGCGCGGGCGCAAGGGCTTTCGCAAAATACTCGCCGAGCGACGGGGGATTCGTCCATCCGAGATCCAACTATCCGATCTGGTTGATGGTCCCATCGAAGTCGCGCCTGTACCCGGCGAGAATTTGATTCTTACGGTCGACGTCGACGTTCAAAAAATCGTGGAGCGCGCGCTGGCCCCACACCGAGCGGGAGCCGTCGTCGTGTTGGATGTTGAAACGGGACGAATCCTTGCGATGGCATCGACGCCAGGATTCGACTCGAATGAGATGAGCGGACAGTTGACGCTTGATGCGAGTGCCCGTTTATTCGGAAATCCTTTTCGCCCATTTCGACACCGTGCGCTTTCGGAAACCTACGGGCCCGGTTCGACCTTCAAGGTTGTATCGGCGCTAGCTGCGCTCGAAGACGGTCTCATTTCCCCCGACGAAAAGACCCGTTGCAACCACTTCGTCCAGATCGGACGCAGGCGGTTCAAGTGCACGAAGAATCATGGCGTCGTGAACCTGCACAAGGCCATCGTCGAGAGTTGCAACGTCTATTTTTACGAACTCGCGATGCGACCCGGCATCATGAACCGCTTCACGCGCTACGCGAACGAATTGGGACTCGGGGCACCGTCAGGCGTCGGCTTGCCGGGCGAGAACCCGGGATTTATTCCGACGGAACAGTGGCATCGGGAACGCGCGCACTCGGAGAGCAACAACTCGACTTTCATGATCGGGCACGTGCTCAACACGGCCATCGGCGAGGGCGCTAACCGAGTCACGGCTTTGCAGATGGCGCTCGTCTACACGGCACTGGCAACCAACGGCGTGTTATGGCTGCCCCAGATCATCGAACGAATTGAATCGTACGACGGAAAAGTACTTGAAACTTTCCCACCGCGCGTTCGTCGCCATATCTCGATCTCGCCCGAAACGATGGCCGTCCTAAAAAACGCGCTCGTCGGGGTTGTGAATACGCCGGGTGGTACCGCCTACAAGGCGCGGTCTACTCTCGTCAAAGTCGCCGGAAAAACCGGGACGTCCCAGGTGCGAAAAGGACCCGATCCCAAAACCGGAGAGCCGCCGTTGCCTCACGAACAGCTCGATCACGCCTGGTTTGCGGGCTTCGCACCGGCCGACAATCCACGCATCGCATTTGCTGTGATCATCGAGCACGGGGGTCACGGTGGTGACGTGGCGGCGCCAGTCGCCGTCAATATCTCCGAACGGTACATGGAACTCCTGACGAGTCGGCATGCCGATGCCTCTCCCTCCACCCCTCCCGGGGTTTCTCGTACGGCGACGGCTGCTTCACAAGCGCGTCCCATGGTGCCCTGACGATGTTTCGCGTATTCCACTGGCGCAAGCTCTTCCATCGCTTCGACTGGACGCTCGTCTTCGCGACCCTGGTCGTCATTGTACTTGGCTTTGTGAACCTGTGGGGCTCCGCCCGCGAGTCGCAGTACCAACTTTTCGCGCGACAGCTTTCGTGGATTGGCCTCGGTGGCTTGATCTTCTTCGTGGTCGCCTCGATCGACTATCGAATTTTATCGAGGTACGCCTATTTCGCCTACGGAATTGGGACGTTCCTCCTCGTCGTCGTCCTCGTGACTGGAAAGATGGTCGGCGGCTCACGTCGATGGTTTGATCTTGGACCCTCGCATTTTCAGCCTTCGGAAATTGTGAAGGTGCTTATTATCCTGGCGCTTGCGAAGTACCTAAACGACACGCCTGCGCTTGAGGGACGATCACTCAAACATCTGCTGGTGCCCCTTGGCCTCGCGGGTTTTCCGGTGTTCCTTGTGGCGGCTCAGCCCGATCTTGGAACCGCGATGGTTATCATGCTGGTGTTTGCGACCGTGATGGTAGCGGCCAGCATGAAGCTGAAAACACTGGCAGGCCTCCTGACGGTCGGTGTATTGGCGGCGGCTCCCATCTGGGAATACGGCCTTCACACCTATCAAAAGAACCGCGTGTTGGCCTTCATCAATCCGGCGCTTGATCCCGCAACAGCCTGGCAACCACGCCTGGCGATGAACGCGGTCGGCTCGGGACGATTTCTTGGGAAGGGATTGCTGGAGGGCAACCAGATCCGGCAGCGCTCACTTCCGGCGCAGTGGACGGATTTTCCGTTCGCGGCGCTTGCGGAAGAGTGGGGATTCCTGGGCTGCAGCATCGTGTTGCTGGCCTATTCGGTTTTGATCCTCTGGTGCCTCAAAATCGCATCCGAGGCTCGCGATCGATTTGGAGCCGCAACCTGCATCGGCGTGGCTGCCCTGCTCTTCTGGCAGGTTACGATCAACATCGGCATGGTTACGGGGGTTCTCCCGGTTGTCGGTGTAACGCTTCCGCTCATCAGCTACGGGGGCTCAAGCGTGCTAACCATAATGACAGGCCTCGGACTCGTTATGGGCGTCTCGCTTCGCCGCTACAGCTACTAGGTTGCAGACTGCACAGTGTGAAAAAAGTAAACCTTCCGCCTCGGCCGTTCGGACTATCCTTTGCCCTACGTCTGTAGGGGGGAACCACTAGATTGGCCGCATCGGGCTTCCCGACGTACGGGCATGCACAGTCCAGCGGTCAGAGGCAGCTCCCAGGTATTCAATTGTAGGGAAAAGAAATGAGATCCGGCTATCGAACCAGGCAGAAGGTTCAATGAAAAGGATGAACCCCGCCGCATTCTTTATCAAGCCTTGACAAAAACGAAAGGTGAAATTGCAATACGGGGCTTCCGCCCTCAAGGGTCTTGCCGTTTCACGATCGAAAACGCCGCCGCGGCTATCGGGCCGGACCGGGCGGCGGACCCGCGGGTTGAACTTCGCCCGTCGTCTGTCGATCGTTGCCCTCCGACTCGCGCCAAAACGCGCCAACGCCGCCCTGTGTTGCGCTTGACAGCGTTCCGCGCGACAGGAGCTCTTCCTTGTCGAGAACGGCTACGTGGCGCTGGTATACAGGTTTTGCGTGTTCCTTGGTGTCCATACGAATCGCATCACAGGGGCAGGCCTCGGTGCACAGGCCGCAAACTACGCAGCGCAGTTCGTCGATCTCGAAAATTGCAGGTCGCTTCTCAATGCGTCCATCGGCCGCTTCTTCGGGAACGATGGTGATGCAGTGGGCAGGACAAACGGCCGCGCACAACATGCACGCCACGCAACGAACCTGGTCGTCATCGCGCTTCATCAGGCGATGCAGACCGCGGAAACGCTCCGGATACGGGACCGTTTCTTCGGGGTATTGAACCGTGACGATCTCGGACTTTTTCCGGTTGCCTGTGAGGTTCAACATCCAGTTCTTCATGAAGTGCCGGAACGTGATTCCCATGCCGTGCGCGATGGCGGGCAAGTATGCCTGTTGCGAAAGGCTTCCTGGGCGGGCAACCACTTTTACTCGAATGGTCATGGTCAGTTAGCTCCTCGGTACATTACCCAGCCCGCTGCAATCAAAAGATTCGCTATCGACAACGGCAGCAAGCGCTGCCAGCCAAGTTGCATCAGCTGATCGCTGCGAAAACGCGGCAGGGACCAGCGAACCGCCAGCTGGAAGCTGCTGAAGATAAACACCTTGGTCATCCAAACGGCGAACGTAATCGCGGAGACCCCGTAGTTCGGCACATGCTCAGTGACCCACTGGTACCCGGGAAACTTCCAGCCGCCGAAAAAGATGGTGACAATGAGTCCGCTTGAAAACACGACCTCAAGGAATTCACCGAGGAAGAACAGGCCAAAGCGAAGACCCGAATACTCAACGAAGTACCCGATGATTTCCGGCTCGCCTTCCGGGATATCAAACGGAGTCCGCTTGGTTTCCGCCATCGCCGATGTGAGGAAGAGGATGAAGGCTGCGAAATGTGGAACGCCCCAGATGCCCCACTCCCAGGGCATGTCACCCTGGCTGAACACCATCGCCCCGGGCTCCATAGTGCCATAGATGAGAAACATGGCGACGATCGCCATACCCATCGTGACTTCGTAAGACATCATCTGCGCGCTTGCACGCAGACCACCCATCATTGCCCACTTGTTGTACGAGGCCCAGCCCGCGAGTGTGGCACCGAACACCGACAACGAAGACATCGCGAAATAGAACAGCACACCCACGTCGAGGTGTGCGATTTGCAAGTTCACCGGCGTTTCACAGACGCCACCGGGAAGAACCTCGTTCATGTGGCCCCAGCACAGCGGTGCGCCGAAAGGCAGAATGGTCGCGATGATCAGCGCCGGCGCCATCGCCAGAATCGGAGCCAGGCCGAACAGGAACTTGTGCGCCTTTGGGGGCACGAAGTCTTCCTTGAACATGAACTTCAGCGCATCGGCCAGGAAGTGGGTGATACCCCACGCCCGGAATGGACCGATATTGGCGCGGTTCGGTCCGAGGCGGTCCTGCATCATCGCGGACTGGCGACGTTCGAGCCAGGTCAAGATGGAAGCCGTCCCCATTCCCACGGCGTGTTGAATGAGACCAATCCAAATGACCGCCCATACGATCGTAAATTGGAGCGACCCGTATTCGCCGAAGACGATGTTGACGATTTTGTTGAGAAGTTCCATCGCGTCCCTGTATCTATCCGCGTGAAGCCGCGAAGCGCAGCTGGATTGGCAAGTGGACCCTGCCCCACTCCGCGCCGATCATGAAACTGTATTTTTGCTTGGCCTCGACGAAAACCGCACGCGCGCTATCGAAGTCAATGGCCGCGTCGAGACGCCGACTGAGGTGGCACAAGATCTCCCAACCGGGCAACGAATCGCCGGCTGGATCGATTGCCTTGTGAACCCGCTGGACCATCCCGAGCTTGTTGGTAAACGTGCCGTTTAATTCGGCCCATAGTGCCATTGGCAACACAACATGTGCCGAGTCGGTCAAGGCACCCGAGTGCGATGCCAACACGATGAGTGTTTCAAGTTGGTTGAGCGGCAAAGCATCAAGGCCATCCCGGCCACCGGAGCCGAGCACACCATCGTCGCCGACGACGATCAGGGCCGCGATGGCGCCGGACTTCACGTCGGAGGCGAGGTCCACCAGCGACTTGAGTTTCGTACCACCGATGGCGCGGACCCCCGCCGTGTTGCAGTTCTTGTCGGCACTGATGAGGATGTCATCCGACGATCCCTGATCACGACCGGCCACGTAGGCGCGTGCGATACCAAGGTGATCAAAGGCCAAACGTGCGAGGACGTGCAGATCTTCGTTGGTCGAGTTGGCGTTGAAGACAACCCCGACCCGGTCTTTCTCCGACTGCAGCACCGCTTTCAATCGACGGCCGGCTTCATCCAGCGCGGTGTCCCAGGCGACAGGGGCGCCGCCGACGACCGGAACCGCAGCACGGTGTTGATGCACCGGCTTGTAGGTAAAACGGCCTTCGTCACACATCCAATGCTTGTTCACCGCTGCGTTGTCGCGCGGGATCATGCGGTAGATCTGGCCGCGCGAGGCGTGAATCTCGACGTTGCAGCCGGTGGCGCAACCGGTGCAAACCGAGGGCGTCGATTCCAGTTCCCAGGCCCGCATTTGAAAGCGAAAATCCTTGGAGGTGAGCGCGCCCACCGGACAAACATCCACCGTGTTGAGCGAATAGGGATTGTCGAGTCGCTTGCCCGGTGCCGTTGTCAGGACTTCACTTGAGCCACGCTTGGCCATCGTGAGCTCAGGTGCCTTGGCAACCTCGTCGCACACGCGAATGCAGCGCGTACACAAGATGCAACGTTCCTGATCGAGGACGATGTGTTTGCCGATATCGACGGTCTTGGCTTTTCTGTACTTGATGCCCTCGTTGCGGGCGTACTTGCCATCCCAATCGAAGTACTGTTGCTGCAACATGCATTCGCCTGCCTTGTCGCAGATCGGACAATCAATCGGGTGATTGACGAGCGTGAATTCGAGCATTTGTCGTCGGACATCAAGCGCTTTTTCGCTCTTCGTCTCGACCACCATGCCATCGGTACACTGCGTGTAGCAGGATGGCACTGGCTTTGGCGCGCCCTTTACCTCGACCAGGCATTGGCGACAAACCGCAGGGCTTGATAGGCCCGGGTGGTAGCAAAAAAATGGAACATTTGCGCCCGCAGCGTTGCAGGCTTCCAGCAAGTTCGAGCCCTTTTGGACTTCGTGTTCCTTGCCGTCGATTGTTACCTTGACGCGTTCGTCGGCCATCAGCGGTCGCACTCCCCGCCGATCATGTTGATCATTCCGAAAATGGGCACGATGTCGGCGATGAAGTGCCCCGGCAAGAGAGAAGGCATGATTGCGGTGTTGGCGAATGAAGGGGCTCGGCAGTGCAGCTTCCAGGGACGGCCCGTGCCGTCTGAAACGACGTAGAAGCCAAGCTCACCGTTTCCACCCTCGGTAAAGGAATAGATCTCACCGGCCGGGACGTGGATTCCGTCCATGATCAGCTTGAAGTGAGAGATCATCGCTTCGATCGTGTTGTAGGTTTCGGTCTTGGGCGGCAGAACGATTCGGGGATCCGCCATCACGATGGGGCCCGCCGGAATCTTGTCGAGCGCTTGCTCCACGATGCGAAGCGATTGTTGAATCTCTTCCACGCGACAGGCGTAGCGATCGAAGTTGTCACCGACCGAACCGACGGGGACGTCGAAGTCGAATTGGTCGTACACAAGGTACGGGTAATCCTTGCGAACGTCGTAATCAAGACCGGTTGCGCGCGCGACGGGGCCAGTAATGCCATACGACGCGGCCTGTTCCTTGGTGATGATGCCGAGTCCGTCCATACGATCACGGAAGATTCGGTTGCGGGTCAACAAGCCATCCACTTCGGCGAGCACCCGCCGTACATCAACGATCTTGGCTCGCAATTTTTCGGCCCAACCGTCGGGCAAGTCACCTGTCACGCCGCCAACGCGCACGAAACTGTGCGTAAGGCGCGCTCCCGAGATTTCTTCGAGCAACTCCCACAGCCACTCGCGGGCCTTGACCATGTAGAGGAAAGCGGTGAACGCGCCCAGTTCCATGCCGCCAGCGCCGAGGCAGGTCATGTGATCACAGGCGCGCGCGATCTCACCGACGATGACTCGGATGTATTGCGCCCGCTCGGGAACCTTTTTGTCGATGTCGAGTAGCTTTTCAACCGCCAGCGCATAGCCGACGTTGTTCAACATCGGCGAAACGTAGTTCAGCCGATCGGTGTAGGGGAAAATCTGTGTCCAGGTTGCGTACTCTGACTCTTTCTCGAAGCATCGATGGAGATATCCAACCTGCACGTCAGCGGAGGCAATCTTTTCACCCACAACTTCGAGAACCATTCGCACGGTGCCATGCATCGCGGGGTGTGATGGACCCATGTTCAACGGCATCGGATCGGAGGGTAGTTCAGGGGCGTCCAGATCGGACTTGTCCTGAATGCCGATGACGATCCGTCGTGGCGTCAAAGAGGTATCTTCAGCGGCGCTCATTTCCAACCTCCGCCGTCTGCTGCACCGTCACGACGAACGAGCGGCTGACGCTTTTCCTTTGGGTAGTCCTTGCGCAGCGGGTGACCAATGAACTCGGGGTACATCAGGATGCGGCGCAGGTCGGGGTGGTTGTTGAAACGGATCCCGTACATGTCGAAGGTTTCGCGCTCGAACCAGTTCGCGCCGGCCCAGAGATCACAGAGCGAATCGACCGTGGGATCAGCTTCGCTCACGCCCACCAACAACCGCACGCGGTGTTTGGTTCGGGATGAACGAAGGTGAATCACCACATCAAAGCGCGGGCGATCTTCGGGGACCTGTGTCAGGCGATCCACGGCGGTGATGTCGATGAAGAAATCCATCGTGGTCTCCCCATCGTCGCGAAGGAACTGACAAACGGCGTGCCAATCCTGCCGTCGGACGCGAGCCCACTCGTTACCGTGTTGCGAACCAGTGTCCTCGAGTTCGCCACCTTGGAAGTGAGACTTGAGGCGGTCGAGCACTTGCTGGGCCATATCGGTCGTTTCCCCTTAGCCTTGTTCTTCGTTTTTCTTGGCGGCAGCGACGAGGTTTACCCTGCCGCCAACCGGTCGAATTGCTGAAAGAGGCACATCGAAGCCATCCTCTTTGCGGATGGTGATCTGGCTGTGTCCCTCGCCGCGCGCGATCTTTTCCTGCAACAGGATAAGGCCGTCGAGCACCTGTTCGGGTCGCGGTGGGCAGCCTGGAATATAAACGTCCACTGGGATGATCTGGTCGGCACCGGGAACCGTGCTGTAGTTCTGGTAGAAGCCACCGGTCGAGGCACAAACCCCAAACGCAACCACCCACTTCGGCTCGCACATCTGGTCGTAGATGCGTCGCAAAGCGGGCGCTTGTCGCTCGGTGATGGTACCGACGATAATCAGTAGATCCGCCTGACGAGGCGAGAAGCGAGGGAACTCGGCACCGAATCGCGCAATGTCGTACTTCGACGCAGCGGTGGCCATGAATTCCATACCGCAACACGCAGTCACGAAAGGATACTGGAAGAGCGAAAACTTACGCGCCCAGTTGACCGCATCCTTGATGCGCGAGGTGTGAAATTCCAATCCAGCCATGGTTTAGGACTCCCATCCAACGGCGCGTTTACGCCAAACGTATGCGAGGGCAACGACAAGGATGGCCATGAAAGCCATGACCGAGCCGATGCCAAAAAAAGAAACACTACCCGAACAAACGCCTGCGGCGAACTCGCCGTCGCACGATAGTTCGCGGAAGTTCACGGCCCATGGATACAGGAACGCCGCCTCGATATCGAAGACCAGGAACAAGATCGCGACCTGATAAAACTTCACCGAGAACGGTGCACGAGGGCTGCCGATAACATCGGAGCCGGCTTCGTAGGACACGCCCTTGGCCTTGTTCGGACGCTGGGGACCGATGAAGATGGCGGCCAGTGACAGCAGCCCTGCGAATCCCAAGCCGCCAAGAATGGCCAAAGCGGCGGGAATGTAATCGTTGTTGCCTTGCATCTTTGGTTTGGGCACCAGCTTTATACGGGTCGGGCGCCCGTGCGTCAACGGCAGCAAAAAGCCAATGAACGTCCGGCTTCTGTTTGACTAAAACCCGCGTCGTTCTTATACCTTTAACCCATGCTGAGCCCACAGATCGGTCGGCGCCCGGCGGCGCCCTTGCTCCTCCTGCTGTCCACTGGAATGTTTTTGTCGGCCTGCACCCGCAAGTCGGTCGAGGTCTCGGGCGCGCAAGCCGCATTGCCTTCGGCAGCCAGTCCCGCCGAATCGGCGACGCCGTCCGCCACCCCAGCAGGCAAGGAAGATACCGAGGCGCCCAGCGGACTCGATCTTGGCAAGCTCGATGAACTTGAACGGAAGATCTTCTTCCGCATCGTCAACCACGAAGCTTCGGCCTGCGGCAAGGGCCACAGCCTGATTTTCTCCGTCAAGAACGATCGGGGTTGTCGCAAGTCCCATTACGCCATTCGCTACGTTTTACGGCTCGTCTCGGGAGGATTCACGGACTCCGAGGTCGAAAAGGCCCTTGAGGAGCGCTACCGAAAGGTCGAAATCAAGACCATAGACATCGCCGGTTCGCCGACGAAGGGCAACCCCAACGCAGCGGTCAAACTGGTCGAGTTCGTGGATTATGAGTGTCCCCACTGCCGTTTGATCCAGCCTGTCTTCAAACAGATCGTTGAAGAATTCAAGACGGATGTTTCCGTAACGCTGAAACACTACCCGCTCGGCCAGCACACCAATGCCCGTCTTGCGGCAGCCGCTGGCGTTGCGGCCCATAAACAGGGCAAATTCTGGGCGCTCTCGGACAAGGTCTGGGAGAACGCGGACTCCATCACCAAATCCAAACTCGAGCAGTTGGCAGCCGAAGTTGGGCTGGACCTCGAGCGATTCCGAAAAGACCTCGATGACCCGGCCTCGGCGGATGCGGTCCAGAAAGACAAAGACGAGGGTGGCCGACTGGGCATCCGGTCGACTCCAACCATCTACATCAACGGACAGCTCTACACCGACGGCCGCGACGCAGAGAGTCTGCGCGATTGGATCTTGGAAGCGCTCGGGCGCTAGGACTCCCCAATGAACAACAACGTCACGACGCGTCATCTTTCGGCATTTTGGTTGTCGGCCATTCTGCTTGGCTCGAGCTGCGCTGGGATGATGGGTGGTGGTCACTCCGGAAACGCGACGCCGGGGGAGACCGTCGGTTCGGTGGTGGTCGGCAAGCCCCTGCCCGATTTTCAAGTTCATACCGTCGACGGCAAAAAGCGCCGCCTTTCGGACTTCCACGGAAAGGTGCTGCTCGTCGATGTTTGGGCCTCGTGGTGCGCGCCCTGCAAGGTCGAATTGCCAATACTCGATGACATGGCCCGGCGGTTGAAGAGCCGGGGCGTGGAAATCCTGGCGGTGTCGGTGGATCAAGAAAAGGCCAATATGATGGACTTCATCCACAAACAGCGAACCTGGTCGGTGACGTTCTTTCATGATCCCGACGGGCGCGTGCCCGATCTCTTACAACCACCGAAAATGCCCACCAGCTACGTGGTGGACCGAATGGGTGTGGTACGGATGATCAACCAGGGATTCGAATCGTCCGACGCGCGCCGACTGGAAGACAAGCTCGAAGCGCTCGCATCGGGCGGTTAAGCCTCGATGACCATCCAACAAGTACGAAATCCCCTGCACGGCATCACTCTGGAAGTGATCGTGACTGCTCTCTTCGAGTATTTCGGCTGGGAAGAACTCGGACGGCAGATCGACATTCGTTGCTTCACCTCCGAGCCAAGCGTCGCATCAAGTCTCAAGTTCCTCAGACGGACACCGTGGGCGCGCGAAAAGGTCGAAAGCCTTTATCTGTTCATGCTGCGTGAAGAGGCCCGCAAGGCGCGTCGCAAACAAAGCTGAGGGTTCGGGTTCGGAATTTTCGAGATCCGCCGAATAGTGCTGTCGGAATACTCAGTTGATCGGTCGGAGCATATGGGTCGCACTGGTTGTGGCGGCGGTATCGGGTCACGCGATTGCGCAGACATCGGCCGCCCCCCCGGCCGTGTTCAAACCATCGGCCCCTTACCGTCCTCGCGGTGCCGATCCGCACCCGAATCGGCCGACCCCTGCGCCCCCCGCAAAATCCGCCCCCGTGGTGCCAGCACCGGGCGCCACTCGAACGGTTCCGCCAGTGCCGGTTGCGCCAGTGCGGGTTCCGCGTCCCGCGCAGGTTACCCCAGTGCCGGTTCCGCGTCCGGCCCGGGCTGCGCCTGTACCGGTTCCGCGTCCGAAAACTGTTCCCGGTCGACCAACTGTCCCACTGAAAAGGCCAGCGACCGGTCCGGTCCCGCGCCCGACCAAGTCGCCTGTCGTACGAATCGCACCCGCGCGACCCATCCCCAGGATCCCGTTGCCGACGATGGCGCCTCAGCCGCCGGTTGCCGAACCAGCGGTTCTTGAGCGTCCTCACTTTGTCGAAGGTGAACTGAAGTCGTTCATCTTTCGGCCATCGTCGTTGCGCAACTTTGTTGGCGTGCGCGCAGGTATATCCGCGATCCCGAACGACACGAGCACGCTCATCAATGCGTTCTTCCTCGAGATTGAACCGCAGGTTGATATCGTCGCCGAGAAGACCAGTTTTCGCCTGGGCCTTGGCGTCCCTTTGCGTTTCGAGCTGGCGGACACGCAGGGTCCGGTCGAGACCTGCATCGACCAGGCCCAGGCGACCCGCATGGCCGGAGGGAACCAGGAAGAGGTGATGTTGGCGACCGGTATTTGTCTTTCCGACAAACAGTCGAAGGTCACCGAAAACATGGGGCGACTGCGCAAGGCCGACTGGGACGAGGGATCAGACTATGCACGCGTGGTGCGGTACCTCGTGATCGGGAAACCCGAAAGTCCTTTTTATTTTTCTGCGTCCCGACAATTCGACCAAAGCCTGGGGCACGGAACCGTCATACGAAATTATAACCCCAACATCAACTTCAACACGGCCCGACTCGGCGCAACGCTGGATCTGCACCAGGGTCCCATTGGTGGACAGTTTCTGGCCAACGACGTCATCCGGCCGGACGTGCTTGGATTCCTAGGATTCCTCCGGCCTCTGCGACCGTTCTCCAACGGCACCCTGGCGCGTAGCCTTTCCTTTGGATTTTCTTTCGTTTACGGCAGCAATCAACCCACAATGCTGGCGCTTGAGCCAGGTTTGTTTGGCCCTGCTTTCAACCAGCCCATCCCCAAGGTCAACGATGCGCTCGGGCATGAAGGTATGCTCGCGCGTGGACTCAGCGTGTTCGGCGGCGATGTCGAGGTCAAATTGGTTCGCGGCGAGACAGCGGACATAAAACTGTACGCGGACTACCAGAAGATGGCCGGCCTTGGCGGTGGCTTCACGATGGGATCGCTTTTCCGATTCTCCTTTGGCC
Organism: Deltaproteobacteria bacterium; assembly: GCA_034439895.1. Taxonomy (GTDB): domain Bacteria; phylum Myxococcota_A; class Polyangia; order Fen-1088; family Fen-1088; genus JAWXBF01. The sequence goes on from JAWXBF010000364.1 coordinate 28,478, forward strand.
AACCCGCAACACAGGCAACACGCGCACGCTTCGAGATTCAGCGCTTTGATGCGGACTATTTGCCGAGCTACTTCGACACCTTCCATGACGTGTTCCAGTACCAATACCTTCCGGTCGCCTACACCGGTAGCAACACCCTGACCTACTATCCCACCAAGCTTGGTTTCCTGGAGGCGAGCAACGGCGGCTCGACCCGGTACGGCTATCACGCCGAACTGACGCACACGATCTTCGACCACCTCACCGTCGGAATCGCAGCACGCGGGTGGAAGCCCTCTGGCGCCTCACGAACACTTTCGTTTTCGGATCCAAGTTGCCGCAACCCGGGCACCGCCAATCCCAGTTGCGGCGGCGCAAATGTCCTGATCAACGAACCCAGCTTTTCGTCGTTTCGGCTTCGGGTTGAATTGCCTTTTCGACGGTTTTTGCAGGCCTTTGGCGCCTACGAAGTATTCTCGACCACGGCGAAGAAAGGGCTTGGCATCGCAAAATTCGAAGGCGACAACGAGATCCTTTTTGCCGGTGCCCGACTGATGATCCTGCCCATCCTCTTTCTTCAGGCGGAGACTCGGCGCTACTTTTTCCTTCAGCGCGTCGCCAATGTCGATCTCAACAACCTGACGGTCACGCAAGACCAAAACGTCCACTCGAACTGGACTTTTGCGATTGGCGCGTATCTGGGCTACGAGTTCAACTGAGCCACCCGCACGCAGCCACAGGCGGGTGTGCTACAAACGCGGGATGTCGGAAACCACGGACCGTATCCTGTACGAGACACGCTATCTGACCCTCATCGACCGCAAGGGTTGGTACTTCGTGCGTCGCCC
>JAWXBF010000365.1:0-4831 GCA_034439895.1 Deltaproteobacteria bacterium
CCCCCGGCTGCCGAAACGGGAAGCGCTGACGCGGATGAATCGCAGGACGAATCCGACGCAGGCGACGCCGACTATCGCAATCCCGATCCCGAACCGACATTTTCGGTGAACGGCTTTGTCGATCTGGGGTACGTCGACGCCGAGGGTGACGGCACCAGTTTCGCCCCCGGCGACACGCGCGTGCCGGCTGACTACGGCGTGGATGCGTTTGCGCCCGCCGTCAATTCCTTCGGCGATGCGGCTTCAACCCGAACTGACAACTTCACCAACGGCTTCTTGCCAAACTCCGCTGGCGTCGGCGGTCGTCCTTCCTTCCTCATCAATGGACTCAGCACTGATCTCCGCTACACCTCGGCCAGCAAGCGGCTGATGGTGTTCTCGCGCGTTCAGGTCTTGCCACGCTACGGCGACGGTGGCCAGGAGACCCGCCTCTGGATGCGCCAGGCGTTTGTCCGCGTGATACCTTTCGATGCGCACGAACTGGCGTTGTTTATCGGCAAGTTCGATTCGGTTTACGGCATCGAATACCTGGACAACCCGTCCAACATCCGCACCGGCGTAACCCAGTCCCTGTTTGCGCGCTACACGACCGGTGAATCGATGGGTGCAAAACTGTTCTATCGTTTTCAGATTGCACCGCTTTGGTCGGCGCTTTCGCTCAACGCCTCGGCGACGAACAGTGGCTCGATGTCCGAGGCGTTAATGCCAGCCGAGGTCAGCCTAACCGGTCGACCGGTGTTTGCTGGCCGAATCGGCTACGAACTGAACTTGCCACGCGTGCAACTCAAGATTGGCGCAAGCGCCGTGCGTGGACCGCGCAACGACCAGCACGATCCCGGCGTGAAACAGCGCATCCAGGGCGTCGACGCGAGGATTTATTTCTGGGGAATTTCACTGTCGGCGGAATACAGCCGCGTTGAACAGGACGAGGGATCGCGGGCCGAGAAGTTTACCGGCGCAGGCGAGCAGTTCTTCGCCTCAAGCTTCTGGGCAGAGGGCGGTTGGGCGCAACTGTCCTACCGCCTGCCCTTCTCGCACGGATTGGTCACAGGCATCACGCCTTACGTTCGGGGCGAGCAACGACGGGCCGAGTTTGGTGGATTCACGCCCATCAAGGTTCGTCGTATCACAGCCGGTCTTCGCCTCGACCTGGGTGATAGCGCAGCGCTCAAGGGCGAATGGTTAAAGAACGACGAGATCGCGGGCGCTCCGACCGTCAAGAATGACGTCGTGACCGTGTCGCTAGTCTTTAGCTACTGATAACGCTGTCGGATCGCGCAGCTGCTCCGACAGCGGCGCCACGAAAGCCCAGAGATCACTCGGAGCCTTCTCGGGACCGAGATATCGCTGAAGTTCATCGGGTACGGGTAGCCGCAAACCATCCTGCCAGCCTCGCCACAGCGCGACCGCCAACATTCTACTCTCCTCACCAGCCGAACCTGCGCCACCTCTGGCGCGGGCGGCCCACGCATAGGCCCCCATCCGCAACACGGAAAAGGGCGTGGTCACTGCCACCGCCGCCCTGCCCCACAGCGCCCGCAGCAGCCAGAGCCGATTGCGCTCGACGTGGTACAGTTTCAGGCCGCTGCGTTGGCCGGTGCTTTCGCTGAAACGGTGGCGACCAAGTGCCGTCGGGCAAAATTCAATATCGCCGCCCGCGCGGCGTACTTTCATCCACAAGGCCACGTCCTCCATGTAGAGAAAGAGACTTTCGCAAAATAGCGAATCGTTTCCGAAGTACGCCTTCCAGTTGGTGCCATCGACGGCGAAAAGCGCACCCGACGGCCCCAGATAACGCGACCCCGCTTCACCGTTGACCCGCGAGGCTTCCTCGACAAACGCCGCCGTTGTCCGCCCTCGATCGGTGTTGATCCCGACGAGATCCATCGTCAGACGCTGACCATACGCGTTCACGCGAGAGGAACCGTCTGTACCCGTGTTGACGAGCGCTCCACCCACGATCATCGCCCCCGGTCTTTGCACAAAGGATTCGGCAAGGCGCTCCAAGCAATCGGGTAAAAGCTCCACGTCAGGATTCACAACGAGTGCGCGTCCATCGCCGAGCTTCTCGAACAACCGATTGCACGCGCCGCCATAACCGAGGTTCTCTCCCGTGAACAGCAACTGCACACCCGGTCCGAAGTGCGAACGCATCGAGGGCAAAAAATGCGGCCCGTTGTGCCAGATGGCGATCGATTTCGGCGGAAGCGTTTGCGCGCGCAAAGAATCAACGAGCGGCTGCAGCGACTCGATGGAACCGTAACTCGTAACGAGAACGTCGAATGGCGTGAGCGCCGACATCATCCGGGTTCGCGACTCGCAGCAGACAAGCGGCCTTGAATATCGCGCAACTGGGCTTGGTTGCGATCCAGCTCTTCCTGAATCAACGCAACTTCTTGCACCATGGTGATGGAACGAAGTTCCAGCCGGGAAATGGTGGTAAGCGCCGTCAAATACAGAAACGCAAGGCCGCCAATCGACGCGGTAAAGAAGAAGTTCGAGGGCAGTTCAAAACCCATCGCGGCAGGAATACCGGGCGCAACGGTCATGAAAACTGACCCCACACCCAGTGCGAGCAGCAACAAAAGGTAGATCAAACTCGACTGCAGGGTCACGCGGCGCCGCAACAACAGCAGCAATACCGCCGCAGCATAGCCGAGGCATATCATCCCGAATAGCCAGTAGCGTTCTAGACTGTTCTCCATGGGTGTTCCGTTGGTCGTGGGGTTAGAGATCGCGCTTCGGGCGGCGCCAGGGACTCGTGCTGCGTGCAAAGGTCAACAAGACCGCCAGCGTGACTTTCAGCATGTAATACGCGGTGGAAAACCCGCGGATGCTGCTCGCGCCACCTTGACGGGCCTGCATCTGTACGGGGACTTCGAGAACCTTCAACCCGGCAGCGCGTGCAATCGCCAGCGACTCGGGCTCGGGGAAATCATAGGGATAGTTGTCGTCGAAAAGCTCAAGCGCGCGACGGCCATAGACACGAAAGCCGGAAGTCGGATCCGCCACGTCGAGATGAACAAAGGTTCGCAGGACAAACGATAGCCAACCGATCCCGATGCGGCGAAGCGCGGTGGTCTTCCACTCGGCATCGCGGGCCGACCCAATAAAACGCGAACCGATCACAAGGTCGGGCGGATCCGGCAAATCGAGTGCGGCCAGCAAACTGGGGATCTCCGACGGTGGATGTTGACCGTCACCATCCACCTGCATCGCGCAGTCGTAGCCCTGGCGCGCAGCAAGCCGCAAGCCGGTCTGCACTGCGCCGCCAATGCCCAGGTTTCGTCGCAACCGTGCCACGCGCACACCGCGCCGACGGGCAACTTCCGACGTGCGATCGACCGAGCCGTCGTCCACCACGAGAATGTCGATCTCGTGGGTTGCGGAAAGCGGTCGCAAGCTCTCCTCGAAACGATCGAGCAACGCGGGTAGCGAGGCTTCTTCGTTGAGACAGGGAACGACGATAAGGGCTTTGCGCCTGGCCATGGTTTGGCGGCCCACTATACCCAAGCCTTGGACATTCTGCGCGAAGCTCGACAACGGGAACAGGATGGTGTCCCATGGGGATCGATCATGACCAGCGCCCGAAGCTTTCGATTTCACCGAAAAAGCCTCCTTTGGGGAGGGCTCCTGCTCTTGTCCGCGTCGAGTGCGGGCGCAAGGGACAAAGCCCGGGTTGTCCCCGAGACCGAGTCCGCGAGCTGGCTAGGCGAAAAGATGCCGCTGCCGCTGACGGTTGAAACCGCAGCTGACCTCGCCATCAAGACCACCGCCGAGCGTCAGTACCTGATTTTCAACCTCTTGGCGGGCGGCAAGGTCTCTTGGCAGGACGGCGATTTTAACGCCGCGGCGACCCGCTGGGAACAGTTGCTGGCAGTTCCGGAGCTCCCTTCGGACATCGCCCGTGTCGTCAAACCGGCGGCGATCGAGGCCCGTCGGAGAGCCGGAGGCCAGCCGGCAACCTCCGTCGTCATTCCCGACCCCAATACGGCCGTCGATACGGATGATACAAAGGCCGTCGAAAAGACGTCGACCATCGGTGCGGCGCCGGCCAGGGCATCGGTTTCGGGCACGGTGACAGGTGGCGGCAAGATGGGACCCGGCGGCGCGGTGCTGTGGCTGCTGCGCAAGGACGGCAAGACCCCCAAACCCAAACCCCTGCGCGGACGCTTCATGGAGCAGCTCGACAAGGACTTTGTCCCCCACATTCTTCCCGTCACGACCGGCACCACCGTCGGGTTCCGAAACCAGGATCCGATTTACCACAACGTATTTTCGGTCAACCGACCGAACGACTTCGACAGCGGCCTTTTCAAACAAGGCAGTGCGTATGACAAGAAGTTCGATAAACCGGGAGCGGTCCAGATCCTGTGCAACATCCATTCATCGATGTTGGCCTACGTCGTGGTGCTCGATAGCCCGTGGTACGGAACCAGCAAGCGCAACGGTGAGTTTTCCATCCGCGGGGTGCCCCCGGGCGACTACGAATTGCTCGCGTGGCACGAGGCCTCATCCAACATGAATCGTATTCCCGTTTCCGTCGGCAGCGAAAGCGTCAAAGGACTGTCGGTTCGAGTCGGCGGTGATCGCAACGCCCCCACCTTTGTACCAGACAAATACGGCAAGGCACGCCAGAGCCAACTCGGCTACTGAGCGTTTGTGCGGGCTAGCCCTGCAATTCCACCAGGGACTGCTTGACCGCGTCGGCATGTCCGGCCGCCTTGACCTTGGTCCAGTACTGGGCAATCTTGCCCGACGGATCGATGAGCGCTGTGGAACGAATTACGCCCATGGAAACCTTGCCGTAGTTGTTCTTCTCACCCCAGGC
>JAWXBF010000366.1:0-2675 GCA_034439895.1 Deltaproteobacteria bacterium
ACGAGGGGTCGTGTCGGGATTTACAGGCTGTCCGGGCTTCACGTTCCCCACCAAAATCGGAGGCGTTGGAATGGTCACCTGATCGGTACGAACCGTGTTGGCAACCAGGGTGCTGTTCGTTTGGTTACCGATATGTCCAAGCTCTTCGCCGACGCACTCATTCGATTCGGCCAAGAGAACCTGCATCTTTTGGTTCACGATGGTGATGCTGGTGTACTTGTGCATCGCTGCACCCGAGTCGTTCTGTGTCACTGCCTGTTCGAGTTCAACGGAGGCTTTATCCACCAAGTTTTGATTGGCGTTTGCTTGTACAAGCTTGTCGTTCAGGCAGTTGAGCTTGATGACATCCCGATCGTCTTTGGCGCGGGTGACCATCTGATCAATCTGTGTCACGCCGCTCGCGATCTCGCCCTTGTACTGCTCGGCCTGGCTCTGCATTTCGCGGGGAGACAGTGTGACGGTTTGTTCCGTCTTCACGTTGACTTCGGTCTTCTTGTCCGTGTCCTGTGCCACTGCAACCTGTGCGAACAAGGTCGTAGCTAGGAGCGTCTTTAGGAATCTCGACATCGTCTCACCTCGAAGGAATGGCCCGCAAAGTACCCACCAAAGCAGTCCCGATCAAATTGACCGGATCCGCAAAAACCGAACGGAACGGCAAACAATATAGTCGGTAAGTAGGCACTGTGTCAACTTGCCACGGGGGGGGGCTGTTTGATGGATACGACTGCAGAACAAAAGGGAAAAATCGAATTTCTACACAGGATTACGACGCAGTGCTCTGGTCCGCATTGACGGCGCCATCGCGAATTCCTACGAGGAGGCCTGGAAGAGGAAGGGGAAGGAAACGTCCACCGAACCACCTGCGGGGCGCGGGAATCGCCAACCCTTGACCAGAGATTTGATGCAGTTGGTCACCTCTGAGTCGTTCAACGTGTCCTGTTCGACATCGACGGATGCGACCGTTCCAGCCTCGGTAATCGTCCAGTAGAGAACGACCTTGCCAGAAAGTGTCGGGTTTCTCTTGAGGGCACGCTCGTAACAGGCCTTGATGGCGCCGATACGGCGTTTTACCTCTTTGGAAACCACGCTCGGGTCGAGCTCACCGTCGACCGACGGGGGCTGGTCTTTCACCACCGCGTTGATCTTCTTTTCGCCACCGACCGAGCCCGTGGACGCTCCGCCGATGTCGCCACCGCCGCGGAGACCGCCGATGCTGGCGACCTTACCCGAGCCGCCGGCTGCTCCCTTGACGCCGCGAAGATCACCGTTCCCCGAGGCAACGGTCAAACCGCCGACCCCTTCGAAGGCTTTTTCCTGATCGCGGTCAACGTCGCCCTTACCGAGCACGTCAGCGATTGCGCCGCCGCCACCCTTGGCACCCAGCAACTTGAGAATGCCGGTGTTCTGAACCTTGTTCATGATCTCCGCGCGGCGCTCGTCGTCGCGACGTGCTCTTTCCTCGGCGGCGGCTTTCTTTTCCGCTTCGGTCGGCTCTTTCTTGGGGGCCGCATCTTCGGTTTTCTTGACGATTTTCGCAGCTTCGGGCTTTTTTTCGTCCGGCTTCGTCTCGTCGATCTTTTCGACCGGCTTTTCTTCCTTCGGTGGCTCGACCTTCTTCATCATGGCCACGAAGCGATCCGGGATCTCTTCGATGTCCGGCTTGCGTGGCCAGTCAACGCTGCGCAGGTAAATGACCATCGAGAAGTGCACGATGAACGACGCGGCAGCGATGGTCGTAAAAAACCAATCGAGATTTCCAACAACGGAGCCGCGAACAGACGCCGGCAACTGAGGTTTCGGCTGCGGTGGTGGTGGCGTGACGAACTGGAAGAGAACCGTCATCTCGCCGATCGTGATCTTGCCGCGCGATCGCTCGTCAAGGGGCAAGAGGTAAGCGTTGCCGGTCTTTTTGACCTTGCCGGTTTGCTTCAGCTGCGAAAAGGAAATGATCTCCTGGCCCACGGCAATGCGTGCATCCATGCCCTCGGCAAAGTGTGCTACGTATCCCGTTGGGGTGACCTCGAAAAGCATCCACGTGCGCGGGAGTGCGTCCGATGGCACGACGAACATATTCTTCGCCGACTGGCCAACGGTGATGTTCTCGCGCGTTCGGACCAGTTTCTCTTCGACGATGCGGCCGCCCTGGATGACGCCGATGCGCATGATGCGAAGTTTCGCACCCTGAGACGGGGTTGATCCTGTCGATTTATTGGGTTCCGCTTTGGCCATGTTGTTTCCTCTAATCCCTGAATCAATCTCAGAATGGACCGCGCTTGACGCTCTCGACGATCTTCGGCAAGAAGTCTTGCTTTAACTCTTGCCAGTCGTAGTTGATCCCAGACTTCTGAAGGACGTAAAAAGCCTCGGGCTTTTGAATCTTGCCCTCGATGCGGATCTCCGCTTCGATTCGGTAAACCTTTTTGCCACCGGCGCCCCGTTCAATCCGCACCTTGGGGGGCTCGCCACCCTCTTTGGCCTCGGCAGGCTCCGCAGCCTTTTTTTGAGCCAACACTGGCGTCGGGGCAAGAACCCCAAACAACATCAGAGCGGTCAGCAGTATTTTCATTTGGTAGCTCCTTCAGCCGGTTTCGCAGCGCCTTCAGCCGGTTTCGCAGCGCCTTCAGCCGGTTTCGCAGCGCCTTCAGCCGGTTTCGCAGCGCCACGCTTGGCTTCAC
>JAWXBF010000367.1:0-10680 GCA_034439895.1 Deltaproteobacteria bacterium
CGGAATATTCGCCGCAACCGCGTAGCGTTTGATCACGTCATACACGCTCCGATACGCGATGGCCTTCTCGATGATTGCACCTGCAGCAACCTTCGTCGGTCGAAACAACGCCCCCTCCAAATCCAACGCATGACCCGCCGCGGCCGTGTAGGCGTCGATGCGATCCAGCGCCGCCGGATGCACCGGCACATACCGTATCTTCGATCCCTTCCCATGCACGCGAAAATGCTTCACGCCACGCCGCTCCTGAACGTCTTTGACTTTGAGCTTGACCAGTTCTTCCGCGCGCAGCCCGTGATACAAAAACGTCGCCAGCAGCGCCCCGTCGCGTTTACCTTTGAGCGTATCGGACGAAGGGCAGGCGAGAAGCGCCCGGGCCTGGGCATCGCCGATCGCCGGCGTCTTGCCTTCGTTGGCATCGGCGGCCGGCCGCTCGACGCCGTTGACCGGGTTGAGGTAGTTGGCGTTGTACTCGCACAGGTATCCGAACAGCGCCGACAACGCCGACAGTTTTCGCCGGATGGTGGAAGGGGAGAGCTGGCGGCGTTCCAGGTCCTTTCGCCAGGCGATGACGTGCGGGCGCGTCACCGCCCGGATGCCGACGACGTCGATGCCGGTGAAATTCAAAAAGTCATGCACGTCGAGCTTGTACGCCCGGCGGGTGTGCTTGTTGCGGATGTTGGCGAACCACTCGGCTTCGGCGGGGATGTCGGCCAGCGCCCAGAACTGCTGTTCGGTCAGGCGGGTCGGTCGGACGATCTCGCCACTTGTTGCTTTCCCAACCCGTTCATCCCGTTCGTCGGGTCGGCCAGGTGAGTTCGATGGGCCGGAAAGAGCCCGGTGGGGGTGAGGGGACATGGCTTCATGATACCGCAGATAAAATATGTTGAACTAAACCGCTTCGCGGTGGGGAAGAGGCGGTTGCTCACGACATCGAGCACCGCATCATGTGGTGGCGACGCGATTGCGCAGAAGGCGTATCACCGAGGTGCGGCTGATGCCGAACTCGGCCGCAATCTTGCGTTTGCTGATGCCTCGTCGTCGCATCGAACGCATCTGGCCGACCATCATCGCGGCGGTTTTTGGCCGGCCGTGCGGTTTGCCATCTCTCCGTGCCTGGGCGATACCCGCGCGAACTCGTTCACGCAGGATATCACGCTCGAACTCTACGAACACCGCCAGAGCATGCCCGCTAACGCCCGTCCGCTCGGCGTAGTGAGGTCGAGGGCCTCACTGAGCGACACGAAGCCGACATCGACCGACGACAGCTCCTGTAAGGTTGTCACAAGATCGACGACCGAACGCCCCCAGCGGTCCAGGCGCCAAACGATGATTACGTCGATCTGACGACGTTTGGCTGCGTCGATCAGTTCCCGGCGTTTGGGACGCTCTTTCGCACCGGAGGCAACTTCATCGACCTGGAGCGCGACCACCCAGCCGCGCTGCCCTGCGTACTCCTGCATCGCTCGCAATTGCATGGGGAGGGTCTGCTGGTCCAGTGTGGAAACCCGGGCATAAAGGCCGGCGCGAAGCCTGGAACCCCTCTGTCCAAAAACCTCGTTCTGCCGGGGTTGTCGATTGCGGGCAGTTTTCGTGCTTTTAATCATGTCCGTCAAGTACGCTCAAAAACAGTAGTTTATTCACATGGCATACTTTTGCGAGTCGTGGTCACCCGCTGACGCGGAAGCGTGCTTTGACAGTGGGCAGACCGCGAGCGTCTGAAGGAGCCGGCATGACGGCACTTCGTCAGCGGATGATCGAAGACATGCAGTTGAGGAACTTCTCGCCGCACACCCAACGCGCCTACATCAACGCGGTGGTGATGTTTTCAAAGCACACCGGACGATCACCGGAGCATTTGACGGTTGACGAAGTCCGAACCTACCTGCTTCATCTTGTGCAGAAGGAACGAGCCAGTTGGCCCCGCTACAACGTGGCCCGGTGTGCCTTGCAGTTCTTGTATCGAGTCACGCTCGGGCGTGACGAGAAGTACGGCAGCCTGCCATGTGCAAGAGTGCCTCAGCGGCTTCCGACCGTGCTGTCGGCGGAAGAACTGAAGCGGCTGTTCGATGCGACGCGGAATCTGCGGCACAGGACCATGCTGATGACCACCTACGGCGCAGGCCTGCGCGTATCCGAGTTGGTATCGCTTCGCATCGGCGACATCGACAGCGCGCGAATGCTGGTGCACGTTCGTCAAGGCAAGGGACAACGCGAGCGGATCGTGAAGCTGTCGGCGCATCTGCTCGAGACGCTCCGGACGTATTGGAAAAAGTATAGGCCCAAAGACCTGCTCTTCCCGAGCCTGAAGAAACCCGGCGAGCCACTCTCGACAACTGGCCTCGTCGACCTCGTCAAGGCGGTGGCCACGCGAGCAGGAATTCGCAAGCGCGTCAGTCCGCACACGCTGCGGCACAGCTAACCGACCCGATCGTGCGGCGGTACTGGCTCGTCGAATTCGTCGCGATGGAAAAACGGTTGCGCCTTGAAGCCATTAGTCCGATCTTGAACAAAGTCGGCAGCCTGCTTTTATCCGGCCCGCTGCGGAACGTGCTCGGTCAAGTGAGCAATCGTCTGGACATCCCATTCATCATGGATCGCAACAAGATTCTCGTGGCCGACATCTCCAAAGGTCGGCTGGGCGAAGCGCGAGGGAAGTAGTCACCTGTATCATAAAGGACGTTATGTATCGTGATAATAGTAAATACAACCAACCCGACAACCCGTTCTCTCTCCCCACCCGTTCGGAGTTTTCCAGCATGGCGCAGTTTGGCCTTCCGTCGATCATCGTCCGCGCCGGCGACGACGCGGTACGGCGGTTCGCGGAGTTCTTCGCCGCGACGATTCGCAACCGCAACACGCGGGAAGCATACGCGCAGGCAATCGGGCAGTTCTTCGGCTGGTGCGAGGCGAGGGGAATGGAACTGCCAACGATTCAGCCTATCGCCATCGGTGCGTACATCGAACACTTAACCCGCATTCGTTCGGCACCGACCGTCAAGCAGCACTTGGCGGCGATCCGCATGCTGTTCGATTGGCTGGTGACCGGCCACATCGTCGCGGTGAACCCAGCGTGGTCGGTGAAAGGCCCGCGGCACGTCGTCAAGAAAGGGAAGACCCCGGTCCTCATCGCCGCCAAAGCGCGGCAACTGCTCGATTCGATCGAAACCAACACGCTCATTGGTCTACGCGATCGGGCTTTGATTGGCGTGATGTGCTTCAGCTTCGCGCGCGTCTCCGCGGTCGTGAACATGAACGTGGACGATTATTACCAGCAGGGAAAACGAAGCTGGTTCCGGCTGCACGAAAAGAACGGCAAGTTTCATGAAGTGCCGGTGCATCACACGGCAGAAGAATACTTGGATCAGTACCTGGCAGCGACAGGCTTTGCGGACGACAAGAAGTCGCCGCTGTTTCGATCCATGACCGGCAAGTCCGCCAGACTCTCCGCCGATCGAATGAGCCGGATCGATGTACTCCGCATGGTCAAGCGCCGCGCCGTGCCCGCCGGCATCGGTGCCGAACGGATTTGCTGCCACACGTTCCGCGCGACGGGCATCACCGCGTATCTCGAAAACGGCGGCACGCTCGAACACGCCCAGGCGATCGCCGCGCACGAGTCGCCACGAACGACCAAGCTGTACGACCGAACGGACGACGCGATCACTCTGGATGAAATTGAGCGAATAGCGATCTGAGGCAAAACGGACAACCGGCGACTCAATCGAAAGGAACAAGCCAGAACCGTCAAATGGACGCCGCAAATAGCTATTTTGAGTAGGACGCGGATACCCGAGAAAATCCGCCTTGTGGCGACCGCAGTCGCTGCCGCGTCTCCTTGTGGAGTGGTGGAGGTACAACCGTGCGAACCCATGCAATCCGCAAAAGTCGATCGCAACGCCGATGTCCGAGCGATACATGAACTCCGGACGCGGAGCAACGCCTTCCGCCCACGCCGCCCGACCGTTGCATTCACCGTAATCCATGCAATCGGGGCAATGCATTAATTCGACAAAAATTACCGGATTTATCTGGACAGCTGAGATCTTCGTGCGATGCTGAGCGGACTCGTCTGGGGCGGGCGCAAGGGAAGAAGTTGCGCGGCGAGAACGATTGGAAAATCTCTCGATTAACATTTCTTCGTTTGCCGCTTGCGGCGACCGTCTGGAGGCTTCGATGTTTGGCCCACTCTCTCGTCAATCGAGTCGCAAGGTTCTCGCGAGCCGACGTTCCACTTTGGAAGCATGTGTCATCGACGCGTTAGAACGGCGGCTATGCCTTTCCGCAGTCGATGAAGTTCCGGAAGGATACGTTGCACTTGACACCGTGGTTTTTGGGTCTCAGGTGATTTCACCAAACACCGTGCCAGTCTTTCCCTTTCCGACGACACCTGATGCTTACTTTCAAGCGGGCGTTACCTATTACCTGCAAGCGAGTGGTCAATTAAATGCGGGCTTCAACGCTTTATTCGATGCCGAGTTTACCTACAGCTACACTGGAGGTGGAAGTTGGGCAAACGTTGTTGATCAATATAGCAACCCGGATGTGGATTTCGGTTTAAAGTTTAGCCAAACATCGTCAACACCGCGCTGGTCAGATCAACCAAGCCCTCCAGTTTCAGAGCTCACCTACTTTACAAGCTACACGCCAGCTTCAAACGGCACGGTGACCCTTGAAATGGTCTGGCAGCCTGGTGGTCACACCGGCGGCGAAATTCAACTCACGGTCTTTGGTCCAAACGAGCCCGCCATCCGTGCGGTCAACGGGAGGGGTAACACCTTGCCCCCAAAGCCTTATGCAATGAATTATCACGGGGGTGCAGAGCCGGCGGCAGGGTTGGGGCGTGCAAATGTGGAATATGCTTCTGGCGTCGTCGCGATTGATGGTCCGGACCTGACTTCATCAGCGCTCGACGTGGATTGGGGCGTATCGCGCAGTTGGATGAATACGCCTAGCGGCATGGCAAGCAAAAGCAACCTCGGAAGGGGCTGGATGATTTCTCAACTTCCATTCGTTCAAAAACCTACCGGCACAAGCACGCTTGGCGTTGTTTCCCAAGATTTGCAGTTTCATTGGTTTGATCAAAGTGGAAGCACATATACTGCCCGATTTTTTGATCGCTCGATCCTCACCGCTGCAAGCAGTGAGTTTACATTCACGGCTGTTGATGGCACGCGCATCACTTTCGACGACTTCACTTCAACCGGCGCACGAAAAGGGCAGTTCAAGAAGCTTACATCCGCGTCAGGGTATACGATCGAAGTCCCTGCTATCGACGGGTATGACAGCAACGGTCGGATACTCAAAGTGCAACGAAGCGACGGAAGCGCGACGATCGAGCAATACGTATACACCTACGCAACCAACCAGGTCGCGTCGATCACGCTTTCGCGAAGTGTAAATGGCGGAACAGATTGGACCCCTGTTCGCAGTGTGGAGTACAGCTACTACGGTTCTGGAACAAACAGCGGGAATGGCTTGCAGGGAGATTTGAAGTCGGCCGTGATAAAGGATAGCGTCGGTGCCGTAATCGATAACTACTATTATCGATACTACATCAATCGCGCGGGAGGCGAAGGCTATGCGCGTGGTTTGAGGATTGTGTTGAATCCTCGTTCTTATGCGCGCGTTCGGGCGGCTTTTGCCGATGCCGTGGACACGCTCACTGATGCTCAGATCGCTCCATTCGCCGACTATTTCCTCAAATACGATATCGGGCAACGGGTGAAATCGATCACGCTGCAGGCGTCCGGCGAAGGCAACGGTGGTCTGGTGACCTACGGCTACACATATGTTCGCCGCCAATCTGCTTCAAGTCACAACGCTTGGTCGAGCAAAACAACCGAAACACTTGCCGGCGGCGGAACGCTGGTTGCGTACAGCAACGGATATGGCCAGCCACTCCTCGAGAAATTTACCGAGAACAGTGGATCGCGCAGTTGGTTGACCGGGTTTCAATATGATTCAGAGGGGCGACAGATCCTAATGGTGGCACCGTCTGGCATGTCAACCAGCAGCGGCAGCGGTTTTTTGCAGGTTATTGATGACGGCTCATCAGATTATTTCGCCAACACCACCGGCCTAAACCATGTGCAGACGTTTTTCACCACCGGGACGGGTCAGAGCTTTTTGAAACAGGAGTTTGTGCGGCAAGGGTATTCGGCGTCCGCCAATGGGACGCTGGTAAAGGAGTATGCTTATACCTCGCACACCGATACCGTGGGGAGCGTGACCTACCCAATCAGCTCTGTCGCGGTCGATTCCGACGGCAATGGAACGGTCGACCAGACGACTTCCTACAGCTTTGACGAATGGTACACCGGCACGAATCAGCCCAAGAAAGTCACCACTACCTATCCGGCCGTATCGGCGGGCAACAACGGACGTGCCGCTGCGGATACCGAGGAAGTCATTTATGACTCCTTTGGCAACGTGGCATGGCTGAAGGACGGCGACGGTTATTTGCAGCATTTTGAGTGGAATGTCGCGACAGGTGGAATGACCAAGCACGTGACGGACGCCGCAGCGGCGACGGGAAGCCCAACACGCGGCAGCGGCCTGCCGACCGCGCTGGCGCTGACGAGCGATTTTGAAGTGCTGTTGGCCGATCCGTTTGGCAGGCCCACGAAGATTGAAGACGCCAAGGACAATTTAACTTACGTCGTTTACAACGATGCCCAGCATGAAATCCGGAGTTATCCGGGGTTTGCTGCGAGCACAGGCACCACAACCGGACCGATTTTTATTCAACGTGAATATCGCCCAACCGCCTATGTAAGTTCCTCAGGGTCCCGACCGGTATTTTATGAAGAGTTTTTCACTTCGGCCGCGCCCGTCGTAGCGAACAGCCGGCCTCAAGGCTCGGAAACGATTTCCTCTAGCAATGTGATTCGCCTCGCCCGATGGATCACGGGTAATGCCGGTGAACTCGCCGAGGCTGATGCGTACTTCAATGTCGGCAGCTACAACGCTTCACAGGCGAAGTTCGGGAGCGCCAGCAACGACAGCGCCAGCGGAAATTACCACGCGACAACGTACTCGTACAACGCGCTCGGCTGGAACAGTGCCGTCACGTTACCGACTGGAACTACTTACGCATCGCTGTTCGATGATCTCGGCCGCGTTATCGGTCAACAGGTGGGTTCGCCGTACGGGGATCCCGCCACGGTACGTGAGTTCGAGTATGACGATCCATCTGACACAATCAGCGGCGGTGGGATCGGCGACGGCAATGTAACAAAAGTCGTTGAGATTCCCGGCGGAAGCGTCGATAGTCGCGCGACCCGCCTGGTCTACGATTGGCGCAACCGCTTGCAGGCCACCAAGTCGGGAGCCACGTCCTCACCCAGCACCGAAAGCGCGAGCGCGCAACGCCAAGCGCAATATCTGTCCTACGACAACCTCGACCGCATCACGGCGATTGAGCAATTCGATGCCGACACGGCTTCACTCAACGTCGGCACAGCGCTTGCCGGCATCTCCAATCCGATCACGTTTACCAGCGGCGCGGTGAATGACCGGCGCCGCGGCAAGGATACCTACGCCTACGACGAGCAAGGCCGACTGTTCCGCAGCAACCATTTCAGCGTGGCGTACACGGATACCGCTTCCACGCTGGGCGGTAGCCTGCAGACCGACCTATGGTTCGACAAACGCGGCAACGTGATGAAACAGCGCGTTCCCAATGGCCCGGTTGCCAAATTCGCGTTCGATGGAGCCAATCGGTTGTCGGGGCGCTATGTGACCGACGCCAGCGATGATGCGCTCCCCGGGGCCAGTGGAACGTGGGATGCAGCCGATGACGTGAGCGGCGACAAGGTCCTCGAACAGAACGAATTCACTTTCGATGCCAACGGAAACCTCACGCTGCAAACCACGCGCCAGCGGGGCCATCTCACCACGGGCACCGGAGCATTGGGCACGGCGACCACGGGCGTTACGGCGCGCGTTTCGCAAAATGCCTTTTACTATGACGCCGCGGACCGCCTGGTCGACACCGTCGATGTCGGCGCCAATCCCGGTAGCATCACCCTTTCATCGGTGCCAACGCGCTCCGATGCGGCGCTGCGAAACACCTACACCTATGATGGCTTGGGATTCGTTGAAACCATCACCGACCCGCGCGGCATTGTCACACGGCAAAGTCACGATGCCCTCGGTCGCCTTTCCAAGTCGGTCGAAGCGGCCACGTCATCCCCCTACACGCCCACCAGTTCGACTAACCGAACGACCGAGTACACGCACGATGGCAGCGACCATGTGCTGACGATGAAGGCTGTGCTTCCGGGTTCGACGTTTCAAGAAACGAAGTATATCTACTTGGCAACAACTAATTTCGGCACAGTGAGCAGCAATGACCTCCTGACAGAAATTCGCTATCCTGACAAGTCGTCCGGCAGCGCCAGCTCATCCGAGAAGGAGGTTTACGGCTATAACGGTCTGGGCGAACTGATTGGCATGACCGACCGCAATGGCAATACCCACGACTATACCTACGACGCGCTGGGCCGGTTGACGAACGATTATGCGTCGTCGGTCGGGTATGGAGTCAAAGCGAGTGTGCGCGAGTTTGGGTTTACGTATGACTCCGCCGGGCGTTTGTTCCAAGCCAAGAGTTACGCATCGCGCGTCAGTGGCGTGCCAGCCAGCGGCGTTGTGGTCAACGAAGTCCGAAAACTTTACAACGGCCTGGGACAACTCACGACCGAGTATCAGGAGCATCAAGGCGCGGTCGTAACCGCGACGAGCAAGAAGGTGCAGTATACCTACTCGGAGATGGCGAGCGGCACCAACCACAGCCGACTGATAAGCACTCAATATCCCCAGTTTCTTGCTGACATCGCTTCCCGCAAGGTGCACTCGGAATATAGCAGCGGGCTGGACAATAACGTCAGCCGCGTCAGCTACCTGTCTGAAACCAATGCAAGCGGAACACATCTGGAAGAATACAGCTATCTCGGCTTGAACACTGTCGTTAAGCGAAGTCGTCCAGAGCCAGGCACTGCGCTGAGTTACATTGGTTCCACGACCGGCGGCGACGCTGGCGACCTCTACACCGGTCTTGATCGATTTGGGCGAATTGTCGATCAGCGCTGGTACACGACCAGCAGCGGCACAGACTTCGATCGATTCAAATACGGATACGATCGAAACAGCAACGTCGTCTACAAAGAGGTTGCCGTGAGCGGCGGCGGAGCGTTTTCCGAACTTTATTCGGCGGACAGCGTTGACGGTAACAGCGCTTACGACGCACTGGATCGGTTGACAAATTTCCAACGCGGCACATTAAGCGACTCCAACGGCAGCACCGGATTGCCTTTTGACACGGTGAGTCCAGAAGTGAAATATCAATCGTGGAATCTGGACGCCCTCGGCAACTGGGACACGCTCACCGGAACGGCCGGCACCGAAAGTCGAACTCACAACGCGCAAAATCAGATCACCAGTTCTCCTGTCACCCACGACGCCAATGGCAACACCAAGACCACCACGTCAACCAGCAATAGCTATGTTTATGACGCGTGGAACCGGATGGTCGAGTTCGAGATCCCGGCAGGCAAATCCCAGTACCCGTTCGACGCGCTGGGCCGGCGCACGCAGGAAGAGGCTTACGAAGACGAAGCAGAGCAGGTTATCATCTGGGGCCGCCACCTGTATTACTCCGACCGGTGGCAGGTGTTGGCCAGCGACTATTCATTGATTGAAGCAGAAGCTCGCGCCGGCACATTCGAGACATTTGTCTGGTCGCCGTACTACGTGGATGAACTGGTGGAACGCGATCGCACGCAGTTTGATCAGCAAGACCTTGATCCCGATCCGGAAGTGGAAGACTGGGACGGCACATTCGGCACCGACCGGCTGTATGTGCATCAGGATGCCAATTACAACGTCACGAGCATCAGCAATGTCAGCGGTGGCGTGGCGCGGCGGTTCGTCTATGACCCCTACGGCAAAAAGACGGCTGATCTAAACGCTGCGTGGGCGACAATTACGAACACCAGCTACTGGTATGTGTATCACCAGGGCGGGCGGTTCAATCACGTCAACCAGTTATATCAATTCCGCAACCGCGATTACTCGGCGGACTTAGGCCGGTGGATGCAACAGGACCCGGCGGGGTATGTGGATGGGGGGAGTTTGTATCAGGTGGTGGTGAGCAGCCCGGTGTCGTGGGTTGATCCTCTAGGATTGAAGACGATTTTCCCGACTGATGCTAACGGGAATCCGTTGCCTGCCCCAACTCCGAAGCCAACACATTCAAGCACAAACTCGATGTCACCTGGCGGATCAATTCTACAGGTGATCGAAGGAGTTATTACAACGAACGCACCAATCGATTCAGCGCCGGTCCCCGGCAGCTTTGCGGACTGGGCGAAAGATACTGCTGAGGAAATCGGCAGTAAATTTCCTGACGACCGACAGAATGTTACGGAAGCTGCTCGGCATATGGCATGGCAAGCAATTCTTACATACCACCACGGCTCAACGGAGGCTAAACGGCACGGGGATCTTCACGAGAAATATTCACCTCCGAATACTGAAGCTGACTCGGCGCGAGACCAAGCAAACAATATTGTTGGTCGTGTAATCGGTTCACAGGTCGCTCTTGAAACCGGCCGAGCGAAAAAATCGACACTCGAACGCGTGTCACCCGATGAACAAGAGCGCGTAAAGCGCCGC
>JAWXBF010000368.1:0-16006 GCA_034439895.1 Deltaproteobacteria bacterium
CGACCAGCAAGATCGTTTCGTTGCCCTGAGGCAATGCGGCGATGGGAGGCGTGATCTCACCGGACGCGATGCGTTCATCGTAAGAGAGCCTTGGAATCCAGGGTGCAACGCCCGTCCGAACCATGCGCTCTTCGAGCATGCGCCGTTCGGTGTTGTCGATGCCCATGCCAGCCAGAAAGATGCGACCGGTATTGTCCCGAAACGGGAACTTCAACATGAAAATGACCCGGTTTCCCTTCGAGGTCGGAAACACTTCCTCGACGGCCTTGGGGACACCCGTCGACAGGATTTCAAGATCGTTGGCGCGATTTTGACGGGCAAGCGTCGGCGGCCACAAGTCCATATCGGTCTTGCCTTGCCAATCCGATCCTTCCAGCCCCGCGGTGCGAAGAAAGGCCGGGTTAACAAAGACAAGCCGTCCATCTTCATCCTTCATGAACGCAACCGCCGGACTGTTGTACATGAAGGCTTGAAAGCGAGCCTCGCTTTGTTCAAGCGCCTCTTCAGCGCGACGCCGCGCCGTCACGTCGACGCAATAGCCCGTGCACTCGAACGGTTCGCGCAAGGGATCACGTTCTGGCAATAGCCGAACCTCATCGCGCAACCAGCGGTATTGCCCATCCCGGTGGCGAAATCGGTATTCAAACACGCGGGTATCGTCGACCAACAAGCCGGTGGCACCCCGTTGCGGAATGGCCGCTTGATCGTCCGGATGAATGCACCTGCGCCAGAGATTGGGATCGGCCAGCAACTCACGTGCCTGGTATCCAAGGATCCGTGCTACGTTTGGGCTGATATAGGAAAACGACCAGAGCCGACCAAGCTTGCACGTGTAGACGATAGCGGGATTGTGCTCAAGCATGCGATCCAGCTGGTCGCTGCTGGTCGAGGACTTCACGTCCTTTATCCCTGACCACGAATCATTCACCGCTTTGACTCCGCGCGCTTCGCGGGTTTCTCATTGCCATCCGATCCGCCATCGTCAATTTCGACGAACACGCTGTAAAGGATGGAAAGCGCCGGTCCAAGCAATACCGGCGAGCTTCCCAGCGTGGCGCCTCCATCCAAGTGCAGGGCCGCAATGGCGGGAACGGGTAGCCAGCCAATAAAGGTACGGGCGCCCCAGTACAAGAGCGACAGGATCGCCGCACCGAACAGGCCCTTGATGACCGGCGTCCACAGGGTCTCCTGACGCCAGATCGGTTTGCCCGCTACCACGCCACTTGCAAACCCGATCGCGGCAAAAAGTATGAACGCAAGGCTACCACTCGCAATACCCATCCGCTGCGCGGCAAAACCCAGCGCACCACCCACGACCAGACCTTTACAGATTCCGAGTAAGAGACGCATCAACACCACCCACGGCTGCGAGGAGTATACCCAATGGACAAAAGGACACCAACCGACGAAACGATTGCGGCGTTGTTGCTACTGCGCGCCCGCGGTGGGCACGCCAGAGCTGGCCAGCTGAGTCTGCAAGCTCTCGAACGCACCAAGAAGGGGTTTGATGGTCGCGAGGTACGCAGCGCGCCTCGAAACCGGGCTGTCGCGCCAGGTCTTTAACTTGAGCGGATCCACAAAGTTCCCATTCTGGGTCAGACCAAAGTGGAGGTGCGGTCCGGTCGAAAGCCCGGTGGTGCCAACGTAGCCAATGACCTGCTTTTGCTTCACATTTTGTCCCGCGGCGAATCCCTTGGCGAACTTGTCGAGATGGTAATAGCGGCTGGCGTATCCGTTCGAATGGCGGATCACCACGGTGTTCCCGGACCCGCGCTTCATGTGCGCCTCAAGGACCTTGCCGTCGGAAGCCGCCCAGACCGGGGTTCCCCGAGGCGCGGCGTAATCCACACCTTGATGCGCACGCGTGGTGTGCAAGACCGGATGAAAGCGCTTTGGGTCAAACTTGGAACTGATGCGAACGAAACGCAGCGGTGTTTTCAGGAACGACTTGGCGATGGATTGTCCCTTGTCGTCGAAGTACGCATCGCGATTGCCATCCTTGAAATGGAAGGCTCGAAACGTTCCAACCTTGCCGCCGTATTCCGCAGCCAGTAACTTGCCGTAGCGATAAAACTGCCCGTCGAGGTACTGCTTCTCAATGACGACTTTGAAATGATCGCCGGGATGCGTATCGATGTAGAAGTTGATGTCCCACGCAAACAAATCAACCAGCATGCTCACCAGACCGGGCGACTCACCCGAATCTTGCACAGCCCCGTAGAGCGACGATCGAATCGTACCACCGGCGGAAACCTTTCGGATTTCAAGCTGTCGTTGCTCGTGGCGTGCGTTCCAGACGCCGTTTTCACCGCGTGTGACGATATACGCATCGACCGGATTGGGCCTGTATTCAAACACCTCGGGCGCCCCCTCGGCATCAAAGGTCAGCACAAACTTGTCGCCGGGCTTGATGGTCCGCGGATCCAGCTTGGTGGCAAGGGCTGACGAGACCGTCAAGGCAACCGTCTCGAAGCCCTCGCGCGCCAACAGCACACTCAACGTATCAAGTTTCCCGATCTCACCTTCAACCACGCGCCCGTTCTTGCTGGATTCACCGGTCGTCGTGCCACCGAGCGTACCGGGAGCGGAGGCGTTGTCAGACTCCAGCGCAATGGCTTCATCCTCGCGAAAAGGTTTCGGCTGTTCAGGATCAAGTCGACCGTTGACAGACGAGGCCTCAAGCAGGCCCGTTACCGCCATGTCCTTCTTGAAGGCAAAGACGTAGATGTTGACGGCCGTCAGGCCCGCGAGGACAAGTCCAAGGCGAACGGAGCTGGACGACGCCATTGACTTGGAGCGTCTTTTTCGCGGCGTGGACGGTTTGCGATTGCTCGACACCGTACAAGACGACCATGCAACCCACCGGTCGTCAAGAATCGTCGGTGAAAGCGCGACCTTCGCAGTGCTCAGGCTCTCCGCTGGCGGGTGGTGGCGGAGGATTTCTTGGGTTGGGCGCGGGTTCGCAGCAACTGACCGGCGTGCGCCACGGCTTCGTCCGACGGCGGGTGCCCACCCAGCATGCGGGCCAACTCCACCTGACGCCCCTTGGCGTCCAGGTCAAAGACTTCGGCCACGGTCCTGCCGTCGCGAACGCGCTTGCGAACCATCAGGTGTCGATCCGCGAACGCTGCTATCTGAGGAAGGTGCGTCACCACCAGCACCTGCCGCGTCTCGGAGACAGCCTTCAACTTGCGACCGATCGCATCGGCCACGTTGCCACCTACTCCGGTATCGACCTCGTCGAATACATAGGTGCAAGCCCGATCCGCGTGGGCGAGCGCGCGCTTGATGGCCAACATCACCCGCGAAAGTTCGCCACCCGAAGCCACGCGCGACAGCGGTCCTCCGGGCTCACCGGGATTGGGAGTGAACTCGAACCAGACCTGGTCAGCACCGTCCACGCCAAGCGCCACCGCTTCGTCGCGAGCCGCACGCGGTTCGACCCGGATGTCGACACGCGCGTCCTCAAGGCCCAATTCCCGCATGGTCTCGGCGATGGCGGGTGACAGTGCGCGCGCGGCCTTGCGACGCGCCTCCGTGATCGCGGCGGCAATTTTGAGCGAGGTCTGGCGCGAAGAATCGAGCGCCTCGCGTCGGGATTGCAATTCTTCGTCAAAATTGCCCAAAGCTGCAAGCTCGACTTCAATCGCATTTCGATTGGCGATCGCCGTGTCAATCGTACCACCATGTTTTCGTGTCAAGCGAGAGACGAGGTAAAGTCGCTCCTCGATTTCTTCTAGACGACCCGCATCGCCCGAAACTTCGCCGATGCGGGAAAGTTCACGGGCAACATCCTCGACGTGCGCACGCGCATCGCGAAGGCGTTCGATCATGCCCGCAAAAGCAGGTTCGATCTTCTCAAGAGGTTCCAGTTCGCGAACAACGGCGGCGATGCGCGCGGACGCAGCGTGATCCGCTCCGTAGAGCGCCTCCTCACCAAAGGCCACTGCGGCCCGAAGTTTTTCGGCCGAACGCACCCTCTCTCGTTCGAGGCGGAGTTTTTCATCCTCGCCGGGTTGCAACGCCGCGGCTTCCAGCTCGTTGAGTTGAAAGCGCAGAAAATCTTCTCGCTCACCGCGACCCCGTGCATCGGCGTCGAACCGTCCGAGCTCGTCGCGCGCGGTCGCCAGCTGCACGTGCGCGGCGGCCATTCGTTGCAGCAGCTCTTCGTTCTTTGCAAACGCATCCAGAATCAGACGCTGGCTCTCTGGATCCATCAAGGATTGCTGATCGTGCTGCGAGGTGATGTCGACCAGCTCACCCACGGTCGCCTCTAGCTCGGCCACGGTGGCAAGGCGGCCATCCAGATAGTTGCGACCGCGTCCCGTGCGCGCAATCACCCGTCGGGCTACGAGGGTATTCGGCTCATCGTCGGAATCGGTTCCCGGGCGATCCAGGATGGCCTCGACTTGCGCGGTGTCGCTTCCGCCCCGGATCACTTCGGCCCGCGCCCGACCGCCGCGGAGCAATCCAAGCGCCTCGACCATGATGCTCTTGCCGGCCCCAGTTTCACCCGTGATGACGGTGAGGCCTGGCGTGAGTTCGATCTCGAGAGAATCGATAAGGGCAAAACCAGAAACGCGTAGAAGTGAAAGCATGTGGTTGGGTTGCGGCGGCAGGTTATCCGATAAACGCATTCTCGGGCTGTGTCTGACACGGGTTGCGAGCGAACTGCCGACGGAACGCGTCAGCAGATTTAGGGGAATGGCTCGCCGGATGTGGAAAAGTGCACATCGCTGCACATTTTGTTGCGAGATCTAGTGATGGATGGCTTCTGACGTGCCAACTTCCGCCCCGGAGGATCCATGATGAAGCCCGTCGTTTTATTTTTTGTTTTGACCGCTGCCTGTGCAACCGCCCCGACCACCGATACCGCGTCGTCCACGACCGGTAAAAGCAGCGCGGACCGCAACCTTGGCCCGACCAAGTCGGAAGTTGTGACGGGTGAGCTGGAAGAAGCGCTCGTCAAGCTTTCCCGCGTTCACTTCGGGCTCGACTCGGCCGTATTGCTGCCCGAGGCGCAGAAGGCGCTTGGCGATGCCGGACAGATTTTGAAAAAGTACGCCGACGTGGCGATCTTTGTCGAAGGCAACAGCGACGAGCGCGGCACGCCCGAGTACAACGTCGCCCTTTCCGAGAAGCGCTCACGCACCGTGGTCAACTACCTGACGACCCTGGGCATTGCCAAGGACCGACTCACCATCGTGCCGAAAGGTGAACTCGATCCGCTGGCCAGCGGCAGCGAAGCGGCCGCTCTTGCTGCCAACCGACGCGTGGATTTTCGTCTGCAACGCGGCAACATCAAGCTCGTGCTGCAAGATGGCGTCAAGTACAACGACAAGGGTCAGCGCATCGCTGCGGAGTAGGTGGGGCGTTAGTTCCTTGGCGTGAGCGGAGCCGTACCACCGATTCGGCGGAGGGGGCAAGCGCTCCGTTGACAAGCCTGCCTCTTTGAGTTAGCCGTCTGGGCCATGCGCGTCCGAAACAATGCCTTAGCCTTCTGGTGCCTCGTCGCCACCACCGCTTGCTCAAATGGCGGTGACGCCGTCATCCCCGATGGTAGTGCCATCGTGACACCCGAAATTGACGCAACGTTGGGCGCTACGGACGGCTCGGGTGGTTCAGGTGGCGTACGAAGTCAAAAAGATGCAGCGGTGGGTTCAGGTGGAAGCCCTGTCGGCTCAGATGGGCCGGCGCCCGTTGGCAACAAATTGCTCGGAGCGACGTGTGGGTCCAATTCGGAATGCGCAAACAGTCAATGCGTCGACAACGTGTGTTGTGGTGTGGCGGTTTGCGGAACCTGTTCCGTTTGTGCAGCCAAGACCGGCGCCTGCCAACCTGTAGAAAAGGGGTCTTCTGATCCCGGCACCTGCGAAACCGGGCGCGCGTGCGACGGCATGGGCGCATGCAAACAGGCAGCCGGGATCGAATGTGTGGATGATGCCCAGTGCGCCACCGGGGCCTGTACGGATGGTTATTGTTGCAATCAACCTTGCAAAGATAGCTGCCAAACCTGTGGAGGAACGACCAAGGGCACGTGCCAACCCTTGCTCAGTGGTCCTGACAACAATGCGACCTCGCAATGCATCGGAGACTATGCGTGCTACGAAAATCCCTCTCAGGCTGGACAGTCGGTTTGCAGGAAACCGGATGGCAAGACGTGTGGCAACCCCGATCAATGCATTTCGGCCGTTTGTTCAGCTTTTTCTATAGACGACGATCGGGATAGTTTCGGATCAGACAGCAAAACCAAGCGCATGCTGTGCGGCGCGATGCCTCCCGCCGGACTCGCAGCCCGAGGCGGCGATTGCAACGACGGCGAAGCCAACGTCAGACCCAATCAGACGGCTTTCTTCAAGGCCCCGATCCCCGGGGGACAAGGATACGACTACAATTGCGACAAACGAGAGGAACAGGAGCAGCCCGCGACGACGTATTGGCGCACCAACGGTTTCGACCGAACCAACGACGTGCCCGGTTGTGGCATTTTCCTCTTTAGACTGTGGGAAGCGTCCAGTTGCTCTCGCTACGACTGCGCAGAGAAATGTACCTTCCCGACTGATCGATGTGTGTTTCCTTGTCCAAATTGCCAGCAATTTTCCGGTTGCAATGCCGAGAACTGCAATCACCTCTGTAACTGTGACTTCTTCCCCGTGAATGAGCCCGTTGCGCAGGGGTGTCGTTGATTCGCCAGTGGGTAACAAAATTGGGAAATAACATGAAAAAACAATGGTCCAACGCATCCTTTTTCTGCGCGATTGCCTTGGGATGCGTAGTCGCCACCGTGAATTGCGGTGGCGGGCGCAACAACCCCGCTGATGTCGATGGCGGCATCGACGGTAGTACCGTTGTCTCGGTTGACCCGTTCGCCTGCACAGAACGAACCCGCGACAAACTTGAATCCGTTGCAGGCAGGCCATGCAACACGGTGCAGGATTGTGCGACAGGAATGAATTGCGATTTGGTGGCCGGCGGCGTTTGCGCCTTCGCATGTGCGGCCAATTCGGATTGCCAAGGTGACAATGTCTGCAGTTGTGCCGGCCAATGCATTCCAAACCAGATCAAACCCGACGACGCTTGTGGCCGGGTTTACGCCCGACTGCAAAGCGCAGCCACGCTGGACGAGGAATGTGGTTCAGACACCGACTGCCCGAAGGGCGCGCACTGTGATGGCGCCACGAACCGTTGTCGGTTTGCCTGTTT
Source organism: Deltaproteobacteria bacterium (assembly GCA_034439895.1). Classification (GTDB taxonomy): domain Bacteria; phylum Myxococcota_A; class Polyangia; order Fen-1088; family Fen-1088; genus JAWXBF01. The sequence goes on from JAWXBF010000368.1 coordinate 7,204, forward strand.
GACGAACGAAGACTGCGGCGCCAGCGGTGCTTGCGATTGTGATGGTCGTTGCGCCGCTCCGCCGGCCCGCGCCGATGTGTTGCCCATCCTTTCGACCTACCCTTCCGTCCTTGAAATCGCCCTGCCCGACAACGCCCCAAACGTACCACTTGCACCGATATTCGAAGAGCGGCCAATTGACATCGAACTCAAAGGAACGATTGCCGGCGCGGCCGGACTCCCGCTGGTGAATGTGGAAGCTGGGACGGGTCTTCAAATCCGCTGCGCGGACGCCGCTCCCCAAAAGTTTTGTGCTGCAAAGGGATGGTTCGCCGCCCCCAATGACAGCGCCAGCACAAACCTCTGGCGGACCCGAGTGTTCGTATCACCTATTCCTGGTGCCATCGTTACGTCCAATCGCACCTGGACCGTGCGCTTTTTGTCAGAAGGCATCGCGCAATCGCCGGTTGGATTGACGGTGCAATACAGCGACCGAAACGCGCCCGTCGGCCCGAGTGAATGGACTCCGGCGGCGGAGATAGCGGACGGTGGATACCGTGGACTGCTCCACCTGACCCCACCCGATGGCGCGACGATCGTTATTCCGGTACGGGCCGTATCCGCGAATGGTCGAATCGTCCTTCACGATGAAACACGGTTGGTGTCGAAAAGTGGCATCTTGCCGGTGTCTCGCTCGAAAGGCGCGACGGAGCGGTTCGAGTACTACGCGCCCACCGCAGTCGATCTCCGCATGTCAGGGCGCATCGCCGCGTTCACCACCAACGAGGACGAAATCAAGCGCAACCCCAAAGAAGGTGGATTGGAAGGGCGTTTCAAGTTCACCGTGGTTGGAACAGTTAAACCGGACGGTAAACTTGGGATGACGGTAAACTGGAACGGGCGATTCTCCCTGGCGCCCGATGCTTCTGTTGCCACTTGTGCTGCGGATTCCACCTGTGGCCCCGGGACGACCTGCAAGCTTGGGATCTGTGCGGCTGGGCCGGCCTTCGTGCCGGTTGAGTCCTTCGCCTCCACCTTGCAACACAGTGATCGCTCGGCTTGGCTTGCGCCCGAACGGGTGAGTCTCATCCGAGCGACGTATTGGCCACCGCCATCATTTGTCTGCGCAAGCTCGAGCCTTGCGGCTCGGGTTTATGTTGCCGCAGCAGTCGACGTGAACTCGGGTCAGACGCTTTGTTCGAGCAAGGATGTCGGCGGCGCGTTCCCTCTGTTTGCGCCTACCTCGAATGGGCTTTCCACATTGTTACAATCGTGCCTTTCCGAGACCCGCCGAATTGCACCACCAGTGCCCTCTGCCGGATTCGGTTCTTTGTTAGCCAAGCTTGGCGGCGATGACTTCCTCGCCGCCAGCCAATGTGTCGGCATGGGAAATTTTCTATCCGCCCTTGAAATCTCACGCCAAGAGGATTTCGGCACTGACCATGCCTGGTTGCTTGCGCAATGGGCGCAGGTCCATTCCTTCATTGCGCGCCAAGGTGTGGCTGAAGAGACAATCAACAGAGTCGTTCTCGGCGAAGGTAAAGGAGCAGATGCAACCGCCGTAACCTATCCGAAGGCACTGGATGCGCTTGAGCGGGCCTGGGGGTTGATCGCCGCCGATTCGATCTCATCGCCGCTCGGGGCGGTCTCAGAATGGACCAGCTTCGGCTCTACAGCGCTGCCTGACTATCGAACCAAATACATTGCTCTCGCATCTCGCGCCGCCCAGCTTGGAAACGCTGGCCACGACCAGAAAGCGGGGTTGGCACCGGCCTTGCTGTTTGCGCTGGCCGATCACCTGAATCTGGTATCGGCCTTCCTGTCGGACGACTCACGCAAAGTTTACGGCGTTTCCTCGGCTATTGAGAAGCAATCCGTTCTGGATCGCTACGCAGAAAGCATTCGCTCGACGACACTCATCCAAGGCCTCGCACACAGCACCTACAACCGGGCAGTGGAGGCCTGCGCGAGCAACGTGGCAAACTGTGAAGGCAAAACGACCCCGCTCTGGGAAGCCCGATGGCGCGAATCGATAGCGGCGCTCGTCGCTGCACGATCAAGCGTAATACAAAAAGCGGAGCTCTACCGGCAAGGTCGCAACCCGCTTGGGATCCAAGACGAGGATACGCCGCTCTATTTCGGTGATGTGCAGGGTGAAGTTGGCCGATTCTTCGCGGCATCCAGTTACTTGCTGGAGCAAGCCGAGAAAGCCGTCGTCGATACGAGTGCGTCACTCGCAACCGCACGCTCCGCATGGATCGAGTCGCGCAACGCGAACGTTCAAGACCAACAACAGCGCATGCAAATGGGCTTTCGCATTGAAGATCTCGAACGCCAGTACGGTCAACCGATAATCGACGCCTGTGGGCTTGTAGGCACCACAGCGAGCCAACTTTGGAAAGATATCGACGCCGGTAAATTCTATCCGCAAAGCTGTCACGTTGATGCGATGTGCGCAGGGACTGCCACGTCGCCCGATGGGATACAGGCGCCGTTGTACGCGCGCCTCGACGAGCGGGCGGCGAAGTTGCAACTCTGTAAGATTGCATTTAGCTCGAATCGTCTGCAGGTCACCGATGGCATCAAGACCTGCATCTCAGGGAGTTCCGGCGGTGCTGCGGTGCTACTTGATCTTGTCGACACCTTTACCCTCGAATCGTCTCCCATCACGCTAAAAACCCTTGGTATCGACGCGGGTGTCACCTGCGGTGGCAAAACATTTGATGCTGCGGAGCTATGGGCGGATCAAGGCATGGCACTGGTTCCCGCCGCGGAACAAGAGGCAGCAAAACAAGCGTGTGAATCACGATTTGGTGGATCGTATGTCCCCGTGCCCAAGTTCGATCCCACGTGCTACCGCGGCCAGATTGGCAGTGCGGCGGCCCGGATCCTGACCGCCAAACAAGAAGTAAACACGGCACTGTCCCGACTACAAACGGCGGAAGTGAGCTTCGAGAAAACCTGGGAGCTGTGCCAGCTTAAGATCGACAACAACAGCATGCGCCTTGCCGCGCAAAACACGCTCAACAAACAACGAGAAGCGTGGCGCGACGCCAAAAAGCTCGCTCGCGATTTGGAGCGCGTGGCCGATACCGCCCAAGGGGCGTTGTCAGGCGCGACCCATTATGCGTCAATTGGCGCTGGTCTCGGAGCAATCGGTGGGAGCGTGGTGCCTGGAGCAGGAACGGTGGTGGGAGCGGGCATCGGAGCCGCAACAGGTGCCCTCATCGGAGGCGCTCTTTCCTTCTTCGGTTCAAGTGCCCGTCAAAAACAGAAGAAACTTGATGACGAACTGAAATTGGCAGAAACCGAATACGCAACACTCTTGGAGAACCTCTCTGCAAACGAGAATCTCGTTGCATGTTTAAACGATGCGGATGTCCAGAAATCCGCAATCATCACAGAGATCGAAGCGATCAAAACCCAAGCGATGGCGGTCGATGGCGCACTCATCGACTTCTCGAACTTGCAGCGGGCGAATCTGCAAAAAATCCTGGAGGGCGTCGCCGTGCTGAAAAAGGAGCGCGAGCGCAATTGGGGCGGGTACGCGCATCACTTTTGGTTCGACGAAAAGGTGCAAACCTTCCAGCGTGAGTTCCCATGGGCGCAACGCCTAAGCTATCTCGCATTGCGGGCGGTGGAGTATGAGCTGCAACAAACACTGATGCAGCGCTCGAACATTGTGTCTGCCAACCATCCGGTCCAATTGTCCGCCGCTTTGACAGCTTTGCACCAACAGCGGGACAACCTTCGGGTTAGTGGCGCTCGGCCGGCGCAGGCTATTGCGGTATTGTCCTTGCGGGACGATTTGTTGGCGGTAGCGGACAACAGTCGGGCTACAACTGGAATACGGAACATCTCGTCCGCCGAGGGATTCGCGGCAGAGCTTTCGTCAACCGGCGCCGAAGTTCGCAGCTCTGTCGGAAAATACTTGGGGCAAGGGTTCTCGTTTTCACTGACGTCAACGACACGAGGCCTCAGTCGAACGTCACTGCCGAACCGTTGTGCAGAGCGAATCTGGCAGGTGACGGCTACGATTGTGGGCGATGGAGTCGCACCCGGAACAACCCGTGTACCGGTGCAGATCCGAAAACGAAACACATTTTCCAGCCAACTGTGCGGAGGCAAAGGTGCGGTTCAGTCGGCGTCGATCCAGCCGTCGAAGAACCTGCTGGATCCTGCTTCCCTTGGTGGCGCCGAAGAGAAGGCGGATTTTACCGATGCTGCCGTGCTTGCGCCCTTGAATGTTCCCAGATCCATGTTCGAGAGCGATGCGTTCAACGAAGGTGTTTCAGCCGAAATGGCGGGGTACGGGTTCTACGGAGACTATGTGGTCTTCATTCCGAAGGCGGCACTTGCCGGCGTGAATCTCGCAAAGATCGAGGATATCCTGTTGCGATTCACGTACCTATCCGTTGACGACACCTAAAAAAACGCGTGAGGCTCCATGACGAACTCTAGTCGCTTGCGGTTGCACCGATCCATCCGCGGAATCATTGCGATAATCGTACTACACGCCGGAGCAGAACAAGCCTTCGCGTTGCAGGGGCCGATGCCGGGGGCGGTGTCGGCCTCGAAACTGAAACTACCCGATGGCCCCGGCTCGGTGCGCGGTCTTGCCGACGCGGCGTCGCTCAACGTCTTTTCGGCTCAGGTGTCCTACAGCGTCCCTATCCAACTGCCGCGCGGCCGAGGTGGATTCGGACCTGAGTTGGCGATTTCTTACAGTGGCGAGCTGGGCAACGGCCCGATTGGACTTGGCTTTACCATCGGTGAAATTGCCATACGCCGTAGCCTTCGGCATGGCGTTCCCGCGTACGAAATTACCGATGAACTGGAACTTGTCGGCATCGAGGGCGCAGGACGATTGATTCCCGATGCGAACACCCCCGAGACGTGGTGGGTGGAAGGGAAAGGCAAGGACCTCCGTGTGCAACGAAGAGGATCGGGAATGCTCGTCACGAATGCAAACGGCTTACGTTACACGCTGGGAACGGTCGTCTCGTCGCGAATTCAGGGACTTGCCGCAGGCGCGCTTGGGACCGGCATCGCCACGTGGCTTGTGGAAGATGTCGAGGATCTGAGCGGCCAACACGTGACGTATTCATACCAGAAGCTCGAAAACCAGCTTTACCTGTCGCAAATCCAATGGGGCCCTTCTCCCGAAGGCAATGCCGGATCAGCCTATCGCGCCGACTTTGTTTACGAACCTAGACCCGATCCGGTCGTCAGCTACCGCACGGGACTTGAAGTTCAAACATCGCAGCGGTTGGCCTCTATTCGTATCACGTCGTTTGGCGAAACGCTCCGAACATACGCCCTCACGTACGATTCGACCTTCGCACTCAGCCGGTTGTCGAAAATCACGATGACGGGCCGGGGCGAAAAAGGTCAATGGCCGGCCATCACGTTTGGATACGTAAAACCCAAGGCCGCACAATTGGTGGAGATCTCGAACCCCGAAGGCTGGGTATTGAACGCCCGCGGGACGACGCTTGCTGATGTAGACGGCGATGGCCTGAACGATCTTTTGCGGGTCGAAGTAGGGGGGAGTTCTTGGAGGCGAAACCGAGGCGGCCGATTCGATGCGGCGCGAATACTGTCCGGTGGCGAAGTCGATTTCGATGCTGCACAGATTGCCGATCTGGACGGCGATCTCCGCCCCGATCTCATCCGGGTCGTCGGAAATACGTGGCGCGTTTCGACCCTTGTCGGGGGATTGGTTCCGACCGGTTGGTCTGCCGCAACCGAGGTACCGGGAACGTCGCTCTTACCGCTGAACTCATCCAGTTCGACCTTCGCAGATCTTGATGCCGATGGCCGGGTCGAACTGCTTACCGCGGGGACGAATGGATACAACGTGGGAATGAATGGTCCCCTGGGTTTTTTACAAACCATCCGTTCGCCCATCGATCCCGACAACGCTTTCGTTGCACCGGGCGCCGCAAATCTTCATTTTCGCGACGTGAACGGCGACGGCATTGCTGATGTCGTTTGGCTCACGGATGCCTGGGCCAACATCTACCTTGGCAGCGGCGCTGGTCGTTTTGTGCGGTCCGCCAAGGTCGAATACCCTTGGGGCTCGGCCGTTCAGAACCTTGCGGATATCCGCCTTGCCGATCTCAATCGAGACGGCCTAATGGATTTAATCCGTATCACATCTGCGAATGTTCATTTTTACCCAGGCCTCGCCAACGGATCATTCGGGGTCGAACGCGCAAGTCTTCCCCGACCTCAAGGCTTCGGGGTCAATGATGTCGTCACCGTCTCCGACTTGAACGGCAACGGCTCTGAAGATATTGTCTGGTCGTCGTCCAGTGGTGCCATGTGGCTGCTTGATCTCGCCGGACCCACGCATGCCGGCATGCTTGAGCAAATTGACAACGGCCTTGGCCTTACGACCGTATTCTCGTACGCCGCTTCGACCGAGTTGTTGGTGAAGGCGGAAAACGATGGTCGCCCTTGGACGCGATTTTTCCCGGCTGCCATTCCCATACCGATTTCGTCGCGCACGGAACTCGCATCGGGACAGCCAGCACGAATAAGTGAGCTCACCGTACGAGACGGTTTTTGGGATCGCGAAGAACGACGGTTTGGTGGCTTTCTGGAGGCCAGCCGCATTGCCCGAGGCAACACCCCCGAACGCACACTTGTCGAAACATCCGCATTCCACGAAGGCGTCGCCGAGGCCCGGATCCTGCGCGGCCAACCGCTCGCATTGGAGTACAGCGATGGACGTGGCAGACAATTCTCCCGCTCCGAATCACAATGGGAGGCCCTGCCTGTTTCGGGTCTTCCCAACAACGCGCTGACACGGCGGGTTTTCTTGCGATCGCAGCGCCTGCTGACCCTGGAAGGGCAAGTCGATCCGGTCGAGGCTGTATCGACATTCACCCCGGACGAATCGGCGCGCTCGGTAAGGGAGACGCACACCGGAAGATCCGATAGATCGGGTGATGAAAAGATCATTACCCGCGTTTTTGCGGACGATGCCGCGACGTGGGTACGCAACCGTCTTTGCGAGGAGAAGATTTTTGCAGGCGACGGCACGACGCTTGTCGAGCACAAACGCGTGATCATGGGCGACGAAAAAGGGCCGGCCACAGCCGCCGACGGAGAACCTTGCGGTGTCGGTAAGGGTTGGGTATTGACCAACGAAGCCTGGCTTGTAGACACGAAAGCCAACCAAAGCCGTTTCGTCGTACAGGAAGCGTCAAGCTATGACGTTTGGGGTAACGCCACGAGCGTCTACGCCGAGGGTGTGCGTCGAATGCTTTCATATGACGCGCTTGGGCTGTATCCCTCGGGAGAAACTGTCAACCCTGGATCGTCTGCACCCCTCGAATGGTCTGCAACCTGGGACAAGGTTGTTGGACAACCCACAACCGTTTCTGATCCGAACCGTGTTACGTCAACCATCACCTACGACGAACTGGGGCGTGTGGTGGCGATGGCGGTTGGCGACCATGCGCCGCACATTCGCTACTACTACAATTGGACCGCTCCGCGTCCAACGACGACGACATTTCTATTTGACCGCGGCCTCGCTGACGTTCCGCAGAATACGGGAGCGTCAAGCGGTGGGTGGCGCGAAACGATTGCGGTCGCGAACGGTGCGGGCGAATCCTTGCTGTCGGCGACGAGGTTAAGCGGAGACCAGTTCATCATCACTCAGTTCTCGGACCTGGATGCCCGTGGAGACGTTATTTCGATCGCAGAGGGGTTTTATCACCGTGGCGCAACCTACCCGGTTACTCGGCCAGCGGACGGGCTGCGGATCCAAACTTTTTCACGAGATGCGCTGGGCCGGGTTCTCGAACAAACGCTACCGAACGGCGCGAAGAAGCTAATGACTTACGAGCCCTATGTGACGGTAACCACCGGCGCTGATTTGGCTTCAGTCACCACCATCACGGACGCTTTCAATAGGATCGTTCATACCTACCGTGACATCACCACAGACGGCACGACGGTGCGAGAGGAAGTCACTGCAACATATGACGCCGCAGATCGCATCACAGCGATGTCGCTGCAAAACGGCAAAGCGATTCACCGGTTTGAGTACGACACGTTGGGACGGCTGGTCGAGGCGAGCGATCCGGACATCGGCATGCGGACGATGGCATATGACGAGGCCAATCGATTGATCCGCCACGAAAACGGTGCGGGGCAGGTCGTTGGATATGGGTACGATGGTGCTGGTCGGTTGACATCGAAAGGCCCGGGCGAGGTCCGTCGTGGCGCAACCGACTACCGATTTCAATACGACACGCCGCATCCCGAATCGGCGTCGAGGACTTTTACCAAGGGGCGCTTGGCCTGGGTCGCGGAACCCGGGAACGGCAGAACTGAATACGCCTACGATTTGCTTGGTCGCGAGACAATGCGCACGCGCCGATTCGCCGATGGCGCAACGGCAACCGAGAATCGAACTCTCGGTGCATCGGGCCTGTTGCTAACGCGCGAGCAGGACGGGTTCGACATCACACCCACGTATGACGCTGCGGGGCGCGTAATACGAATTGGCGCGTATTGGTCGGCCGAGCCGGGCGAGGATGGGCGGCTTGGTCTGGACGCAACGGGACGGGTTTTGCGAGAGACCTACGGCAACGGTACGGTGCAAGTATATGACTACGATACTTTGGGGCTTCCGCAGGGGATTGTCCTTGAAAGCGCTGCCAAGTCGCCTTGGTTCAACCTATCGGTTGCACGAAATGCTTACGGCGCTCCGACGGCGATCGTTGACAAAGATGGACGAGGGCTAGACCATTCCGCGACGTACGCGTTTGATCCGGCGGCTAGACTGGTGAATGCGTCAATTGGC
>JAWXBF010000369.1:0-5655 GCA_034439895.1 Deltaproteobacteria bacterium
AACCCCAGGCGGTTCAATATTAGTATCTCGGCCTGGCCGTGGTCGTGATCGTTCTTGCGATTGCGATACCTCTGTTCCGCCTGCCGATCCTTGCTGAAACTGCACCTCCCGCTGCCGGCGCCGATCGCAACGACAGCGCCTGGCGACACCGACATCTTGTGCTCGGCGCTGTGGGGATCTTCGCCTACGTTGGCGGTGAAGTGGCCGTCGGCAGCTTTCTCGTCAACTACCTTGCCGAACCCAGTGTCGCCGGCCTCGGTGAAGCACAGGCCGCAAACTACGTATCGTATTACTGGGGAGGCGCGATGGTCGGCCGCTTCATTGGCACCATCACGCTGCGAAAGTGGAATCCCGCAAAGGTGCTGGCCTGGCACGGTCTTGCTGTCGTGGGTCTCATTGTCTTGACGATGTCGAGCACCGGCACGGTCGCGATGGGGTCCGTGTTGTTGATCGGTCTATTCAACTCGGTGATGTTCCCCACCATCTTCACCCTCGCGCTGTCCCGCCTGGGATCGCTTACCGGTCAGGGATCGGGGATCTTGTGCATGGCCATCGTGGGCGGCGCCATCGTTCCGCTGATTCAGGGCTTCGTTGCCGATGCCATCGGCGTACAGAAATCGTTCTTCGTGGCGGGATTGTGCTACGTATACGTCGTCTGGTACGGCTGGCGAGGCCACCGACCACGCACCGCCTAGCGACAGGCGGCCCCAAAGGGGGCCCGAAGCCCGGGACATCGTCCCGACGTGGCATGGAGCGTTGGAATCTTTTTTGTTGTTCCCAAAATGGGAACGGACTATCTTGGAAGACGAGACAATGCGGGTCATCGCCAGAAAAACCTTGGAAGATTTCTGGCGACGGCACGCTGATTCCGAAGGCCCGTTCAAGGCATGGTTTGCAGAGACTCGGCGCAGTACATGGAAATCGATGGTGGATATCAAACGACGGTACGCAACGGCAAGCGTCATCGACGACGAGCGCGTGGTGTTCAACATCGGTGGCAACAAGTACCGGCTTGTCGTAAAAGTGTGGTTTGCGGGTCAGGCAGTCTGGAGCAAGTTCGTTGGTACCCATCGGCAGTACGACGCGGTTGACGTGACCAAGCTCTAGGAGCGCAAACATGAAAATTCGACCAATCAGAAATCAACGTGATCACGCGCAGGCAATGCGCGAACTTGAAAAACTCTGGGGCGCACGTCCAGGTACGACAGCTGCGGACGATCTCGAGGTGTTGGTGACGTTGGTAGATGCCTATGAAGCCAAACATTACCCGATCGATCCGCCTGATCCCGTTGATGCAATTGTGTTCCGTTTGGAGCAGCAGGGGATGGAACGTTCTGACTTGGGCGAAATCTTGGGGAGTCGGTCGCGCGCGTCAGAGGTGTTGAATCGCCGCCGACCGCTCAGTATCCAGATGATCGTGCGCTTGCGTGATGCACTTGGTATTTCAGCGGACGTATTGATCGGCAGAGACGTGCACGCGGCGTAGGCCTGCCGCCTAGCGGGTGTTGGCTCGTGCCACCCGTGCGGGCACGCCATACGCCACCACATCCGCGGGCAGATCTTCGACGACCACCGCGCCCGCACCCACGATGGTGCGCGCCCCAATCTTGCGTTGGTGAATGATCGAGGCACCGATGCCGATCCAGCTTTCCTCTCCGATCTGCACGCATCCGCCCAACTGACATCCCGGCCCAACGTGCACCCCCGCCGCAAGCATGCATTCGTGATCGACGATCGCACCCGTGTTCACGATGACATTGCTCGAAAGCACGGTGCCCGGATTGAGGATCGCACCGCCTGCAACCATTGACCCAGGCCCTATTTTCACATCACCCGCAACGATCGCACGCGGATGCACCGCCGTCGCAAGCGCGAGTCCCGCGTCAAGACACCCCTGTGCCAACCGCCTTCGGTCCGGGTTGCTGCCGACGGCGATGAAGGCATGCGTGACGCCTTCTGAGACGAGCTTGCGCAACAGCGTTCCATCACCCAGCACCGTTGCCCCGCCCCAGGCCTGGCCGTGTTGAAGCGCCACATCGGAAAGAAAGCCCACGATCTTCCACTGACCCATCAAACGCAGGATGTCGGCCGCGACGAGGCTGTGTCCCGAAGCGCCCCAGATGACCACATTGTGGATTTCCATACTCGGGGAGTATCCCCTTTCAGCGTGTGCCATTGCAATCCCCGATGCCAGGGCTTCCCTGATATCATCGCCCCATGCCGAATCGGTCGCACGGAAGCGGCGCCTTCAAAGAATCCGAACTTGGCGCCTGTGGACAGGACTGTGTTTTCGAGGCGGGCGTCTTGATCTTCCACCCTGAAAACGTGCGCCTTGGCCACAACGTTTACGTCGGCCACTACACGATCTTGAAGGGCTACCACAAGAACACCCTCGAGATCGGCGACGCGTGCTGGATTGGCCAGCAGTGTTTCTTTCACAGTGCGGGAGGCCTTGTCATCGGCGCCCGAGTAGGCATTGGGCCCGGTGTGAAGATCCTGACCTCGCAACACATCGAGGCTGGCCGCGATACCGCCATCTATCTTTCGCCGATCGAGTTCAAGCCCGTCACGATTGGCGATGGCGCTGACATCGGTTGCAACGCGGTGATCTTGCCCGGTGTCACCATCGGAGCCGGAGCGCAGGTCGGCGCCGGTGCCGTGGTGACGCGCGACGTTCCGCCCTACACGGTGGTCGCCGGATCGCCCGCGAAGATCTTGCGGGAACGTCCATGAGTGCACCGCCGTCCTTGACCCTGATCCTGTTCGCCTTCAACGAAAGCGAAAACGTACGACCGGTCATCGCCGAGTTGTGCAAATGGCTCGACGCCAACGAGCCCGACGCCGAGATCGTTTTCGTCGATGATGGATCCCGCGATGACACCGCCGAGGTCGCCCGAAGCGCCCTGTCTGGCCGTCGCGCCATCGTCAAGCGCCACGAAACCAACCGCGGCATCGGTGCCGCGTTGAAGACCGGCGTTGCCGCCGCCAGCGGATCCTGGGTGACCTTCATGCCCGCCGACGGTCAAATTGAACCCGACGCCATTGCTGTGTTACGAAACGCCGCCCGCGATGGCCAGGCCGAGGTCGTGTTTTCGGTCTACGATGACCGCAACGATGGCCTGGATCGCAAGGTGTTGTCGTTTGGCATCCGCGCACTGATCCGGCTCGTGCACGGTGTGCGCATGCGCAGCGACGGCCCCTACCTGTTCAAGCGGGCCCTGTTTGTCCCCGAAGTATTAAAGCCAGATACGTTTTTCCTGAACTTCGAGTTCCCCATCCGCATGCTGGTGCAGGGAATCGTCACACGGACGGTCACCGTGCGTTGTCGTCCCCGCATTGCGGGTTTCTCGAAATCAACAGGATTAAAGCGCATCTGGGGGGTCGGCAAGGATCTGGTCGATTTGCGCATTCGCCGCTGGATGGGTCAGTAAATCAACCGGTCTTTACGGCATCAATTCAACGCCAACGCCATCGATGTAGAGGGTACCCTTCCACGCCACGGTGCTGTTGAACTGGAATCCAACGGCGAGCAAGTTGTCGAGCGGATAGCCCGCCGGGAACTTGGTCGTGAGATCCATCTCGAACTTGCTCCAGTCGCCCGGCACGAGGCCGCCCGTTGGCGGGACGCCTTGCCACTCATTGACGGCGGTGCTGCCAAAGCTGAAGGTGAACATCTGGGTGTAGGCGATCTTGTGATCGAGCGGCACCCAGACGTAACCCGTGACCTTCTTGATGTTCTTTTGTGCGCCCATCAAGATAAAGGGTTCGGCCTGAATGCCAACGAAAACCTGCTGCTCGGCAGCCGGTGCATCAATGGCAACCGCCAGCGACGACGTTCCGTCCTTGGCCTGCGCCGTGCTGGCGGTGGGTTGCGGCAAGGTCAACACGTCGGCGCTGCCAAGTACGTTGCGCCAGGGTGTGATCCCTTGCTCGAAGTCCCAGTCAACACGGGTCTTGGCAGCAACCGTACCACCGGTACCCCCGGTCGCCGCCGTGCCGCCCGTACCACCGGTCGCCGTTGAGCCACCCGTACCACCGGTCGCCACCGTGCCACCCGTACCACCGGTCGCAGCCGTACCACCGGTTGCCGTTGAGCCACCCGAGCCGCCCGACTTGCTGGTCCCACCCGAGCCACCCGTCGATTTCGAGCCGCCCGTGCCGCCCGACTTGCTACCGCCGGTTCCGCCAGCTTTACCGCCACCTTTACCGCCTTCATTACCGGCACCGCCGCCCTCAGCACCTCCCCCGTTGCGGGAATCCGCGGATCCGCAGGCAGCCAACAGGGTTAATGCACAAGCCAGCGTAATTTTTCGTGAAATCATCGTTCCGTTCACTCCTATCAACGACCGTCGCAGGGACTTCGCCAAAGCGGCTGGTGCGACGCCAGCCACCGGATTAGCCAGCACAAGATGTGCCCAATGCGATCGGTTCCCTATTGGCAAACGGTAACGGATCGTCGAGGTTAACGCGCCCCGAGCACACAACGGCGATAACACTGGCGCCAAGCAACACGCGCAACTATGATAGTTGCTATGGTGCGCCCATGAGCGAAAGAGTTTCCACCATGGACGTTCGCGCCCGGATCGGCGACATGCTGAATCGTGTTGCGCTTCGCCACGACGAGTTCGTCATCGAGCGCAAAGGCAAGCCCTTGGCCGCACTGGTTTCGATCGAGCGTCTGGAACAAATGCGCCGGTTCGCCAAACACCATGCGATGGCGTTTATGGCCCGGCAACAAGACGGAGCCGGAAACCAACTCTCCGAAGAACAAGCGATGGATGTTGCCCTCGGTGCCCAGCGCACGGTCCGTCGTCAACTTCGGGCACCAAAATCGCGGCCATCTCGCACGAAAAAGTAACGCGTGGCCCGGTTCCTACTCGACGCGAACGTGCTGAGCAGCGCCGCGATTCGCCCCGGCGGACCGCCCGGCGAGATCGTGGCGCTGTTCCTGGCCCAGTCCGCGTTCGATCTCGTGATCTCGTACGCCATCGTCGCGGAGGCGGAAGCCGGCTTGCGGTTGCCCAAGATCCGAAAGTACCTGCGTGATCCCAGCCAAGCCCTCGCGTGGCTCGCCGATCTGCTCGCCTTGGCGGAGCTTGTTCAGGATACCGGCCGCGTGAAAGGCATTTGCCGCGATCCCGCCGATGACATGATCCTGAGCGCGGCCATCGAGGGCCGGGCCGACACCATCGTCACCGGCGACGAAGATTTACTCACCCTGGGCGAGCACGCCGGAATCGCCATCATCACGCCGCGTGCCTTTGTGGAACGGATGCGCCGATAGCGGCCGTTGCAAAACTTGAATGTATTGCCCGGTCGTACACGATCCGCGGTGTACGACGGCGCGGTTGCCGTGCCGAGGCGGTCTCACCTTGCGATGTCGCAACCTATTTCAACAACAGTGTTGCCTTTGCCACCATGGCGGGCTCGATTCGATGCGACGATACAGAGGGCCGCGGCGCAATTGTGGTGCAACCCCCGCTTGGGACTGTTGCCTGTTCCGGTGAAGAAGGAGCCGATTTGGACGGGTTTGATGTTTCCTACGTGAACGGGGCGGCGCCTGGGCCGTGTGTGCCGGTGGTACCCATCCAGGGTTTTGTCCGGGCCGAGGCCGGGGCCTTGCGCCTTGCAAATCGTCCCTATTTCGCGCTTGGG
>JAWXBF010000370.1:0-3775 GCA_034439895.1 Deltaproteobacteria bacterium
AGTGGCCGCAAGCGCACCTCAGCAAAAAATATCTCGGCGCCCTCGGACTGCAATTGAATTCGCCCGGCATCAAGGGGCGTGGACGTCCCGTTCACGTTCACGCGTGCGTTTGTGTAGCGCATCACCGTTTGTCCGTTCACCTTGAATTCACCGGTATCGCGTCGGGCTACAATTTCGGTTACATTCCATTTCCCAGTCGGGTGTTCCGAATTGACACCACGACGAACGCGAGCCTCGCGCGACGGATCGCCAGTCGGCACATCGGTCATCAAACCCCGTGGATCAAATCGAAGTGCAGGCTTGTCATCGGCCTCAACCGTCCGACAGGGCGCTTTCATCCGAACCCCGCCGACGCTCCAGAGATCTCCACAATCGTTCTCCTGTATTTGACACTCGATCGAGCGCATCCAGTTGTGACTTGGACCAGACTGACCGTGCGCTCCGGTCGCATGTATCAAAACGCCGCTGTCCCGGGCACCCGTAGCACGTGGTTCCCACTGCGCCGTGCCCCAACGCCATTTGATATAGAGGTGGTAGTTCGAGAATGACGCTTCCGTGGTGAGCGCACCGAACAATTCTCCGGAGATCCGCAGCGCGTTGCGCCCATCGACTTTCACCACCGAATAAACACCGCGGGGATCCTTGTTTTCACCCAGCGGCTCGGCGTAATTGCCGTCCGGCGTTTTCGGAAGATCAAGTCCCGTTCGGGACCGGTGGGGTATCCCAACCCACGTTGACCAACCCGCAAGATCAACGCCATTCCAAAGTGAACGCCACTTCGGGCCGGCGTGAGCCGTCGACGCCCACTCTGTAGACCCCAACGCGACGGCTGCCTTGAGTCCCGTTCGACGCGAAAACACGACCGGCGGCCTCACGCGCGCAACCCCGCTGTCTCACCGCCGAATTGAGCATCCCCGAATGACGTCATATTGGCGCCTTGTAGCGCATTCGCAATTGCAGTGAGCACACCGTTCTGTGGTACGCATTTCCCCTCCAACCCTTTGGTCGCCCACTCGCCCTGTGGCAAATACTGACCCGTTTTGAAACCCATCGCCGAGCCTCCGGCTGTAACCCAGACATTGTGTTGCCACGAATGGTCACCCGTTCCCATGTTGTTGACCCAAAGAATGATGGTGTTGTCGAGCATGGTTCCAGCGCCTTCCTTGACGGCCTTGAAGCGAGCAATCAAACCGGCGAACTGGGTCATGAACCAATTTTCCAGGATTGTTTTTAACCGTCGGGCCTCGGCGTTGCCACCCGAGGCGTGCGCGAGATCATGATGATTCCGGTTGTCGCCGGCATTGCCAGCCAGTGGTCCGCCGTTGAAATCGGGATTGTTCAACCATTCGGGGAACCAGCTTCCACCGCCGTTGTTCAAGGAAATCACACCCGCCCGGGTCACATCACACGCCATGGCCGCCGTGATATTGTCGAACTGAGCCTTGATCAAAGTCGGCACATTCGCATTCGAGTCAATCTTCACGGCGCTTCCAAGCGCAGGACGCTGACATCCCACCGAAAGACTGGACTGGAGATTCGTTTCGATCCGGCGAACGGACTCGAGGTGTTGTTCGACCAGTTGTCGATCTTCGGAACCCAGTTTCTTTGAGAAGACGGTCAGGTTGCGCCCGACGTAGTCAAGAATGCTCTTTCGCTCTTTGTTCAGTCTATCGATGTCGACCTGATTGAGAGCCAGGTTCGCGAACAAACGCTGGTTCAATCGATACGGATCATTTTCGATGGCGTTGGGTTGATCGGGCGCACGATAGGACACCTGTACCATCGTGGGTTCGCAGCAACTTTCATTCTGGATTCCAAGTGTGAGATTTGGATACGCAAGCTTGGCGCCTGCTTGAACCTGCGAACTGGCCCACCACTCGTCGATCGAAACACCGCCGCCGGCCGGCCGGTAACCCGATATGCCATCCTGTGGACGCGAGGAAGAGTTTTTTCCCATCACACCGATCTTCCCGCTCAGCAAATGCGGCAAGGAATGGTGACAATCCACGTAGTCGACGTTCGACGGGTAAAACGATTTGTAGTTCCGGTATTCAAGACCGGGAATGATGTTGATGTCGGACTTGTGCGGCTCAAGCGGACTTGTACCCGCAGGCAACGCCGACGCAGCCAGCGAACCAGCAGGCCCTTTCGGAACGAAGGTGTCGTGCACCCACCCGTTGGGGGATACGATCACGAGAACGCGTCGAGGTGGCGTGGCTGCGCCAACCCGCTCCGCCGAGAGCATCGGTAACATCGCCGCTCCCAAACCCGTTGCTTTGAGAAATGAACGGCGGCTGGAAGACCAATCGTGCATCAGTTTCATGGCAACACCTCGCCTTGTGAAAGCAATCTCTCTGTAAATCCACGGGATGTCGCCACACGAATGAGCGCATCGCGAATATTCAAGTTGCTCGAATCGAGTGACTTCATGACGAACTTCGCCTCGCCGTCCGTGTCAATGCGGCCAAGACCATATCGAAGCAGATTCGAAACCACGCATTCGGTCGATTCGGGAAGGTCGGTTAAAAGCGTAGCGAGTTCAATGGCATTGCCGAATGTCGCATCACTTGCTGCCACGCCCGATATCTCGCCACTTGCATCCACTGCCACCCCGTTTTCGGTAGCACGCCATTTTCCAGTCACGTCATAGTTCTCGAATGCGAAGCCCAGTTCATCCATGAATACGTGACAGGTTGCGCACTGCGGATCGCCAACGTGACTTTTCAATCGCTCGCGAGTCGTATTGCCCGAAGAGGCACGAGACTGGATATTCGCCAGGGGCGGCGGAATGGATTCGCACAACAGACGTTTGCGAATCATCTGCCCGCGATGAATGGGTGTCACCATTGCGCCTTCGGTTGGGCCGGAATGCGCCGACAAAAAGGCAGCCTGGGTAAGCAATCCCGATCGCTGTGTCGAGGGCAATTCCACTTTCGTCAGTGTGTTTCCGCTGACCGGTGCAGCGCCATAAAGCCGAGACAAGCCTTCATCGATGAAAGACTGTTTCGACAACATCAAGGTGCGCCACAGCCCGTCGCCATCAAGCACGACATCCTGAACGAATGTCCGACTTTCGGCGACCGCGGCCGCACGAAGCACTGGCGTCCACTCGGGATGCGCCTTCGAATCCTTTTCGTTTCGAAAAGCCGCATCAAGATAGAGCAACTGGGTAAAGAAGTCGCCCACCATGCCCCGGCTTCTGGGATCGTCGAGCAGACGACGCGCTTGCCGCTCCAACGTCGAGGCGTCCGTCAACGATCCGTCAGCAGCCGCCGAAAAAAGTTCCACATCGGGCATCGAGCCCCAAAGAAAGTAAGAGAGGCGTGAGGCCAAATGGAAGGCGCCAAGTTGTACAGCATCCTTTCCAGATAACGCGCCCGAGTCTTCGCCCTGCTCCCAGTGATAGAGGAACTGCGGCGACTGTAACACGGCACTCAACAGCAACCGTACTGCGTTCTTGAAGTCAAGCGCAAGGTCCGAACGTGCCGAAAGGTAGACGTTGAGAAGATCCTGTTTTTCGGCCGCGTTCAAAGGTCTTCGGAAAGCGCGCTGTCCGATCTTGTCGATGAGGTCCTTGGCGCACGCTTCGTTTGCAGACGCCGCGCAAGGCACAAGCGAATCGACCTTCTGAACGGCAAAGCTGGCGAGTGCCTCACTTGTTTCCATAACCGCGGTCGCCATCAACTCAGACGTGTTGTTTGCGGTTGCAAAGCCGTGTTTGCTCACGTCGTCGGCGGGATAGGCAGCGGCAAAGCTTGGGGGAGCTCCCAGCAAT
>JAWXBF010000371.1:0-10437 GCA_034439895.1 Deltaproteobacteria bacterium
CAACACCTTGCCCTGGTACTCAAAGTGCGTGGGCACTGCGGGTATTATGGGATCATCGGGAACGCTCGCGGTATCGGCTGTTTCCACCAAAACGTACTTAGCGCGTGGCGCTTCTGGCTAGATCGCCGCTCCCAGCGCGCTCGCATGACATGGGCTAAATTCAGCCGGCTCATGGCGCGCTATCCATTGCCTTGCACAATGATTTCTCCGCGAAACTCTCGATCGTTCGCGAACCCCTGATCCGAAGAGCCGAGTGCGGTAGTCCTGCACGCTCGGTTCTGTGGGAGCTCCGGGAGGGAAACCTCCCGGGGCCACCCGATCACCAGCTTTTGCATTCACGCGGCTTTTATTGCTCAGAAAGCGCCGGTCAAAGCAATCCCGTGGGGCCCCACCCTAACGAAAGCGGTGGGGTTTGTTTGCTCTTGCCGACTTGCCCACCACAAATAACCCGTGGCGACCGTGGCCACAACACCGACCCCCAACGCAATGTCCGCGACGAGAAAGTCGCGTTTCATTTCCGCGACACGCCCGGAATCACACGATGGTTTGCAGCCGCTGTCATCAAGATCGCGCCTAGTCTTGAGCCCTTGCCA
Source organism: Deltaproteobacteria bacterium (assembly GCA_034439895.1). Classification (GTDB taxonomy): domain Bacteria; phylum Myxococcota_A; class Polyangia; order Fen-1088; family Fen-1088; genus JAWXBF01. The sequence goes on from JAWXBF010000371.1 coordinate 594, forward strand.
GCCGAACACCGCAGCGCCTCCCAAAGCGAAAATTGTCACCGCGCCTGAAATCTTGGCAGCCAACGGCACTGGCTTTTCGTTAACCTTGGGCACCAAGACAGGAACGCTGTCTCTAACAAATTCCACAAGAATGCGCCGGCTTCTGTCTCCTTCGAAGGCGACGAAGCGCTGCTCGATGTCTACAAAACCAGGTGCCTTGAAAACCGCGACGTGTTCTCCGGGATCAAACGGACGCGCCTTGCCACCAATAGCGATAGGTGTTGCGGCTCCATCAAAGGAAACGATCACCTGCGAAGGCGTTCCGCCATCATCACTGCGCACCTCGAATAGAATAGTTGGGATCGTGTTCTGCAGATCTTGTGCCCATTGCGTGCAGTCCTTGATCAGTGTTTTCGGGCAAGATGGTGCTGCGCAAACAAGGGCGGCCGAACGAGCCGCTATCCATGCGCCAAGGGAGCGCTTCACTTGCGTTGCCTCATATGCCTGTACACACGCGGCTTTACCCTGCGCCCAAACTGACGCCTGCGGAGATGCAAACAGCACCAACAACGCAAACGCGATTCGGCGCAATGAAACCATCATACCTAAAGACACTCGACCTTAGGTTTTCGCACGCCACTGGCATCCAGCCAATAGGGCGGATCGCAATCGGCTGGCTTGGCCTTCGGTGGTTCGCGAAAACGCTTGGCGACCCGAGGCCGAGGCTTTGGCTTCGCAGGCCCGAGAACCGGAGCAGAAACCGAAACGCGTGCCGATGGCTCTTCGGCCACCTCTTCGATTGGTTCGACATGCACTTGGTTTGGTGCCGGCATCGTCACAATCGGCGATGGCTTCGTTTCCCTTGGGCGTGGGCGCGCCATGAAGACCCCTGCCACAAGAACAACAAGCGCCGCCGCGCCGAAGTAGGCCCGCGCCCAACGCGGGCTTCGAGACACGGCCACAGGCGGTGACGACGCGGCCCCGCGCACGGTCGCCGTTTGGGCGTCTGAAGCCGTTTCCGCTGCGGCAGCAGCTTGCCTATCGCTTTGCACATCGGCAAGCACGCACGCCTTTGCTCGAAGGTGTTCGGGCATCAACGCTGCGAGGAACGTGGCGACAGTGGCTGTGGTGGCTCCTGGCTCGGCCTGTTCTAAAGCCACGGCCATGGCCCGCGCTGTGGACCAACGTTCCTTCGGATCTCGCTCCAACGCCCTGCACGTAACCACATCCAGTGCGGGAGACACGGCAGAGTTGAACCTGGACGGCGGTTCGATCACAGCATGCTCGATTGCGCGTGTGATAGCCGCCGGTTCGTCAAGATCAAACAACCTCCGTGAGCTCAGCAGTTCCCACAACACAATGCCCACCGCAAAAAGGTCGGACCTTCGATCTACCTTGTTGCGCAGCTGTTCGGGCGCCATATAGGAAAGCTTTCCCTTCAGTTGGCCCGTTTCAGTTTGTTGTGAACGTCCGGCGGCTTTCGCGATGCCAAAATCGATCACACGCGGTAAACCATCGACACCCACCAAGATGTTTTGTGGGGAGATGTCACGGTGAACCAGCCCCAAAGGCAACCCGTTGGCCCCCAATACCTCGTGCGCCGCATGCAACCCAGCAAGTACACCCGCAATCAAGGCGGACGCAATCTTAGGCGGCATAGGTTCGGCCTGTGCACGCAGGGCTTTTGCCATCGTTGAAAGCGAAACGCCGTGCACGTGCTCTAGGACAAGAAACACATCGTCTGCATCTTCAAGAACTTCGATGGTGGCAACAACGTTCGGGTGGTTGATCCGCGCGGCCATGCGTGCTTCGTCCCACAGTGCAGCAACCACACGTTCATCTTTGGCCAGGTGTGGATGCAGTTTCTTAAGTGCAACCACGCGCGAGAAGCCCCGAGGGCCGTGCATCCGCCCCAGGTAAACGGTGGCCATGCCCCCCGAGGCGATTTCGCCATGAAGCTCGTAACGACCGCCGATCAAACGCGGACTTGGGATCACGTGTCCTCGCCCTGCCCCAATTGGTACTTATCAAGCTTATAGTGCAACGTTCGGCGGGAGATACCTAGCGCACGCGCCGCGTGGGTTCTGTTGCCCGCGTGAGCCGCCAAGGCTTCTTCGATGGATTGCCGTTCCAGCTTCGCAAGATCTTCAACCAACGCACCGGGAAGCATCTTAGCGTCGCGCGCTGCGCCTGTTGTAAGGCCAAGATGGTCCACTTCGATCGCCCCATGCGGTGCCAACACCAAAGCGCGTTCAACCGCCTGCCGCAGTTCACGCACGTTCCCGGGCCAACTGTGCTTCACCAACGCGTCTGCCGCAGCACTTGAAATTGACGGAGTCGCCTCATTCATTCGCGCCGCAAGTCGCGCCACAAACAGCCGCGCCAAAGGCATGATCTCGGCCGGTCGTTGGCGCAACGGTGGGACGTGCAACGAAACGCCGTTGAGCCGATAGTAAAGATCGGAGCGAAAACGGCCTTCGCGAATTTCAAGCTGCAGATCACGGTTGGTGGCGCTGACCACTCGCAGATCAATTTTGATCTCACGGTTTCCGCCCACCCGCATGATGGTGTTGGTTTCAAGCGCACGCAGCAGCTTTGCTTGTGCCCCCTTCGGCAACTCGCCAACTTCGTCTAACAACAAAGTGCCACCGCTGGCCGCTTCCAAATGGCCAGCTCGCTGCCGATCTGCACCAGTGAATGCGCCTCGCTCGAAGCCAAACAATTCACTTTCAACCAAGCCTTCAGGAATGGCTGCGCAATTGAGGCGCACAAAACGATCGGCAGCGTGGCCCGATTGACGGTGTAGCTGCGCCGCAACCAGTTCTTTACCCACGCCAGTTTCACCCGTGATCAAAACCGCCACCGGACTGGCCGCAATTCGCGGCAACAAAGCATAAAGCTCACGCATGCTGGGATCTTCAATAAGCACCTCCGCCTCGGTGGCCAGTGTTTCGCCCACAGCTGGTTGCCCCGGTGCATCGCTGAGCCAGGCGATCGACAGCGTGGCAGGTCCGATGTTCACGCGATCGCCAATGCGCAGGGCCGTCGAATCGGTGCCGATGCTTTGGCCGTTGCGAAGAACACCGTTTTTGCTGCCAAGGTCTTTGATCTCAATGGACGAGCCCACTCGCAACAAACTCGCGTGGCGTCGCGAAACGCCACCTTCATCAATGCGTATCGCGGCGCCTTCCTCGCGACCAACCAGCAATGGTTGACCCTCCACCAGTTCCACAACCTCAGGATCACCCTGCGGGCGACCGACCACCACAAAACCACGATCGGCGACGCGCAGGGAAGGGGAAGCCCGGTGTCGCAATTCGGTTTCGGCCAGCTTGGAACCAGATACGTTGGTTGGTTTGGTCACTTAGATCACGACTGCAAACGTCAAAAAGCGGCCTAAAGCCAGCCGCGCCTGTGATCGAAAGTCCCACAGGCCGAGATCGCCATTGGCACTGATCTGCGAGGACCCCACCAACACAGAGCTGTTGTTGCCCCCACCACGGCGCCCTGCCGCAACATAAAGCCTGTTCTGCCGAACCCACACGCTGGCGTCGGCCAATGGCGTAATCAGCATTGGCTGTTCACGCCAGGGTCCAGGCGCACCGTCGCCAGCCAAAGCCGATGCAAACACGCGATCGTGTGGGTTTGGTTGGTTAACGACCGCTGCGCTGCGGTTGCCACCCACGGCATAGAGGTGTTTGCCGCTCGTTGCGAAACCGCAGCCGAATGGAGACACCGGCAATGACGAAAGAGCCCTAAATGGCTCCGTCGTTCCATTGGTCTCGTCAAAGGCCGCATATTCGCCATCTAACCGTGGGACTTGGTCAGGGCTCGCGCCCCCAAGGATGTACAAATGTTTGTTTGTATAAACAACGGACGGCATTCGACGCCAAACCAACAACTTGTTGGGTTGAAGCTTCCAGGTCGCTTTGGCATCGGCAAACCGCAAAACGCTGACATTGTCGCCCGCGATGTCCACCAACCAGGGGCCTGCAAAGACCAACGTAGCGTCGCTGTTTTCTGTATTGGTTTCGACCTGGGGCAGATCGTTGCCCTGCCACGCAACCAGGCCTTCCGCGCCCAGCTGCGACTGCATAAATCTACCTGGGCACGCAGCTAGCACCTGATCCCCGTCGACACGCGCGGTGTAGCGCCTTGCCTCTTGTAACACCTGCAGCTGCGGGCTAAATCCAGTGACGTTTCCGGATGCGTCAAACCTGGCGAGAAATACTTCCTTCGTCGAATCGCCTTGATTGAAACCGTCAAGCACGCCTCCCAACAGCAGCACGCCAGAGGGAAGTGCAGGGGGTAGGTTGGAATCTTCCCGAACGCTAGCGTCGCTGCCAGCAGAGGCCTCCTGACCGTACGAATCAGGATCCAAGATCACAGAGCATCCGGCCCCCAATGACGCGGCGCCAACCGCAACGACGCGGCCAAACGAGCGGCGGTTCATCGCCAGCGCCGAATCAGGTCTCCAGGGATCACTCTTCACCAACTTATCTTACCCTTTGACGTCAAGCTGGAGCCAGGAACTCGCACGGCATAGTGCGGGCCGTGGGACATCAACTTACATTTCCGCCTTATGCAACGCTCACTTGGGTGATAAATTCCCTCATGCCTAGCAAACTTTTCGGCAAAGTGGCCGTGGTGAACGGCAGCACTTAGGGGCTGGGGGCGGCTGCACTCACAATCCTGCCAAAGGCCCGGTGCAAAGTTCCGGCATGCCAAAGCTGCGGCTTTGCGAGCCCGTCGTCATATTGTAGATCGACAGCAGTAGGTTGTTGTTGCTAGTGCGGGGCGGGCTTTTGAGAAAGCGGCCCATCTTAAGTGCGCCTCCCGCGCCGCCCGCCAAAACGAACGGGAATCGATCGCACCTGTGATCACCCATGCCGAGCTCGTTCCACCAAAGAACGAGTGTGTTGTCGAGCAGGGTGCCGCCTCCCGGCTCTGGATAGGATGCCAACCGATCGAGGAAGAATGACAGCTGGTCGGCAAACCATGCGTTGATTTCTGTCAGGCGAGCGGTGTCCAATTCGTGAGCTAGTTCATGATGCTTCGAGGTGTGTCCAAGCCAGGTGAACACGGCGTCCGATGAGCCTTCACCGAGGCACATGTAGCTCGCCACGCGTGTTTGGTCGCACGCGAGCGCCAACGCGAGGAGCTCAAGCTGCTGCTTGTTTCGTTGCGGAATCGTCTCGGGAGTTTCTGCAATCGCGCCGGGGAGTTGGGGTGTGGCACACGAGGCGGTGCCGCTCGGGAGGATTTGCTTTTCAATTTCTCGAATGGCTGTGAGGTGCCGATCGATGCGGGTCTTGTCCTCGACGCCGAGCTTTCCTTGCAGTCGTTTGTACGACTCCATGACCTTGTCGAGCACGCTCTTTCTTTGGGCGGAGAGCAGTTGCGTCGGCAGCTTGCCGTTGCCCGCTTGGGGACCGTCGAACAGCAACCGGAACGCCTTGACTGGGCTGAACTCAGGAAAAATCAGCTGACCCTTTCGGAAAGCCGCGGCGCCAGCGCGCGTGTCCAACGAGGCGCCAGGTGCGACCCCAAGCTGAAGCGATTTGAAACGACTCCCGGTTCCGATCACATCGGCAACGGCTTGATCAAGCGACGGCCCCTGCGCCTCTTCCGCGATGTGGCTGCATTGCTTGGCTGCAGGAAAACCCGTTAGGGCTGCGATATGGCCGCCCTCGTGACTCGCGTCGCAGTCGTAAAATAGACCTCCCGCGTTCGCAATGCCGTCAAACACGATCATCCGACTTCGGTGACGTTGCAGCGGCGCCAAGCACGCGGGCAGCTCGAAGGATGTTTCCGTTCCCGTTGGATACCACGTTTCAGGCGGCACGCCGTTCGCCGTGAAGTAAGTCACGAGCCGCACGGGTCGGCTGGCCGCACGGGCGCAGCGCGGAATCATAGCGTCCAGCCAGGGCAGTCCGATGGCCGCCCCGCCACCTTGCAGAACGCATCGACGGCTCAATGTACGGTTCATGTTCAGATCTCCTTGCCGGCGCGGCGGTAACGGAACGGCGCCGCATCAACCAACGCGCGAAACATGTCGCGAATGCCTCCGGTGTTCAATCGTTGCGTCAGTTCGCGCAAGGTGCATTCGTCTTCATCTGTACTTTGACGACCGAAGGCGAAGCGAAACCATTGCTCGGCCATGCAGCGACGCACTTGCTGGCTGCCGGCCAAACGTTGTGCAAGCTCGACCGGCCCGTGAAACGCACCGGTTACGTCAGTACCGAAGATTTCACCAGTCGCATCCACGACCGCCCCCGAATCCGTGTCGCGCCAAGCGCCCACCGCATCAAAATTCTCCAATCCGAAACCGATGGGATCGAGCATTCGGTGGCAGCCCCGACAAGAAGGATTCTGGCTGTGACGGTCGAGTCGCTCGCGCGTAGTTTCGTTCGCTTTCGGTTTGTCGAGTGTGGTGTCGACATTGTCTGGCGGTGGCGGCGGCTGCTCACACAACAGAGCATCGCGAACAAACTTGCCTCGTTGCACGGGGGACGTTTGGGTGCGAGATGCGTGTGTGGCAAGCACGCCCCCAAGCGTGAGGATGCCCGCTTGCTGCCGCCTCCCCATCGCTGACGCTTCCACCTTTTGAAACCCTTCCCCTACTAGGCCACGGAGCCCGTAAAGTCGCCCGAGCTTGTCGTCTGAGAATGTGTAAGGAGCCGTGAGCAGAGTCTCAGGGCGGCCATCATCCTCGAAGGCAACATGCTCTACCAGGCGCCGCGCTTCCTCCCGCATGCGTGGCGCGATCTCGCCGTCGAAGCCCGGAAATGCGGCTACGTCCTTGTCTAACCGGTCAAGCGTGTCCAACCCCAGCCACTGCTCGTGAAAAGTAGCCACCGTGGCACGCGAACGAGGGTCGGCCGTCAACCGGGTCACTTGCAGAGATATCTGCTCGCGGGTCTTGAGTTTGCCTGCGGCGGCCGCGTCGAACAACTCGTTGTCGGGCATGCTTTGCCACAGAAGGTACGAGAGCCGAGACGCCATCTCCCAATCGTCAGGCGAAACGAGGGCCACTCCGGTATCGACTTCAACGCGATAGAGAAACTGAGGGCTTTGCAGGATTGTGGCGATGACAACTTTGATGCCACTTTTGAAATCGGCGCCTGCCCTGCCGTCCAGGAAAGTCGCTAAGAGAGTGGACTTGTCAACGACATCCAACGGTCGACGGAACGCGCGTTTGCCGAAGGCATCTATGAACTTCGACGCGCAAGCATCGTCACGGGCGGCGGCGGGGCAAGGAACCAAGCTATCGATGCGCTTGTCGACGGCCTCTGTCGCCAAAGCAAAGGCGGCCTCGAAATACTGCGCTGCGAGTGAAGCGCCCACGAGTTGGCGATCAATCCGATTACGGAAGCGATAGTCGCCTGAGATTCCGTCGGCGATGAAGTCGCGCGCTGGCTTGCTGGTGGTGGAGAGGAGATCGCGAACTGTGTTGTCATACTCAATGTGTGACAGTCGACGAAGGGCCGCGGCCCCGGGATCCTGCGAACGTTCTACACAGTTTAGATCTGCGGCGGGTCCGTATGATGTCGAGCGTCCACTTGAGCCACCGACGGTTCCTGTTGGGGCGTTCGCACCGTTTGACGGATTCGCGGATTCAATTGTGCCCGTGCATCCACCCGCGGCGCTCGCCATGAAGAAAAGCGCAAGGCAGGGGCATCGGTGCGAATGATTAGGGAACATAAAGCTTCAAACTGCAAAAGCTGTTCCTCGCGAATCAGCCCGTAAACCTAGCCGAAACCCTCCATGCACTGCCTCGCCTGGCGTACGAAGTCTGCGCGGGTGAACGAAGCTTGCGCACTAAAATCCAGGCACGCGCGACCAGGCCCTTGATCTCGCGCCACCTCGCCACGGCCCGGGCTTTGCAAACGCTGGTTCAACACGCTGTTGTTCACCGCAAGGAGGGTTCCGAATGCTACGAAATTTCCCCAGTTGTTTTGTTGTTGGGCTTGTCGGCTTGGCGTCTTGCCAAGGCAGCATCGTCGAACGGGGTGAGGTGAATGGCGGCAACGATGAGCGTTCGGGGGGAGGTCGGAGTGAGACCAGGGAGCCAAAGCTTTCCGCCGGATCTGACCAAAAGGGTGGCAACTCTTCGAACGGAGGGCTTGGAGGTGGTGGGGCATTGGCGCCGGTGGGACCAAGTGCGGGCTTGAATGAAACGCCGGCAGGGCGAGGGTTGTTCGATTGTCCAGCGGTTGAGGCTCCGGTATATGAAGATGGCTCGGCCAAGGGTGTGAGCGTTTCAGCTGCGTTTGGGCGCTATTGCACGGGCTGCCACGGGGGCGCGGGCGAGGGACAAGGGCTTTACCCAGCCTTGCCCGGGAAACTTGACGAAGCCGCCTTCGTACAGGCGGTGCGACAGGGACGCAACAACAATGCCATGCCTGCGTTCGGTAGTGATATTCTCGACGAAACCACATTGCGAGCGGACTATGCGGCCTTAAAAACGTTGGCGAGCAACGGTCGCAAGCCAACGCAGTCTACGGCTTCAGCACAAACCTGGACCGAGACACAAGTCAACGATGCGTACAAACGCGGAATGGTTGCGTGGCGGAAGCCTGATAGCCAAGGGGCAGCGTGCGCAAGTTGTCATTCGCCCGACGCCATCGATTTGGCTGTCATCGCCTACCCAGACGCCGCCGTGATGCGACGGGGTGCCTTGCACATACCCGCAGATGACGTGTTGGCCATTCGCGATCTCATACACGCTCAGCGACGCCGCTTCGGCATCAAGAACCCATGCAGCGCGGATTGGCGCCCCTTTCAGCCTGGCGGTGAGGTTTTGCCTGGCAATACACCGCAAGAACAAGACGCGTCGTTGGGCGCCTCTTTGGCCAGCGGCGGTCTTCTTTTAATGACCGAGGCCATTGGTGATGCTGAAGCCGCCAAGAAGGCCTTTCGGCAATTCGCCCAGCTAGATTTGCGACGAACGCCGATTGGCATCGCGTTGCCTCATTGGACACGCGATCCCTTTAACGGCTCGGCGCACGAAACCTTTGACGATTGGATTGGAGCCGTTGACTTTACACCCAACCTCGGTGCGCTCATCAGCGCAAGCGACGCCTACTTAGCGTCTGCCAGCGACGAGACCTATTTCGCGCTTGAAAGGGCTGCACTTGGTGGCCTGGGCAACGCGAATGCTGGCCAGTTTCACGATTGGTTTAACAACGCGAGCCGCGCAAAACGCAGGTCTATTTTGCTTGGCTCGCACTACTTCCGCATGGCGCTTCTGAAACAGAACAGTTGGTATGAACTACCACTCGTTCCTTACCCCAAAGAGTCATTCCGCTACAGCCCGTTTGCGTTGATGGGTGGGATGACACAAGAATTTAGCTGCTCTCCAAGCGGTGGCAGTTTTAGCGGCGGTCGGTGCGAAGACCTTATGAACCGCATTGCGGTGTCGGAACGACCGAAGTTTGGCGGACCCACCGAAGACCAGATGAGTCCGCGCTTTGACTCCTTCACGCATACATGGTGGACGATGGCCAATCTTTTCGATCAGGGGATGCTTCGCTCTGAAGACAATGCCATCGACGGCGGCATGTTCTATTGGGCGGGGCGCTTTCCTCAGGGCGAAGTTCACATGCCCCTGTTCTATGCGCACGGATTTGCCGTTCGATGGCTTTACCAAAGTGATCACGCGGGCACGCCGAGCTACCCCGTGGTGAGCGCTTTGTCCCGCCATCCGTTGCTTCTGGACGGCAACGCGATCACAGATCGCACATTCCCAGGTTTGGTTGGCAAGCCCAGCAGCGAAGATTCTGCAGCATTTGAATGGAGCGTCATCTTCCGATCCAACTTGCTTCGATCCATACTGCTGATGCAGAAAGAGTTGTTGGATGGG
>JAWXBF010000372.1:0-14076 GCA_034439895.1 Deltaproteobacteria bacterium
ACGCGTTCTTGATTGAGTTGAACGCGCTCCCAGAACCGAAGTCGCATGCGTAGAAAACCAGAGCAAAAGTGGCCATCGCCCATCCAGGTGCCAAGTACCGAACAAATCGCCGCGCTTCATCCATGATTCTTGGATTGGACCACGAGTCCTACCGGGACGTGCAAATTGACTTCCCTGGTTCCCCTCGCAACCCCGAATACAAGGCTAAGGGAGAACGCTCCTTGGGCAAAGCCGCCAGTTGTGTTGTCAATATATTAACATCTATGGTATTTTTTAAACATTATGAACTTCCAGGAACTTCTTGACGCAGTGCCTTGGCATGGGCTTTTCCGCGTCCGCGACATCCTGCCAGGTCGCAGCGAAGCGTCCTTGCGTGTCCAGTTGTCGAGGTGGGTGAAGGCGGGCAAGTTGCAGCGTTTGTCCGGTGCCGCATACGCGATCAACAAACCGTTCCGCGAGCCGAACATGCTTCACCCTTTTTTCGTAGCGAACTTCCTGTTCCCTGAGACATACATCAGTCAGGAGTCGGCGCTGGCGTACTACGATATGATTCCGGAGCGGATTGTCAGCCACCTGAGTATCACGCACGGGCGCCCCGCGCGTCGAGAAACGCCCCTCGGAACATTCGTAACGAATCACATCTCGGCCGAGCGTGCTGGCCTCGATGAGGCGCTCGTTGATCGCCGACAACTTGTGCGGATCGGGACGCGAGAACGGGCGCTGCTCGATTTGATCTGGCTTGTTCCGAAGGGAGAAAGCGCCGCACATTTGCGCAGCCTTCGCCTCCAGAATCTCGAAGCCTTGGACTTCGACAAGTTGACGAACTTGGCCGGATCCAGCGGCAAGCTAAACCGAGCCGTAACACAAATCGCCGAGATCAAGAAGCAGGAGGAACAAGGATGGACTCGGCTTTCGTAAGCGAACTACGGCGATCCGTACTCGATATGCCCCGTGCGGCGGGTTACAACCGGGTACTCGAAATCGTGCAGGTAAAGGTATTGCATGGTCTTGAGCAGGCGGGTGCCTTTGCAGATTCTGCGTTCATGGGCGGGACCGCCTTGCGCGTGCTCCACGGCATTCGGCGTTTCTCGGAGGATATCGATTTGTCATCGAAGACGGGGAAAGCTGAGAGCCGCATGGCGGACTGGTTGATGGGTGTCAGTAAAACCATGGAAACCCTGGGCATCGCTTGCGAAGTTGCCGTCAAAGAGAAGGCGAGATACACGACCATTTCGACCGGGATCGCGAAAATCGGCGGTCTTCTGCACGCGGCTGGTGTTTCCGATCGGGTCGAACACAAGTTAATGGTGAAGATTGAGCTCGATACGCGCCCACCAGCGGGAGCGATTTTTCAGGAGAGTACGATCGACAAGTTCGGCAGCCGATTTAGCGTTTCGGAGTTCGACCTTCCCTCGATGTTCGCGGGAAAGATTCACGCCATTTTGTCCCGCGAATACACGAAGGCCCGCGACTACTTCGATCTCGACTGGTACCTGGACAAACGGGTTCAGCCGAACCTGGAGTTCCTTAACAACGCCCTCGTTCAATCCGGATGGAAAGGCCGGTCGCCGACAGTAGCCAATTGGAGAGACGTGGTAGCTGAAAAAGTTTCGTCGTTGAATGAGGACGCTACCCTTAAAACAGAACTCGCCCGATTCGTCGAACACGAATCACTGATTCGACGGGTCGACAAAGGCCGCCTGCTCGAACGCTTGGGCCAACGAGACCTCGAACGATAAACGATTGTCCTCGCTCTGAAACCATCTACCGTCCAGCGAGAAGCTTACGTAGCTCCATCGATGTGATCCAGGGCGACTTGTGCAACATACGGTGACAGTTGGCGCACACGAGCGAGAAGTCCGTAGGCCGCGTCTTGATAGGTTTGTCGGTGAGGGAGAGGGGTCGGTCGTGATGAGCTTCGATGAATCCTGCACCCCGCTCGCCAAACGCCTCGACGAACGAGAAGTCGCAAACATCGCAGCGAAGGTCGCCGGTTTCAGCCAGGCGGCGTTCTTTCGCGAGTTTCGGTGCGGCGCCGCTCCTCTCCCGAGACCGATGGAGTCGAAACACCACCGCGCCTTCGTCGAAGGCAACCTCTGGGTCTTCTTCGGCAGGTTTAAGAGCCAGGAGTGATCCATCCTTTCCGACGACAACGAACCCGCGCTTGTCGAGGAACGAGTTGGTCTCAGCACCGCCGCCGAACGACGCCAGGTCAAACACCCGCGATGTCCGCTGCCTCCCGCACCACTTCCTTGGGTGGGTACCGTCGTCCCTTCCAAAGAAGGTCGAACTTCGTTGAGTGCCTTCGGGAGGACCACCCGGTTCTTTCCAGGCGATCGATAGCCTGGAGCACATGCTCTCGCTGAATCGAGGAATCAATCATTATGTCGGCTACTGGTCCGGACAACGTTCCGCCGTTCAGCGGCGGGGCCGCAGCGGCATCCCAATCGTAACATCGAGGTGCCACTTTCCGGGACGTCGTTTCAAAGCCATCGCGGATCCGACCCCTTCCCCCCTTCCCCGACCACAATTTTTCGCGATCTCGCCCACGAACAATTTTCTCGGGGGTGGGCGCCGAATCGGAAACCAACGCCCCTTCCCCACCGATCACAACGCATGCGAAAGCCTGCGTACCTTGCCGCCCTCACATTCGTTGCCTGCTTACCAGTACCACCGACCCCCGGGATCCAAACCACAGGGGACGCCGGCACCGCCACCGATGCGCCCTCGCCTGTTTCTGACTTCGATCGCGACGTCGTTCCCGACGCCATCGACCAGGACGGTGACAACGACGGCATCCCCAACGAGTTTGAAAACGTTCTTGGCGTCGATCCGCTGGCCGACGAAGACGTGGACGGCATTCCGAACTACCTCGATCCCGAATTCCCGAGCACGGTTTGCACCGATCTCGATCGCAACGCGGTATGCGACGCGATAGCGCCCTACTGGGACGCCGACCAAGACGGAACGCCGAATCACCTCGATCGCGACAGCGACAACGACGGCTCGCTCGACTCCGTTGAAAGCGGTTTGAACCTTGATCGCGATGCCGATGGGATTGCCGACTGCACTTTCGATCCGAACGGCCGATGCCCTCTCACCGACTACCCCGCCCTACTGCCCTTTCGCACCGGAGGACTGCCAGGGTTTCTGAACGAAGAAGCAACCACGCCAAACGAAGCGATCCTCGGCACGTATCCGGGCGAGTCAGGTGGATCGTTCTTGCGCGTCCCTTTTCGCAACCAGGCCGCTTCGGCGCAGATACCAACCTTTACGGATGTACAGAAAATTCTCGTCGGAATTTTTCCACGGGAAGTCGAGCCCGGAATTCCCGAGCACGAATTCGACGACTACGTTGCTGGTATTTCGGCCGTTGATATTGATGGTGACGATCGCATCGACTTTGCGATCACACGAATGGGAAACGCGCTTGGTTCGGGAAAAGAAGCCGTTTACCAGAACATGGTGATCTACAAAAACAACGGCGGCGATTTCAGTCGGGTACTCTTCACCGACGTAGTGACGCCCCACCCGACCGCGCCGTTGTTCATCGATGCGAACAGCGATGAGAGCCTCGACATGCTGGTCGGAGCACTCAACCCGGTTCAGGCGTACTACGGATTCGGAATTTTGAACAAGTTCGGGGTCTTCCTGAAAATCGACACGCCTTATCTGGATCCAGTTTTCAGCCTTTCAGCCGCAGACACGAACCGCGACGGGCTCCTCGATGTCATGGCTACCCATGGGCGACGCGAAGGAATCCGGTTGCCGACGTTCCTGTTGCGGAACACACCGAAAGGTTTCGTCAACGACGACGTATCGAAGTGGGCGCCTTCGGATACGACGTTCTCCGCGCAGTTCGCCGACCTTGATCTCGACGATTGGCCCGACCTCGCGATCACGGGCTTCTTTGGCGGGACGACCTTGCTTCGAGGTTCGGAGAAGGGTTTCTCAGCGGCCGCGACACCTTCATCGCTCGGCGACCAAAACACCACCAGCCAAATGTTTGCGGACTACGACAACGACGGCGACCTGGACTGGTTCACATCCGGTATTGCCGTCGCCAACCGAGCCGACTTTCCAGCCGCCCTGGTCGGCCAGGTTGGTACGACGGGGAACCGTCTCTTCCGAAACAACGGCGCGCGTACCTTTGCAGACGTAACGGACGACGTGTTGCGGATGGGCTCCTGGGGGTGGGGAACTTGCGCCGCCGACCTAAACCTCGATGGGTTTCTCGACATCGTGCAGGTCAACGGCATGGACACCAAAGGGCTGCGGGAAACTGTGTTTGCGAAAGATCAGACCCGCGTCTGGTTGAACCAGGGACAAATGAAGTTCTTGGAGGTTTCAAAAGAGGCAAATCTCGTCGAAAACGCGAACGGGCGCGGCCTCGCGTGCTTCGACTACAACGGCGACGGCTCCATCGACATTCTCACCGCCACCAACAAGGGGACCCCGAACCTTTGGAAGAACACGCTCAAGGGAAATTGGTTGTCGGTGTCGCTTGGCCAAACTGGGCAAAACCGCAATGCGGTTGGAGCCAAAATCATCGTTGTATCTCCCAACCTGACGCAGTTCCGAGAAGTGACCGCAGGATCGAGCTACCAATCCCAACAACCCTACCAACAGCACTTCGGCCTCGGCCCGGACACCACCGCAAAAGTCATCGTGCGCTGGCCCGATGGATCAGGAACCGTACAAACCATCGCGACCATGAATCGCACGGTCCGGATGCAAAGATGATGATTTTGCAGTCGATTCCAGTCCCGGCTTCGCGTGCAACAGATTCGACTGGATGTCCTGTACCATATTTGGTACACTAGGATCAGCGCTTGGCGAAAACTTCAAAATCGACACCGAAGCTAGCTTGCGTGTTTTTCCGTACCGGTGCGGGAAACGAGCCGGTGCGTGATTGGCTTCTCGAACTGGATGCTGATGTCCGCAAGCAAATCGGTGAAGACATAGGGTACATCCAGTGGGCTTGGCCTACAGGCAAGCCGTTGGTGGACGGTTTCGGAGCGGGCCTTTTCGAAGTGAGAACATCCTGTGACAAGAACGAATACCGGGTGCTGTTTTGCGTCGTGGACGGGACAATGGTTCTGCTTCACGGTTTGCATAAAAAGACGCAGAAAACATCCCCGTCGGACGTGGCGCTCGCGCGCAAACGACAAAAAGGACAATGAACATGTTGAAGGTGGTCGCCCAGAAGAAAACGAAGGCAGTCGCAATGGACAAGAAGCAGCTTGGATCGACGCTGGAATCGCTCTTCGAGGAGACGGGCGAGCTGGCTGAGATTCGCGAACGCGTGAGCAAACGCATCTTTGCTGACCAGCTTCGCGTGGCCATGCAGCGGAAGAAGATTTCACAATCTGAGATGGCCCGCAGGATGAACACAAGCCGCTCCGCTGTGCTGCGAGTCCTCGACCCCGCTGAACCAGGTGTCACCCTCGAAACGCTCGTGCGAGCTTCCGCCGCGGTTGGTATGAATTTCGAGCCCCGTCTCGTTGCCGTCCGCGAAGTTTCCGTATCCGTAAAGGTCATGAACCAGCGAAAGCACGCAATACGGCGTTAGGTGTTACGAGCCGACTACACTGACCTGTACCGCAAGGTCGATTCCTTTCAACCAATCCGAGCGTTTACCAGTGCTACGGTTTCATCGTCACGATCGTTCTCGGTTGCCCTCTCAAGCAGCAAAGCGGCGAGTTGCATCGGATGCACCTCACCACGGCCGCTAGCGCGGATCTTCGCAGAAAGCTTTTCGAGCTTCGCTAGCGTCTCCGGACGTAACGGCACTTGGCGGCGTTCGGTCCACGTTGGATCAGTTGACCGACCACCATTTTGGGGCGCTTGAAAGCGCGCATTTACTTCTGCGGCGAGCGCAAGCGCACCGAAGTAACCGCCCGTGGCCTTGACTGTGCCGCGGCGTTCACCGCCGAGGCCCTTTGCGATCTTGTCGAAGTTGATTTTGTTTTTCATGTTGTTCAAACCTCGAAGTCTCTGATGGCGAAGACCGGCGGCCATGCCGATCAGTATAGTTCGATGCGGCGATCAATACGAATCGATGTGACGCGGAGAGATATCACACGAGCCAGATCGCTCCGATCTAATCGGTAGCACGCCCGGTTTCCCGCGAGCTTGATCGCGATACCACCCCCCAATCGGAAACCCGCCGCCCTCTTCCACCGACAACGAAGGCAACAAGGCCACACGCCTGAATCACTTCGTTGCAAAGGAAGAGCACCGTGTTCAAAAAAACATTATTTGTCGCTGCGGTAATCGCCGTCGGAGCAATCGCCTGGTCGTCACCGGCGCTTGCGGCTTCATCGTCCGGGATGCCTTGGCAGGGACCGTTGGACAATTTCGTTTCCGCACTTCAGGGGCCGATGGTCAAGGCGATTGCGGCCATCCTCCTCATCGCGGGCTTCATTGGCCTTGGCGCCTCGAAGGGGCAAGGCGGAAGCTGGCACTCCCTGTTTTGGGTGGTGATCGCGATCGCCGGAGCTGCGAACGTGACGACATGGGGACTCGGATTTCTCGGTGTTGGGCGCGGCGCAATTCTCTAGGGAACGTCGATGTCCAACAACAACGACGAACCACCTGAGGGATATCAGATCCCCGTCTACCGATCGCTGCAAGAGCCCGTGTTGCTGGTCGGCATTCCGCGCGCATTCGCGTTCATCCTTTGGCCGCCGGTCATCGGCTTGGCGTTCGGAATGCGCGAACCGTGGGTCTTGATTCCGGGGTTGGTGCTGCACGGCGCTTTCGTAGCACTGACGCGCTGGGATCCACTTTGGTACGAAATTTTGTTACGGGCGATCGACTCGAAAAAATTGGAGCCTTGAAAGGACCCCCCATGTTCTCATTGCGTGAATACCGAAAGCCTTCGGGTCGTCTGCCGGATTACCTTCCGTGGGCGGGAATGGTTGCGCCGGGCGTCGTGCTCGGCAAAGACGGGACGTTGCAGAAGACGTTTGCTTTTCGCGGCCCCGACCTGGCGACAGCGGCGCCGAGCGCCGTCATGGCAGCCGTTGCACGTTGCAACAACGCATTGAAACGTCTCGGATCGGGGTGGGCTCTTTGGGTCGAGGCGCAGCGGTATCGATGTGAGGCGATTCAACTGAAGACGCTGTCGAACCGGGCGGCCACGTTGGTTGAAGCCGAGCGCCAGGAGCGTTCGCTCAAGGTTCCGCGCTTCGATTCGAGCTTCTACCTGACGTTTGTCTATCAGATCCCAAGCGACAACGCGCGGCGAGTGACTGCTTTGTTTTGGCACGATCCGCAGGGCGGGAAGGCGAGTGTTACAGCGGAGAAAGCGCTCGCGTTCTTCGAGTCGAAAGTAGAGGAAACGGTGGGTCTGATGAACGACGTGTTCATCGACTCGGCACCACTGTCGGGCGACGAAACACTTGGCTATCTGCACTCGACGGTATCAACGAATCGTCATCCGATACGGATGCCCGAGGTACCGTTTTACCTGGACGCACTTTTGCCGGACCAGGCCTTCACACCGGGCGCGGTGCCGATGTTGGGTGACAACTACTTGCCGACGGTGACGGTGTCGGCTTACCCGCAATCGACGTTCCCGGCGATCCTTTCGGAGCTGAACCACCTCGAAATCGAATACCGCTGGGTGAACCGCTTCATCTGTCTGGATTCGCAGGACGCACGGACCGAGATCGAAGCCTACCGGGCTCGATGGTGGCAGCGGAGAAAAGGCATCGCGGGAATGCTGCGGGAGGTAATCACGCAGGAGCAAAACGCGCTCGTCGACAACGCCGCCGCTAACAAGGCGACGGAAGCAGACGGAGCCCTACAGGCGCTCGGTTCAGACGATGTGGCGTTCGGATACCTGACGACAACGGTCACGGTATGGGATCGCGATCTGGCCCAGGCACGATCGAAAATCGTTCAGGCCAAACAGGCAATTCAATCACAGGGGTTCGTGGTGCGAGACGAAACCTTGAACGCACGTGAGGCCTGGCTCGGAAGTTTGCCGGGACACGTTTACCCGAACGTTCGTCGGCCGATCGTGAACACACTGAACCTGGCCCACGTATTGCCGTTGTCGGCAGACTGGACGGGAGAGCGTCAGAACGAACACATGCAGGCCGTCACCGGTGACGGCGCCGTACATGTCGAGGCGACCTCGATTGGAAGGACGCCCTTTCGTCTCAACCTCAACGTCGGCGACGTAGGACACACACTGATCATTGGCCCTACCGGTGCGGGGAAGTCAGCATTGCTGGCGTTGCTGGAACTGCAGTGGTTGCGTTATCCAGGGGCGCAGGTTTACATCTTCGATCGGGATCGATCCGCCAGGGCGGCCACCCTCGCGGTGGGCGGACCAGTGTATGAGCCAGGTAATCCGAAGCGGCCGGTCGCGTTTCAACCGCTGCGTTTCATCGACGAGCCTACCGAGCGAATTTGGGCTGCGAAGTTTTGCCGCGACTTGATCGCGGCGCAGGGCGTTCCGATTTCGCCGGACGAAGGCAAGCAAATCGACGATGCGCTGGTGACCCTTGCGGCCGACAAAGACGCGAACCGGCGCACAATCACGATTCTCAGCAACCTCGTGCAAAGCACGGCGATGAGAGCGGCGTTGCGGCCCTACACGCTCGAAGGGAACCACGGACAACTGTTCGACGCGAGCAACGACAGCATCGCGATCAGTGCCTGGGCGATGTTCGAGATGGGCGCGCTCATGTCGATGGGGCCCGACGTTGTGGTTCCTGCCCTTTCCTATCTGTTTCATCGCGTGGAACAACGCTTTGACGGTCGTCCAACCCTCTTGGTTCTGGACGAAGCTTGGTTGTTCTTGTCGCACCCCGTTTTCGCGGCGCAGCTTCAGGCATGGCTCAAGACGCTGCGCAAAAAGAACGTGTACGTTCTGTGTGCGACGCAAGAGCTTGCGGACGCTCGGCAGAGCGCGATCATGCCGACGCTGCTTGAGGCAACGGCAACGAAGATCTACTTGCCGAACGAGGAAGCAACGACCCGAGCGGTGGCCGACACCTATCGTTGCTTCGGCTTGTCGGACGAGGAGATCCAATTGCTGGCGACCTCTCAGAAGAAGCGGCACTATGTACACAGCCCTCGTCTCCTTTTTGCAAACGGAAGCGTAGCGCAGATCTGGACTCCTCTGGGCGAATCCGCCTCTTCTCCATTGTCGATAGCGATCAAGTCGGGCCCAGGCCGTGAGCTGCACCAACGACGGTGCGGATAGCTGATGACCTGATGACCTCAGTTCAACGGCAAGGCAAACACCTGGTGATTCGCGTTGCTCCACCAAAGAACGCCATCGTCGGCCAGAATCGAGGTCACCTCATCGACCGACGACCAGCGCTCAACCGTGCCACCTTCGCTGGCCACTGAGAACAAACCGTCGCCCGAGGTCCAGAATACACGGCCACGCGAGGTCGCGGTCTGGCCGTTGCCTGATCCCCACATCGACGCCAGCAATGTCGGTAGACCCCCAGTTTTGGCGAGGCGATAAACCTCGATTGTCCCTTGTGATGTTTGCCCGTAGTAGATGTGACCGTCGTCCTGGGTCATTTGAGAAACGTGCGAGACGATCGCCAGAGACCTGAAGAGCCCGCCGTCGTGGGCCGTGGTAACGATGCGGGTAACGCCACCGCTCGTTTCACGCCAGTAAAGCGCATTGTCGTCGGCTAGGAGATCCTGAGAGGGATCGGCGTTCGTGAAGAACGAGATTTCGGGTGTATTGGTTAATGGAGCGACTTTTCGATAATCGTTTGGATACCCCTTGATGCTGGCGTCGTCTGCCAGAATGAACAGGCGGGTGTCCGTCATCGCGAGCATTCCGGTAGTACCGTCAAGAATTCTGCGACCCGCATTGCCGGCGGTGCCGAAATGCGTGCGCGACGTCGAAAACGCCCATTTGTCACCCCGACGAACGGCTGAACGGGGGGTCGCCGTTGTGCCAACCGGAAAATTGACCGCAAGCAAACGGCCCGTGTGATCGAACACGACATCTCCATCAAACGCCGACGATGCAGTTTTAACAACGGCGGCTTCTTCGGGACGGCAATTGCCGTGCTCGCTTTCAAACGCATCCCGCTGCCAGGTTTTTTCAAGGGATAGAAATTCATCGTCGTAAACGACCAGACGACCGTCCACGCGCACGGCGACACCAATGATCGTTGTCGCGATGCCACCAGGCAATAGCGGCAATGCCAGCGTCCCGATGTAAAGGTGTTGGTCGTCCCAGACACCATGATGGTGCCTTGTCGACAGGGGGACGAATTTGGCGGGGAAGCTGTATACCGTCTCGATGGTCGCGGTGTCGCTACGCAGCCTGCGGATGCTGTTAGGTGCAAACCAGCAAATACCCGATGGACAAGTAAATACCGAATGCCGGATTCCTTGTGAAGTGAAGGCCAAATGGTCTTCCAAGCCTCGCTCCAGTATATGCGGTGCGCCACCAAACAGCGGATGGCGGCACAGATCCCAGTCGTTGAGGCTGCAACGGTAGTACGCGAATTCATCCTGGACCAGGAAAACCTGCTCGTGCTCGAAGTCGAGCGGAACTTTGACCGGGACCCCGTTTGATTGCGGACGAAATAGGTACAGCACTTTCTCGTCGTCTGCCGCGTAAAGACCTTCGGTGCCGTCCCCCACCGATTGCAGCTTTTCGTCGTGGACGTATGTCCACAGAACCTGCCCAGATCGCACGGCGCGCACAACTGTTACAGCTTTGTCGGCAACGACCGTATCAATCAGCACAAACGCGATGCCTCCGCCTTGCAGCACGGTTGGTTGCTGCATCCCTGATTCTTCGGCCGCGTCGATCGCGGGTGGTACCGATAGGGCCGCACTTCCCGATGCATCGAGCAACTTAACCCGCCGGTCAGCCTGAATGACGAATCCTCCCGGGATCGGGTACCCCGGATACGGTGCGCTCAGTATTTCCGGCGGCGTGAATCGGCACTCGGGTTCCGCCGGCCGTTGGCTGCTAGAATCAGGCGTTCCTGTTGGTTTCGTGTCGAACTCCGGAGAGGGCGATAGCCCACCATCGATAGATTCAATGCAACAGATATCCACACTGGCGATGAGTTTTACGGGATCGGCGCATCCCACCGCAACACCGGCGCATACCACAATCGGAAAGACCCAACCAACCATGGTAATAAAGGTAACACGGCGTCCGACCCGGGCCGTCACGGAACGGTTGGATCGACGACGAAATCTCCCCAACACCACGCTCGTCCGTCGACATCAAGTCCGCACATATGGGACCCACCGTACCAGTTCGCCGGTCCCCAAATCTTCGTGAACTGGATATTAGAAGGCGGCATCGATGCAGGACGGCTCGAGTCACGCCGGTCACCCCAACACGTAATTTTGCCTGTTTGCAGAATCCCGCAGAAATAGCCTCCCAATCCCGCGATATCCAACAATGGTGTAACGGGTTGCCCGACGATAGACTCTGGCTTTCCCCAACATGCTACGGTGCCGTTCTCTCTCAACGCACACGCATCGGGGCCAGAATCGGAAATTTGAGCCTTTTTGAATTTTCCGTCCGGGACCAGTAGAAACCCGAAATCATCCCTTGTAGAGCCCTGCCAACACACAACCGTACCATCGGTACGCACGCCGCAGGCGACTCCCCCATGGTCGAATTTCTCGCTCACCGCAACGTCCACAAATGTCCCCGACGGAGCGTCGTCCTTCAGATCCTTCCAACACTGTAGGGCGCCGCCCTGGCGTATTGCACACCCGAAATCGCGGAAGGCAACAACCTTTTGATACGTGCCTGTTGGAACCGGGCCAATTCCCCCGATATCGTTCCAACATTTGAGGGAGCCTCCCACCACAATCGCGCAGCTCAAGCCATCGGTCATCGCGAGCTGCTGAACCGGATCGCTAATAATGGGAACTGCATACCAAGGGAAGGTTTCAGGGCCCTCACCCGAGCAGGAAATCGCGCCATCCGAATGAACGCCGCAAACCCGATGTTCGATGCCACCGCTCAGACTTTCGTATTTCCTAAGCGGATGACGGACCCGACCCCAACAGCGAAGCGAACCGTCAGTCTTCAACGCACACGTGTGATGTCGACCAACGCTGAGTCGCACAAAATCATCGGTAGGAGCATCAAGCTGGCCATCGAGATTGACACCCCAGCACTTGATCTTGCCATTCTTCAGTGCGCAGGCGTGCGAATCTCCGACTCCGACGTCACTCAATCCACCCTCAGTCGGCGCCTTGAACATCAACTTGTCATCAAGGTCTCCCCAACAAGCCAGCGTCTCGTCAGTTCGTATTGCGCATGCGTAACCGACGCCAACCGCAACTTTTTTGAAGGGTCCCTTAGGCAACGAATAAAACGGTCCGCCCCTGCTCGACCAACACGCGAGATTGCCGTCGTCGGCTTTCACCGCGCACGCACCCCACGCCCCGGCACTGAGTTGAACAAATTTCCCCGTCGGTATTTCCAACCCGGCCCCAGCGTCGATGTATCCCCAACAACGGAGAGATCCAGTCTTCTCGATGCCGCATGCAAATGGCCCAACGCCGCCAACCGGCGCTCCACCTACTGAAATTTCATCGAACGAAATTCCCTTCGGCACGACGATTCCAGCCGAGCCCACGCAAACAGCTTCGCCGGTATTCTTGCGCAATCCACAGGTGTACTGGTAACCCGACTCGACGGTCGAGTATTGTCCCGGAGGGAATTCAGACTGACCTGCGTTGTTCGACCCCCAACAAGACACCGATCCGTCTACGCGAAGACCGCAGCCATGGAAAGAGCGGGAACTTACGTGGGTAAACTTCTCAGCGGAATTCCCTGGCAGAAAGTCGGGAGGCGCCACTGCGCTGTCGACTGGTCCAACGTCTACCGACCCGTCGTCCGTACCGAAATCTTTCGCGGCATCGATTCCCAAATCGATCGTGATGTCAGCATCTGTACCACTGTCCAGCAGCGTTGTTCGACTGTCGTCGCAACCGATCGTGGCACAGAAAAAGACCAACACCCCAGCAGAACCCAATCTACAAATCGAACTCATCAACGGAACCTCCGCAAGTTGATTCAATTGCTTTTGGTCTTTTCTGGCATCGGATCTGGAAGAGCCAATCTCGCCGTTACCATAACGATCTCACCAGGAAAAACGACCGGAGGCAAACCAGTCACCGCAAGAAACGCACCCGGCTGGCAGGCAATCCTCACGACTTCGCCCGTTCGCGCACCCTTAAGCCCGCTCTGGAGACAAGGTCCGAGGTTGTCGACGCTTGTTGCACGAGACTCGTGTACCACCAATACCTTGTCCTCGGTCCTAATCGCGCCATACTCGAGGTGAACGTCAATTGCTCGTTCCGGTGCGAGAATCTCACCCCCGCCAGCGGTTCTAACCAAAACGACGTTAGTTTCGCTCTCAAATTTTACGCCGAACTTCTCCGCGACAACTTTCAGTACGCGCCTACTTTCTTCTGCGCGACCCGCTTGCAAGCGTACCTGTCGCTCGACGATCCGTTTGGACACAAGGTCCGCGTCTTTCCGCGATCCCCAATGTCCGTTCCCGCCAAGGCCCGCGCGGAAGCCTTCGATCAGATCATCTATCTCCTGATCACGAAAATCCATCTCGAGCGCATGCAGCGCAAGTGAACGACCAAGTTGTCGATACGGGTCGGACGTCTCGAAGTCGACAATCGCTCCTCTGGGACTCTTTTCTTTTTGCGTTGCAGTTTCGCAACCGGCATACCCCGTCAAAACCGCCAAATTTGTCGCTGTTCCACGACGCTCCAAGCGACGAAAAACTAATTCCATACTCTTGGTAGAGATTGGTCCCCCCGTTTGTGAAGAAAATATTTAAAGAATTCGCTCTCCGCCCGTTCAAACAGTATTCCGGCGTACGATTCGATTGGAAGAGTTTGTCGCAGGGGCGGCGTCATGCTGTTGCATCTGTTCTTGGTGACACCCGCGCACGAAAACTTACAAAAAATCGAACGCGCCGCGGAGCGGCCGTTGGACCGGTGGCCCAACGGTCTGACGCCCGGGCAACCCACACCGCGCGCGAAATGACCCCCCCGCTCCCCCGCCCCAAGTAACCCGCCACC
>JAWXBF010000373.1:0-25102 GCA_034439895.1 Deltaproteobacteria bacterium
GAGCCGCCGCCCGCGGGGAAGCCAGCAACGCCGCCACGGTTCGTGTTTCCTCCGTCACCGCCACCACCAGCGTTCGATCCGCCATCGCCGCCGCTGCCACCCGCCGATTGCCCAGCAGCACCAAGCTGTAGGTCGAGAGGTGCGCTCAAGCAAGCGCTGAAAAACAAAAGCAACCCAAGCGACTTACGCGGCACGCTACCCATCAATCGTTACCTCTTATGAAGCCGAGTCTAATCGATCTGGGGCGTGACGGAAACGTCGGCGGGGCCACAGGTGAAAAAACGCACCGCAAACCGGGTATCGGAATCGACTGAGACGTGATGGGGGCGCGACGGCGCGACGACGCCCACAACGGCCGGGCGCAGGACGAACGAAAGGTTGGCCTCGTCTTCCAGTACGTATTCAAGCCGTCCTGAGAAAACCTCGATTTGACCCCAGGTGCCGGGTTTGAGGCGGTGGCTCGCGAGCAATCCCGCGGGGACGGTCGTGGCGTCAAAGATCGCCGTTTCTTTGTAAAGGACGGCGCAGACAGGCAGACGGGGCATGCGGCACAAACGACAGGGCAGGTGGCTGCCAAGTTTCTGAGCGCGCCCGGTATCTGTCGTAACCCATTCTGCATTCTGAAACGGCGGTTTGTGGCGAATGTGCTGACGATGACCACAGTCGAGTTCCGCTACCCAGCTGGCGTCGTCGTCGAGGTGGAATCCGACGATGGCGGCGTCGGGCGTTTCCTGCAGACGCCTCGCAAGCACCGACAACGCAGTCTCGTCCAGTTCGATTTCGATGGCCGGGAACCAACTGCGTTCTTCGAGATGCACATGGTCTTCAAGGCGCTGGGCAATCGCAGCACGAAACTGCTCAGACGTTTGAGCATCGAGCTCTATGAACATTTTGCGTAGGGCGGCGTGATCGGTTGCAACGGTTTCGGTGTGCTTTCGCAATTCGGCACTGCCACAGCATCCGATTGGAATCAGTTCCCGATCTTCGATCACGAAATGAGGGTTGAGCTTGTCGATCCATAGCTGATGAATTTCATCGGAGCCCACGGTGTTGTCTCTCAGCTTGCGCGCAAGGACCAGCGCGTGGTGGTGGTCGCGAGACAGCGGCGCAAGACAGGGGTGGCGTTTCATGAGGAGGGTCTCCACGGTTGCCGGCAGGTAGAGAACCTTAGCAGCAAGTGCTGCTTTTGAGCGTGTTGGACAGCGGGATCGGTTCTGCTACGAAGGGATTGGTGTCTACAATTGCTCCTACGTCCGAACCGGTCGCGACCACGCACGGTGGCGATTCTCTTCGACGAACGGCGGTGCGCGGAACGTTGTGGACAGTCGGGGGATTCGGACTCGGTCAGGTGTTGCGGCTGGTCGCCAACATCATTCTGGCTGCGGTCCTGTTTCAAGATGCGTTTGCACTGATGGGCCTGGTTGGGGCCGTTGTGCAGGGGCTCGTCATGTTCTCCGACATTGGGATCGCCCAGAGCATCGTTCAGAACCCGCGAGGTGATGAACGCAGATTCCTCGATACCGCGTGGACGTTGCAAGCGATTCGGGGTGCGGCGCTTGCAATCATTGCGACGTTGTTGGCGTGGCCGATGGCCGCGTTTTATGCAGCCAACGATCCCCGTGCCAGCGAACTTCGTTTTCTGTTACCCATCGTGGCGGTTGGGAGTCTGTTGGAGGGATTGCAGTCGACCAAGATGAAAACGGCGGGGCGGCACATTCAACTTGCCCGCGTCACCGTGGTTGAACTGTCGTCCCAGGTTATCGGCTTGATGGTCACGGTGGGCATGGCACTTGCGACGCGATCGGTTTACGCCCTGGCGTTCGGCAGTCTTGCGGGAATGGGAAGCCATGCGCTGCTCAGCCACATCGTATTGCCCGGACCCAACAATCGCTTTGCCTGGGACGCTCAGTGTGCGAAGGAAATCGTCCGGTTTGGTCGATGGGTGCTCGCCAGCACGGTTGTGACCTTCTTCGCGATGCAACTCGATAAATTGGTTTTTGCGCGGCTGTTCCCTCTGGCGGTGGTGGGTGTTTACAACATCGCGGCGAATCTTGCGGCACTGACACCGACCGTGCTCGGGCGCGTGCAGCTAACGATCATGTTTCCGTACTACTCGCGTTTGTTGCAAAACAATGTTCCGTTGCCTGAAGTGGTTCGCAAGGCCAAGTTTCCCATGCTGGTCGCGGGTGGATATCTGGTGGCGTTGTCGGTTGCGGGAGCACCGGACTTCGTACGCCTTGTCTACGATGATCGATATCTCGATGCGGGCGTTTACATTCCAATTTTGAGCGTCGGTGCATGGTTTTCAATGCTGGAAGGTGTGTATGGCGCTTCCTTTCTTGCCAGTGGTCGGGCGCAATGGGTTGCGTCTGTAAACCTTGTCCGGGTGGTGCTTTTCGCACTCCTCGTGTGGCCGATGGTCTCTGCGTTTTCGATGTTGGGTGCGGTGTCCGCGATGGCGCTGGCCGACCTTGGCAAGGTGCTGCTCGCGATCATTCTGGGACGGACGCGCGGCTTGAAGGATCAATGGGTTGATTTCCTCTTCACACTCTACGTCTGCGCCATCGGTCTTGGTGCCATGGCGATTCCGCGTTACGGCCCGCCTGTGTTGCGCTCGAACGAGGTCGTTCCTCTGGTGATAGAGTTTCTCGTGGTGACAGGTGCCTTTGCGCCATTCGCATTGAGCGCATTTAAAGATCATTTGCCCTGGAACAAGCGCCGTCGTTCACCGGAGGCGACGGCAACGGTCACCTAGCGAACTTACGGGTCTTTCCGGGTCTTACCCAAGTTTGCGATAGACCAACCAGCGGAGTTCGACCGGGGACTTTTCTTGCGGGACATCGAAAAGATCCATGCCGTGTGCCCACTGCTCAAACCAACCGGTGGGCGGCCAGTGCTCAGCGGGAAGATGGTCCCGTTCGAATTCAAAGGCGGATTCGTCGGAGATCAGTTCGAACGGCAACCCTGCCATCGCGCTGGCCATGTCTTTCTGAGTAAACGCAATACACCAAAACACCTGGGAAAGCTCCCGCGCGAGCGCGTCGGGTCCGTACTGCGGCGTGGCCATGAAGGCATTGAACGCCAACAATCCGCCGGGGGCGAGTGTGTTGGCCACGTCCTCGAAGATGGAGCGACAGGCCTCGACGGTGCGAATGTGAGACGCAATGACCTCGGACAAAAAGACCAGCTTGTAGTGGTTGGCGGCCAGCTCCAGGCGATCTTCAACCATGTCCCCGAGAATGATCTTGATCGGAAGTTGTTCCTTCCGGGCCTCGGTCTTCAAGATCTCAACGAGCGCAGGGGCGAGTTCGACTGCATCGGTGGGAAAGCCCTCCCGCGCAAGCGGCAAAGTGTTGCGGCCTGTGCCGGCTCCGACATCGAGCACGGGCACCTCGACGGGTATGCCAAGTCCGCGTGCGAGTTCCATGATCTTGGCGTCAGGCTGACTGCCGAAGAGCGGCGGAGTACGGGTTTGGGTCCAATGTTCGTATTGCGCTTCGACTGTCCGGGCATCGACCGATATCGTGTAGGTAAGTGATGTCGCGGGTGGCTCGTTGGTGTGATACTCGACCATCACGCGCGAGTCGGCGGAGCGGTTGAAAGCCTCGTCGAGTTTGGTGCGCAAGCTTTCGCGAATGCCCTTCGTTTCTTCCTTGTCGAAGACGCGCCCAAGGACTGCGAACATCTTGTGCAGCACTTCCGTGAAGTGTTCGGTCAAGGCCGGGACCGCGGGGAAGAACAACTTGCCTGACCCGGCCACCACTCGGGGAAGACGACGCAACATCGCTTGCCGCAGGACGGCGTGGTTGATTTCCTTGCTGACCTTCCGGGGAGCGTTGTGTTTGCCCATCGAACGGGTCCTACCACAGGGAGGCCACGCTCGAACAGGCTAGGCCGTGATTCGGCGTTTCAGCCGCATCGAATAGACCAGGTACGTTCGTTGCAGCGGTCCGGTCCAAAGCCAGGCGGCGGTTAGCCTGGGCTCCTCCATGAGCTTAATCAATTCCGTATCGCGATAAAGAATACGTCGTATGACGATCGGACTGCCGGCCTCGAAAAGACGCACCTGGCTTGCCAGATCCTCGGTTTTCTGGACCAGGTCGGTTTCGGTCACGAGCGTTTCGGTCGGATAGGAATCGGACGACAGCGCATCGGTTACAAGTAGAACCGGCGCACCCGGCTTGACGATCATACCGAGGGTTCGCAGGTGGACAACGATGCCTGCGTGGCGAATAGACACCAGCATGGGATCGTCGGCTGCGACCGCGCGATTCAGTGCGTAGTAAAGCTGCGTCGTTACGCAACACGAAACGGCCAGATCCAGATCGCGTGGAAGTTTCGCAAGCACGCGATCGGTCGCGGGTTGCAATGCAGCTTCGATATCGGCGAAGGTTTGCAGCGGCCGCCTCTTGTCGCCGAGCCTGGCGAGAAGACCACTCAATTCGACGCCCCCGTGTAAGCGCATCCTCGACTGAGTCTCGGGACTCTGCCGTGCGGTTGCACGTTGCAAGGCCTGTAAGTCGATGTCGACGAGGTGCAGCTCGGAAAAATGTCCGGCGAGCCGTTCGAGATCAAGATCGTTGCAGTTGCCCGCTCCAAGAAAACAGGCCCGTCCACCCAACGGAGCGGCGTCCAGGATAGCCTGCGTTTGCTGTACTCTGTGCTGGGCGTAAAGCTCCCAGTCGCCGACGCCCATTTCGTTGCCACGGCGTTCGGTCAGCTGCCGTTGGGAAACAAATCGGCTTTTCTTGGGAGCCATCGCTGCGCGCTAAACTAGCATCTCGGTGATGGGTCCTGTTGAGTCCGCGTGATTCTTGTTGATATCAAAGGCCCGGAGGATCGTCGTGAAGAGGTCCGACTGTTTTTTGTCCGAGAACTTCCAGTATTGACCCGTCTTCAGACGACCCCCGGCGCTGCCACCCAAAACGACAGGGTAGTTTGCGTGGGCATGATCGCCGTCGGCCACGTCCGACGAGATGTACACCACGGAATTGTCGAGCAACGTCTTACCGCCTCCCTCGTCGACAAGGTTCAACATCCCGAGGAAAGCCCCGTACGTATCGAAGGTAAACTTGTCGATCTTTCGGAGTTTTGTGAGCTTGGCGTTGTCTGCCCCGTGATGCGAAATGATGTGATGCTGCACATCCGCGCTGTAGGGTTGCGATGGATCGCCGATGCCCAGAAATCCGTAGCTTTGATTCGAGAATCCCGCGCCGAGCATGAAGGTGACGACCCGGGTGAGATCACACTCGAGCGCCATCGCGATCATCTGGTACCAACCTTTTTGCCAGTCGCCGTAGTAGTTGGTGTTGGGCACGCGAACGGGTGCTGCGTATCGTTTCCCGCACATTCCTGATGCAGCCGAGCCTGGCATGCCCGTGACGCGCTTTTCGAGCTCAGAGACACCGGACATGAAGCGATCAAGTTTTAGCCCGTCATCGCCGCTCAACTTCTTCTTGAGCGTGTTGGCTTCGGCTAGATTCACGTCGAGCACGCTCTTTTTGTAGTTGGCCCGCTTCAACTGATCGGTGTTGGAGGCAACCGGATCGGAACCCGAAAAAAGGTTCGCGAACTCCTTGTCGGGACCCTGCCTGAACGGAAGTTGTTTGGTCTTCGACTCCCACGAAACCGAGTTGATGTATTCCAGGCTCACGCCGAAATCGCCGGAGCCGCCGCCTCCCTGGCCGATTTGGCCGGCAAAACCGACGTTGAGATAGGGAAACTTTGTCGGCTGCGGCCCGAGGTTTTGCACGAGAAATTGGTCTATCGAAGGGCCTCCCGCAGCAATGTCTGTGCCCGTTGTTTGTTTGGGACGCAGGTTCGTCATGAAACACGCGGTGCCATTGGCGTGATCGCCGGGGAACTTACCCACGCTGTTGTCGAGGTGCATCGGCAAGGCAACTTTCGCGCGCAAAGGTTGCAAACTCGCGAGTGAGGCGGGCATCGTGTAGTCGGAGCCCGTCTTGTTCGGGAAGATCGAGTCCCAGACGAAACCATTCGGGCTGAAGACGAACACGGCTCGTTTTATTGGGCTCGTCGCAGCTTGTGCGCGTTTGGGAACCAGCGACTCCAGGAAAGGAAGTGGAAGGATGGTTCCAGCTCCGCCCAGAAATGCCCGTCGAGAAAGCGGACGCCACTTCATTGGTCTTCTCCTTTGCTGAATCCTCGTCGCATGCGGAACGGATCGGATGAAATGATCGCGTTCACCATGGCGGGGAACTTCCATTCGGTGTCATTGAGGTCGTTGCGAAGGTCCGCCAAGACGCCCAGATCCATGTCCCCGCCGCCCTCGCTCGGGAATGGGCCGCGTCCCAGTGCGAAGGCATAAACCGCAGCGGTCACGC
This sequence comes from Deltaproteobacteria bacterium, assembly GCA_034439895.1. Taxonomy (GTDB): domain Bacteria; phylum Myxococcota_A; class Polyangia; order Fen-1088; family Fen-1088; genus JAWXBF01. Next base: position 6,345 of record JAWXBF010000373.1, read on the forward strand.
ATTCGGCATATCCTGTGCTAGTCGAAACGTACTTCGACAAGTCGCCGGCATTGTTCCAGGTGATCGGCCCGTCGTCCGTCTCGAATTCAACGACGGGATCGATCGGAAGGTTTCGATCCATCAACCGGAACTGTCCTACGGCGTCGTACTGTTCAAGCACGAATCCCGGTGGATCCAGCAGCCGGTGGCAACCCGCGCAGCGTGGTGATTCCTCGTGTATTTCAAAGTTTTCTCGAACTGTTTTGCCAGCGGTGGCGGGTAAGGTGGCATCCACATCAGGCGGCGGATCACCCACCTGGCCACACAGCATTTTCTCGAAGATGTATCGGCCACGCTTGACGACCGAGGTCAACGCGGGTTGAGACGTCGCCGCCAGGAACGAACCGTGCGTGAGCATACCCGTTCGGTTGGTGCCTTCAATGGGAACACGTTTGAGCGTTGTCGAGCCGGGTTTGTTCGCGAGACCATAGTGTTCTGCCAGTTGATCGTTGGCGTAGGTGTAGTCCGCAAGAATGAATTGCTGAAATCCTATGTCGCCCTTGAACAAGTCGCGCAGCATGCTGCGGGTTTCGTCAACCATGGCTTTTCGAATCGGATCGGTGAACTTGGTGAAGATTTTCGTGTCGACCTCGTGATCGACAAACGTTCGCAATGGCGTCCACAGCGCCCCGAATGTGTCGATGAACATGTCCGCCTTCGGATGGTTCAACATGCGCTCGGCCTGGGCCTTGATGCTTTTCGTTGTTTGCAGTTCGTCTTTCTCGGCGGCCGCGAACAATTCCTCATCAGGCATCGTGCTCCAGAAGAAGTACGAAAGACGAGATGCCATTTCGTACGACGAAACAGGGTGTGCGTCCTTCGAGGCTGGATCTGGATCGTATTCAATTCGATAAAGAAAGTTCGGTGATGAAAGGACCGCTTCAATCGCAAGCCGAATGCCGATGTCGGCGGTGTCGCCAGCGGCGGTTGCCACCTTGACGAGTCCGGCGAAACTGGCGATCTCGGCGTCTGTCACAGGGCGACGAAACGCGCGACGCATGAAGTTGCCGAGTATGGTTTTGATACACGCGTCTCCCGACACGGGCGCGCAAGTGAGGATCTTGGCCTTGATGGTCGGGTTGGCGAGAACTTCTGCCGCGAGCGTTTCCGCCGCTGCGGTGTAATTCTCCACCTGAATGTTGTCGATTTCGAGCGCATTGGCGTTGTTGTCGAAGCCATAGCCAAAGCGATCTTGAAAGGTAAAGTTGTTCGCGGGCTTGAGAGCGGTTCCGAATAGATCGGCTACCGTGTTGTTGTATTCGGTCGCGTTCATTCGCCGAATCGCCACGCTGCCTGGATCGGTTCCGCGCGGTACCGAGTTGGTGCCCCCGCCGGCGTTGCCGCCACCGTTGTCACCACCCTTGTCTCCGTTGCCGCCGTCCGAACCTCCTGGGTCGTTGCCGCTCGTGTTTCCGGAGCAGGCAGAGGCCACGAGGGCAAGCGAGAAAAACGTGCTGCGAATACAGGCGCCGGGCGCCGCGTACGTTGTTACTACCGACCACTTCATGGTAGCTCCTCTTGACCCCGATTGTTTTCGGGTGTTTGCGTGTTCTGCGCTGGATATGTCTTAAAATCCAGGGAAAAACGACGATTTCGGTGTTCAGGATAGCCAGCCGAAATTCGTATGGTCAAGCAGTTGTTCGTAGTCTTTTCGGCCTATCGCGAGAACTGTCCTGCGATTTCGGCAGCATTGGTGAGCGCATCGCCGAGCGCATCCTGGACGCGTCGCAGGTCAAGGTTCATCTGTTGAGACGCAAGTTCTGCAATGCGCAGAATGGCTTGATCATCGTCGGTTTCGCGCAGCGATGCGACAAGCGCAACACCTTTGGGGATGGCGCCCATGGCCTCGTCGTGGTGTGCCGCAATGGATTGCGAGAGGGCCTCGGGAAACTTCCAGTTTGTGCATAGCCAACCGGCAACGTGAGCATGGTTCCACCCGAACTGTCCTTCCTCGGACGGCGCAAGCTCGTGGCTGCCCGCGTGCCAGTTCTCAAGTACGGGGCCGTAAACGTTTGCGTGCACCTTCACGAGGAGCGGAATGGCCATGTCTTGGAGGAGCGAAGCGGTGAAGCTCTCGCTGCGGTTGGCACGATCACCGAGATCTGCGATGGCCCGCGCGAGCGTTGCCCGCTTGGCGGCGGTTTGCCAGAAGCGTGTCGGATTGAATCCCGGCCCTGGTGCGGAGGGAAGTGTGCCGCGGACCGCGAATCCGAGCAGCAGCGATTCCACCTCACCCCGCCCCAACAAGGAGACAGCGTGATCTACATTTTTGACCTTGCTGCGCAACGCGAGCGCGGACGAGTTGGCCACCGACAATAGCTTTGTGGACACGCCCGGATCGATCGCCACTTGCTTGGCAATGTCGGCTGATGAACTCTTGGGATCGCGTAGCACACTGAGCGCTCGCAAGACCACCACCGGAAAGCTGGGCAGTGCGTATTCACCGAGCACATTCGTGAGGGCTGCTTTGGGATCCTGTTTTTTTCGCACCAACCAATCGAGTACAGCCATGACCTCTCACCTTCTCAATCTGCCCGGCGCGCCATCTTGTCCGCGAAGATCGCGAGCAACCCACCCAGCATCAAGTATCCGCAGACGATTTCAGCCATCACGACAATCTGGGAACTCAAAGCCGCCGGCAAAACGTCGCCATATCCCAGGGTCGTCACCGTCACGAGGCTAAAGTAGTACGGAGACAGCGGGGTTTCGTGATCGCCGTAGTCGATCGGAAGAAAGGTGAACACAAACCCAAAGATGATCGTCATCGCCGCGACGACAGCCGACCAGCGCGCGGCGCTACGGCCGCAATCTGAGGTCACCCACCAAAGTCCGTAGAGCACCCGATGCAATCGGCTCTGTTTTTTGTATTCGTCAAGGTAGTTCTCGTCGTGGATCTGTCGTCGCAGAATGTATGCACCCGAAAAGTCGACCTCGCGAATATCCGCGCGAAGAAAGGTTGCGGTCTCGAAGCGTTTGGTTCCGCGAAGGCGGGCGTCGCGGAGATCCGTGTCGATGAAGTGCGCACGGTGTAAAATCGCACCCTGGAGATCGGCGTTGCGAAAATCCGTGTTCGCGGCGTCGAGCTCCGTCAAGTCGGCGTTGCGAAAGCGGCTGTGCTGCAGATTCGCGCCGCGCAGATCGGCGCCCACGAGCTGTGATTCCGTAAAGGTGGCATGTTCAAACCGGCTGGCAGTCAAGATTGCGCGAGACAGATTGGCTCGGCCGAATCCAGCACTGCGTCCTTCTGCCTCGCTAAGGTTGGCTTCGGAAAAGTCGGCAGCGGTGCATTCCGTTTGTTCCAGATTCGCGGCGTTGAGTTGTGCCCTGTTGAATTTTGCGCCCAGCAAGATTGCGCCGGATAGATTGGCGCCCGCCAGATTCGCCCCGCTGAAATCGGCACCGGACAGGTCAACGCCCGAAAGGTCGATGCCTTCGAATTCGCCGTCCCTGAGCGATAACCCCGATAAATCACACGGGGATTTGTCGGCGCGGCTGCGCTCGGCGCGTCGTTGCAGCAACGCTCTCGGATCGTCGGAATCCGCTTCTGCAGTTGAAAGGGCGGACGACATGCTCACTTCCGCGAAACAACGGCACTCCGGCCTCTCATCTTGAATCAAAGCGGTCAGGCCTCCAGAAACGGGAGAGGCGGTCGACTCAGGTCCGAAGTAACTGCCAGAGCACGCCCAGAAAGGCGCTGGTGGCGAGGGTCGTCGGCATGCTCGCCTTCAATCGTAACACCATCAGGCCCGCGACGAGGACCAGCGCGGCAGCGGGCAGGTTGAGGCTGGCGGCGACGGGTAGCAATACGCGAAGCGGCCCAGCGCGCAGCAGGCGGAGTTCGGAAAAGAGGACGTTGAGTGCAAACCAGAGCGAGAGGTTCGCAATGACACCGACGATAGCGGCGGTGATCGTAGATAGCGCCGCGTGGAGCCCTCGATGGCCTCGGAGCGCCTCGATGTAGGGCGCGCCCACGAAGATCCACAGGAAACACGGCACAAAGGTGACCCAGACCGTGACGAGCGCGCCCAGGATGCCGCCCCAAACCGGGGCCAATTCACCCGGGTTGCGAAACGCACCCAGAAAGCCAACGAACTGCACGACCATGATGAGTGGGCCGGGGGTGGTTTCGGCGAGGCCGAGTCCGTCAATCATCTCGCCGGGAGCGATCCAGTGAAACGTTTCGACCGCCTGTTGCGCGATGTAAGAGAGAACCGCATAGGCGCCGCCGAAGGTTACAACCGCCGTTTTCGAGAAGAAAATCGCCTCTTTTACGAAAACCGACTCGGCTCCAAAAACAAAAAACAGGATCGCGATCGGTCCACCCCAGAGGATGCCGAAGATTGCCATCAGGGTGAGTGTCCGCGACCACGACGGAAGGGTATGCGTGAGTTGGCCGTCCGCTGCCATGTGGCCGATGACCGTGTGTTGCGAATTCGCTTGCGCAACTGAAGTTGGATCTGGAAAGCGGGCGGGGAAGTATTTGCTTCCGATGAATCCGAATGCCCCGGCCAATCCAACCACCGCAGGGAAGGGGAGATCAAAAAAGAAGATGGCAACAAATGCGAGGCACGAAATCCAGACGAACCAACGCTTTTTCAGCGCACGTTTGCCGATGCGCAACACGGCCTCGATCACGATCGCAAGCACGGCAGCCTTCAGACCAAAAAAGACTGCTGCAACGGCCGGAACGTTTCCGTACCCGACGTACACCAAACTGAGTCCCAGGATGGCCGCAAAGCCGGGCAACACAAAAAGCAAGCCGGCCGCAAGTCCACCCCGCATTCGATGCATCAGCCATCCGATGTAGGTCGCGAGTTGTTGCGCTTCGGGCCCGGGCAGCAACATGCAGTAGTTGAGCGCGTGGAGAAAGCGGGCTTCGTCCAGCCAGCGTCGCTTTTGTACCAGCTCCTTGTGCATCAACGCGATCTGCCCGGCAGGACCACCGAAGCTCAGCAAGCCAATCGTTGCCCATACACGCAGCGCCGCACCGAAGGATATCGAGCGGGGAATTTCGGTGTCCATGGGCGGACGATCGCTGGTCAGCAAGTGGGTGTCGTCTCCAGCGCTGGCACCCGGACACTTTGCCACAAACGCGTCGGGCCCCACTTCCAGTGCCGCCAGCTTTTCATCAAATCGACGAACATCAGATCAAAAGCTGCACTGCAAGCATTCGGGCAACCGAGGCTGGTTGCCACCGCCGTTGTGGCCCACATCTTGCCGTTTTTGCGGCAGAAAGCAGTTCCTACCGGTCCTTGGCGGTTCCTGTTCACGTGTGCCGTGTCGGGGTCCGGTGATGATATTTTAGTGGAATGCGTCTGTTGATGTTTGTATCCAGGGATCGATGGTTTCGCAATCCCCCTCCATTCCTGCTCGACCCACGCGCAGCGCCGGCAAGCTCGCCTGGGTGAGCTCGACCTATTTTGGCGAGGGATTACCCTGGAGTGTCCTGCACCAAATGGCCACCGAGTTTCTGACGGCGGTGCGCGCGCCCCTGTGGCAGGTCGGCTACACGTCCTGGTTGCACGGCGCCGTGTCGCTGAAGTTTCTCTGGAGCCCGCTCATCGATCTATTTGGTGCCAAGCGCTCGTGGATGGTGATTCTTCAGATCGTGATGGGATTGGGGATGGTCGGGGTTGGCGCCGTGGCGGCGCAAGGGGAGTTGGTGCCGTTCTGGATCGCACTCGTCTTGCTATCGGTCTTCCACGCAACGCACGACATTGCGTGTGACGGTTACTACATGCTCGCGCTCGACAAGTCGGATCAGGCCCTGTTCGCCGGTGTGCGCGTGGCGGCTTTCCGCGTCGCGATGTTGGTGGGTTCCTCCGGATTGGTGATCCTGGCGGGGAACACAAGTTGGTTCTGGGGTTTCGGCGCGGCAGGTGCGATCATGATTGCGGTGGGCGTTGGCAATGCGCTCTTTCTGCCCCGCATCGAGAAAATAAAACTCACCAAACCCGAAATGTCCGATGCGCCACGCGCCCGGCGCGGTGCTTACCTCGACGCCTATCGATCCTTTTTCGCACAACCGGATGCCGTCAAAGTCCTTGCCTTTATTTTCAGTTTCAAACTGGGCGAAACACTGACCTTTGCGATGACGAAGCCTCTGTTGCGAGACATCGGCATCAGCACTGAATGGCGGGGCGTTCTCAGCACCCCATCGACGATTTCTCATATCGTGGGTGCGGTGGTTGGCGGCGGATTGATCTCCCGCCTCGGTCTCAAACGCTGCCTGATTCCGATGACCTTCATCATGGCGATACCGTTGTACGCGCCGGTCGCGTGGTTTCAGCCTGGCTTCAACGTGATTCTGATCGTTTCGATCGTTGAGCAATTCGCCGGAGGCATGGGCAGCACGGTGCTCGTGGTGTTTCTGATGCAGCGATGCCGAAAATCGGTGTCGGCCTCGCATTATGCCTTTGCAAGCGCCATCGTGGCGCTCGGTGGGATGTTGATCGGGGCATTGTCCGGTCACCTGAATTCTCACTTCGGGCATCGGTACTACTTCCTTCTGTGTTTCCTCTTCAGCATTCCCGGCCTGATTCTTTCCCTGATGGTCCCGCGCGAACCACTCGATTCCGATGTCTCAGCTATCCAGGCGAAATAGGGTGTTGGTTTCCGCGTTTGCGACGCTTGGCATTCTGCTGGTGATCTTCGTGGGTGTTTTCGTTTGGCTCCGCTTGAATGAAAACACCATCGTGTTCCATCCGGAAAAAGGGCGACTTCATCCGCCCGCCGCCTACCTCGATCTCGATAGCCGGGACATCCGCTTCCAAAGCACCGATGGTGTCGCGCTTGTCGCACGTTTGATTCCGCCACCCAGTGTCGTGCCCGCCGAAACCGCAGGATGGGTTTTGTATTTTCACGGCGCCGGTGCCAACGTTGGAATCGCGGATTACAACGAAGCTTGGTCCCGCATTCGGAAACTCGGCCTCGGCGTGCTGGCGGTGGACTACCGTGGTTTTGGTGAAAGCGCAGGCGAGCCGACCGAAGCGGGGTTGTATCGTGACGCCGATGCGGCCTTTGCCTATCTGACCGGCACGCTAAAGGTCGCAACGAACCGAATCTTGATCTACGGCTATTCGCTCGGGTCGGCGGTGGCGATCGATCTGGCGACCCGTGTTGCGGTTTCGGGGCTGTTGGTTGAAGGCGCCTTTCTGTCGGTGCCTCGCCGGGGCGCGGAACTCTACCCGTACCTTCCCGTGCAGTTGTTGATGCGCAATCGATTTGCCTCCGAGGACAAGATTGCCCGCGTTGGGATGCCCAAATTGTTTTTGCACGGGCGCGACGACCAGGACATTCCGGTTGCGCATGGCGAGGCCCTTTTCGCCCTGGCATTGTCCCCAAAACAACTCGTCGTCATGGCAGGTGGCCACATCGACGCCTTCAAGGTCGATCCCAGTTTTTTTCGGACGGTCGCACAGTTCGCGCGGGATTGTGGGATTGTCGTCTTGTCGGCGGAATGACGCGACGCGATTTTCGTTAAAACTCGGGACTGGCGCAACGCCGCAGAATCGAGTAAAAAAACCGCCCTTATCAGGAGACCACCCAATGCCCGCCCCTCTCGCCGTCGTAAAGAGCAAATTTGAATCCAAGGACAAGCTGGTCGATCAGGTCGTTGACCTGTTGGCCAAAGATGGCGATGAGTCGAAGGAAGATTTGCGTAAGCGTCTCGCTCCCGCCTCCAACAAAAAGCTGTTGCGCATCCACGACGTGGCCACGCAAGTTAAGACCATCGGTGGGCGCGAGAAGCTGATCACCGCGACGGCCACCGCGCAGGGCAAGGCCAAAGACAAGCCCTACGTTGCCAAGCTTGAAGATGCTTCTTCTGCTCAGCTCATCGACATGAAGAAGTCGGCCGAGCGTCGCGCCAAGAACGCCTAAAGCGCGCCTCTTTGGTTTTTGAAACCTAAATAGAGATTGGCGCTTTCGGGCGTTATTTCTGTTTCAAAAGACAAAAACCCCGAGACAATCGGCGATCGTTCCGTCGGTTCCGGCTCACCACCTCGGTGGAACGACCCCCGATTGTCCTCAGGGGCCTGAGGCTCACCACCTCTGTTGATTGTTTCGGTTGTGTTGCGACAGTTTTTGAGGGGAAATCGTATGTCGTGTCGTCCTGTAGCCTGGGCCGGGTGACCCGGTTACACGGGTGTCGCCCCGCTGAGGTGGATCGGAGGGTGACTCAATGCGTCTCAAGGGCGCTTGGTGAGGGGGTCGTTTTCCGATCTCGGTTGGATATACTGCGCGGCCCATGAGCCTCAACCACAACAGTTATTTCGATGGCAAGGTGCAAAGCATTGGCTTTCAGCGCAACGGCCGAAAAATCACGGCCGGCGTGATTGCACCCGGTGAGTACCACTTCGGCACCGAAGCCGCCGAGCGCTTGACCATCACGAGCGGTCAGGTCGAAGTGAAGATTGATGGCACTACGACCTTCGTTGTGTACCCGGTTGGCACCGCCTTCGAGATCGGCGCTAAAAGTGGTTTTGACATTCTTGCGCGTGAGCCCGCTGCTTACGTGTGCGAGTATCTTTGAATCGGCGCGTTCGGCGTGTCCTGAGGGATCTGCCGAGTGGTTCGCTGCTCGCGATCCTTCTTGTACATCCCGTACAAGCTGCCCCACCGTCGTCGCAATCGCTTTCGGTTGATCTCTCGACGGTATCCGAACGTTTGGTGCGCGCCGAGCTCAAACTGGACGTCGATGCGGGCCCGTTGACGCTCGTCTACCCGCAATGGATTCCCGGCGAACACGGTCCGACAAATCCCATCAACGATCTTGTCGAGCTTGAGATCACGGCGGGCAGCACGCCCTTGGTGTGGCGTCGCGATCCAGCGAATCTGCATGCCTTCGTGATGAACGTCCCGAAACGTTCCAGCCTGACCGTCCGTTATGCACTCGTGACTGCCATTGGGGGAAGGGGCGCAACGTCTCCAGCGATGGCGACCGATGCCCTGGCCATCTTGAAGTGGAATCAAGTGGTGTTGTATCCGCTTGGCGCCAATCCCGCGCTGCTGAAGGTTTCCGCGACCTTGCGGCTGCCTCCCGCGTGGACCTTTGCAACCGCGCTCTCACCTGTTTCAGAACGACCCGTCGTACGTTTTGCGCCGGTTTCCCTGGAAAAGCTGGTGGATTCTCCGGTGGCGGTGGGGCGAGACCGCAAGGTGATAGCGCTTCAGGCTCCGGGGGCGCCGCCCCATACCCTCGCGATTTTTGCGGATGGTGCGTCGGCGCTCGAGCTCTCCATGCCGAGACAGCTTGCCTTTGGGCGCCTCATCACCGAAGCGGGTCGCCTGTTTGGTAGCTATCCGTATTCCCGCTACACGTTTTTGCTCTCACTTTCCGATCACGTGCCGCACGGTGGTCTTGAACACCACGAGTCGAGCGACAATCGCATTGCCGAACGCTCGCTCATCGAAGACGGTTTGTTTGAGGTCCGCTCTGGGCTCTTGCCCCACGAACTTGTCCACGCCTGGAACGGCAAGCTGTTGCGCCCCGAGGGCCTTGTGGTGAAGGATTTTCAGACCCCGTATCACACGGAGCTGTTGTGGATCTACGAGGGTCTGACGACCTACCTTGGAGAGGTGTTGACGGCCCGAAGCGGCCTGCGAACGGTTGAGGTCGAACGGGATGCGCTGGCCGTGTTGGCGGCCCAGATGACGACCCGTTCCGGACGAGCCTGGCGATCGGTGCAAGACACGGCAACCAGCGTGCCGGCCTTGAACAGCGCGGCTCGCGAGTGGCGAGGCCGTCGACGGGGATTGGACTACTATCCCGAAGCCGCGCTCGTGTGGCTCGAGGCGGATGTGTTCATTCGCAAGGCCACGGACGGGAAAAGCTCGCTTGACAATTTTTGTCGTACGTTTTACGGCCGACACGCGGACGGTAATCCTCGGGTTGTTCCGTACAGCCTTTCTGATGTGGTCACGTCTCTGAATGCGATCGCGCCTTCGGACTGGCAAGGGTTCTTCGCAAAACGCATCCAGTCGGTATCGCCCGCCGCACCCGTTGCAGGGCTGGAACTGTCGGGTTGGCGTTTGGCATACCGGGATGCGCCGACCTCTGCGTGGAAGAACCGAGAACTCGCGGCCAAGGAGATCGATCTGTCGCACACGTTGGGTCTGGTGCTCCGGGACGACGGCACGGTCCTCGACGTGCTCGCCGGTTCTCCCGGCGCTGAGGCGGGGATAGCGCCTTCCTCCAAGGTCATTTCGGTGGACGGGAAACGATTTGACCGGAACCGCCTGCGAGACGCCCTGAAGGGTACGCTGCGTCATCCCGACGTCGAGCTCATCGTCGAGAATCAAGACACGTTCAAGGTCCACCGATTGAAGTGGCGTGGTGGAGACCGTTTTCCGATGCTGGAACGTTTGGCCGACAGACCCGATCTTCTGACGCCGATCCTGTCGTCCAAGCCGATGTAATGCGATTCAAGATTCTCTTTACGATGGTTGGTTGCCTTGCGGCCTGTGCGAGCAGTCAGGATCCTGGTGCGAAGGGAGCGAACCGCGGTGAGGACCCGGTATCGGCATGGCAGCGTGTTCATCCATCGGATGATCTCAACACTCCGGCCGAATCGCAAAGAAACCCGACCAAGACGATTGCAAAGCATTCTGGCTCGAATCCCTGCCAAGAAGCTGATGTCGAGGCCGAAGAACTGTGGACGCGCGCTACGAGTTGCAAGAGTGATACGGAATGCAATCACTATCCGTCCACTTGTTCCGCGGTGGGAAACAACGCGGCCGCCGATGAACTGGTCGATCTGGACAACTGGCGCAACAAGAACTGCGATCGCGAACCCAATGCATTTTGTGGGGCGACCACCCCCTATTGCGACAAGGGTCGCTGCGCTACTCGCAAGGTTCCAGCGAAGTTCGACAGGAAGTAGTCGTGTCGTGCAGGGGATTAAACCCCACCCCGCTGCAGTCGATGGCCGAGCGCCACCAGGTAGAGCGCGAGATCCATCCGATCGGTCGTGGTTTGCGGAAAGCTGCGTGCGAATCCGGGCTGTGAAACGGTTGAATCGATCGTCGTGCCGCGAAGTTTGGACTTGAGTTCGGTAAACACCGTTTCGAGATTGGTGAACGCCGAGGGATCCATGCGCACACCGAGAAAGCGATAGTCGAGTCTGCGTTCGTAGAGGATGATTTCGGATTCACCGTCGCGGCGCTGTAGCAGGATGAAACGTTCAGACTTGTGTTTGTGTTGAACCGACGTGGTCTTGACCTTGCTTGACATCAGAAGTCCGCCTGACGCCAGTGCCTTGCCCATGCTGAATTTTCGATGGGTCGATTCGGTGACAATCGTCTCGTCGTGAAAACGCGTGCCCCGCTGCACGAGTTCAATCGCCGAATAGGGACAATCCTCAACGCCAGATGCGTTTTCGTTGATGCGTAGCCCGCTTGCGGTGAAGGCAAGGGTTTTGGCCACCAGGCGCTCGCTATCGTTGGGGACAACGTCGCTGTCACAGGCCAGCGCATGTACCTGAATGGTTGCCAGTTCCCGAACGCAGTTGTCGAGACGGGCGTCATCGGCATCCACACACAGTACCCGTGGCATGGTCCCCATGAGTTTGTGTCGCACCTCCGCGGGGGCCAGTGCGACGATTCCACCGATGGTGCGGATCAGCGCTTCATCTAGCGGCGGTGTGGAAAAGACAACCAGCAGCACTGGGGTTTAGACCGCCGCGACCGTTGATGCTCGAACCACCAACTCGGTCGGAAAGGGGTTTGGGCGCCACGGCTGGCCCTGCAAATCACCCAGCACCATGCGGGCGAGGGCGGTGCCCATCTCAACCGTCGGCTGTCGGATGGTCGTCAGCGGCGGGATCGTATAAGGCGCGTGGATCTGATCATCGAACCCGATGATGGAAACATCTCGTGGTACGTTTACTCCAAGCTCGTACAGGGCCAGCATTGCGCCATAAGCGAGCTGATCGCTTGCGGCAAACACCGCCGTTGGGCGTAGCCCTTTTTCCCAGAGGTCCCGCATCGCCGAATAACCCGATTTTTCCGCAAAAGCACCCGAACGGATCCAGGCATCGGGTAGGTCGAGTCCAAGGGCCGAGAGTCCCTCGCGAAAACCGACCAGACGATCGTTCGCATAGGGATAGGCAACCGGACCCATGATGTGGGCAATCCGTTTATGCCCGAGATCCGCCAGGTGTTGCGCGGCGATCTTTCCACCCTGCCGGTTGTCGGACGCGATGTAGTGCGATTCGAGACCGGCAATCACGGGTCCAATTGCCGCAAGCGGCGTATCGGAGGCCAGTTCCAATATCGGATCGGCTGGCAACGGTCCGCCCACCAGGATGAGCGCATCGACGCGGCTGTCGGCCAGAACATCGACCGCGGCTGCGGGGTTGTCGGTTGCCTCGGCACAGGCAATCAGGGGTCGATAGCCGCTGCCGCGCAGGCCAAGCTCGACGCCTTGAATGATCTGCCCGTAGTAGGGGTTGGTAACGTTGCGGGCGAGGATGCCAATCACGTGGGAATGTCCACGGGCAAGACCTTGCGCCGCCACGTTGGGTCGATAACCCAGCTCATCAATGGCGCGAAGGACCGCTTGTCGGCGCTCCTCACTGACGCGAGCGCCCCCTGCCAGGACGCGGGAAACGGTGCTTTGCGAAACGCCAGCCCTGTCGGCAACGTCGTAAACCGTGACGATATCCTTGGTCATTTGAGTCGGGCCGTTTTCGCCTTCGCTATCAATCTAGTTCGTGTCGGCATGCGCATGCAAGCCGATCCGACCCGCGCGTTCAGACAGTCGTCGGTCTTGGCGGCACCGGTCAGACGCCGAGGAGTCGATGGGTAAACTCGTTTTCGCCGTGGACGTCGGTCAGACGCTGTTCACGGGACTGAAAGAGGAACGTCTGTTTCAGGTGATCCACCTCGATCAAGCGGAGGATTGTCGCGTGAATGTCGTGAACGGAGTAAGGCGTCTCGACTGCTCGCAGACCCAGTTCGTCGGTGGCGCCCAGCACCTGTCCACCGCGAATGCCGCCACCGGCCATCCACATCGAGAAGCCGAAGGGATGGTGATCCCGTCCGTTTTTTCCTTCGGCGAGTGGTGTACGGCCGAACTCGCTTGCCCAGACCACGAGCGTTTCGTCGAGAAGGCCACGGGCCTTCAGATCAGTCAGCAAGGCGCCCACCGCCTGATCGGTTTTTTGCGCAATGCGGGTATGTGAGCCGACGAGATCGTCGTGCGCATTGTCCCAGTCGTCGCCGAGGTGCGTCCCCGCAAAGAGCTGGACGAAGCGCACGCCCCGCTCGACTAGACGACGAGCGAGCAAACACTTGCGACCGAAGTTTTCCTTGATCGCGTCGTCGAGACCGTAGAGCTTCCTGGTCGCATCAGATTCTTTTTCTATGTCGACTGCTTCGGGCGCGTGCTGCTGCATGCGAAACGCGAGTTCATAGGCTGAGAGACGCGCCTCCAGATCGGTATCACCGGGACGGGCCGCCATCCTGCCTTTTTCTTTTCCTTGAGGAGCTTGTTGTATGGCCCGAAGGTTCTTGCGATTTGAGCGGCCAGATCGCGCAGCTTGAATTGTCGGTAGTTTTCGTTGATGTCCAAGGCTCGGACGCTGTTGTATTCGAGGAAAATCCGGTGTTCGACTGCAGGTGCGAAGATGGCCTGCAACTTGAAGTAGTCTTTATGGGAAATCGGATCGAACTTGTGATCGTGGCAGCGGGCACAGCCGACCGACAGACCCATACACAAGGAACTCGTCGTGTCGACGAAGTCCGTGAGCGATTCGATGCGGTTCGTATCCTCGACCTTGAACAACATGTCGCGGTTGGGACCGACCGTTTAAAAACCCGTGCCACGCTGCGCCTGAGGATCTTCGGGCCACAGTTCGTCGCCCGCGATCTGTTCGCGAACAAATCTGTCGTACGGTTTGTCTTCGTTGAACGATTCGATGACATAGTCGCGGTAGCGCCAGACGTCTAGCAGGTACGGATCCTGCTCGAAGCCTGAACTGTCGCCGTACCGAGCCAGATCTAGCCAGTAACGGCCCCACTTTTCGCCGTACCTTGGCGAGGCCAACAGCCGGTCCACGAGTTTGGCAAAGGCGTCGGGGGCCGATTCGGTCTCGAAGACCTGGACTTCGGCCTCGGTGGGTGGCTGACCGTGGAGATCAAACGTCGCACGACGCCGAAGCACCCTGTATGGTGATAAATGTGACGTTTAGTTACGATATGGGTGCTTGATGTCACGCCCGTGCGAAACATCGACCGAAACTAGGCCAATAAAATTGGCAGCTTGCGAATCCGATGGCCGGTGGCGGCAAAAAGCGCATTTGCGACGGCGGGTGCCAGGGTCGGCACACCGACTTCGCCGACCCCACCGTTGCGCTCCCGGTTCAGGACCAGCTCCACCGCGATGCGGGGGCAATCCAACATTCGCAGCAGAGGATACCCATCGAAGTTGCTTTCGACGATGGCGCCTCCGTCGACCTGCAACTTTCCGTATTGCGCCGCCGTTAGGCCGAAGATGATTCCGCCTTCGATCTGTGCCACGACGGTGTCGGGGTTCACAACGCGACCGCAATCCGTCACACACCACACTGCATCGACGGCGTAGTTTTTTCCGGTGACGCTAACCTTTGCGACCTGGGCAACAAAACTGCCGAAGCATTCGGCAATTGCCACACCCAGAGATTGGCCTTGCGCCCGTCGATCGTGCCAGTCGGATAGCGCCGCAACCCGTTCAAGACAGTTCAATAGGCGTGGCTTGCCACGGAGCAAGTGACGACGGTACGCGATGGGATCCTGAGCCGCTGCAAACGCAAGCTCGTCCAGAAAGGTTTCCATCACGAAGGCGTTGTGGGAGTGGCCAACCGAACGCCAGATGGTGGTTGGAACTGGCGCGAGACAGGAAGACCACGCGATGCGATGGTTCGCCACCGCATACGGTAATTCGGCACCCATGAGTGCAATTCCGTTCACTTCACCGGCTGCTGGCTTGTCGGGTGAGGCCGTCACGATGCGATGGCTCCAGGCGATTGGCATTCCCTTGCTGTCAAGCGACGCGTGCAATCGATGAGCGGACGCTTCTCGGTAACGTCCGTGTTGCATATCATCCTCTCGACTCCACACCAGTTGAATGGGTTTGCCCAGGGCTTGCGAAACCTGGACGGCCTCGGCGACTTCGTCGTTGTTGGTGCGGCGGCCGAATCCTCCGCCGAGGAAGGTCTTGTGGACGATGACTTTTTCGGGAGCCAGCTTGGCGGTTCGAGCTGCCAGATCACGGGCGCCATCGGGATCCTGGGTGGGCGCCCAGATTTCACAGCGATCGGACGTCACGTGCGCCACCGCATTCATCGGTTCCATTGTCGCGTGTGCGAGGTAGGGCAGGAGGAACGAGGCCTCGATCGTGCCTGGCCTGGAAATGTGTTGCAGCGGCTTGCCGGATTCTTTCCAAACCGTGCCTGGTTTTTCCAGCTCCGACATGAGGTCGTCTTCGATCTGATGCGTGTTGCTCGCCGCATTTGCGCCGCCGTTCCAGTTTACTTTAAGCGCCAGTCGTCCCTGAAGTGCGGCCCAGGTGTTGCGTGCCACGACGGCCACGCCCGTATCGATTCGCAATACGTTAACGACGTCTGGCACGGCACGGGTGGCGGTGTCGTCAATCGATGAAACGGCGCCTCCGAAAGTCGGACAGCGGGCCACCACCGCGATCAACATGTCGTCGACGCGAACGTCGAGGCCGAATCGAGCCTGTCCCGTGACTTTCTCGCGCAGGTCAAGGCGCACAGCCGGTGTTCCCAGCAATCGATACTGATCGGGGGATTTCAGAGGGGGATCGCGGGGGGCTTTTTCTTTTCCCGCCCGTTCGGCCAGTTGACCATAGGTTGCATTCTTTCCGGAGCGCTCGTGGTACACAACGCCATTGCGTGTGGTGCATTCGTCCTTCGATACATCCCACTGGCGGGCAGCCGCCGCGACCAACATGGCGCGGGCAATGGCCCCGGCCTGGCGAAAAGTTTTCCAGTCCTTGGCTATACTTGCACTTGCTGCTGTAAATTGGCTGCCGTAGTCGATTTTTGCCTCGACCGTTGCCTGTTGCACTCGAACCTGTTTCCAGTCCGCGTCGAGCTCTTCTGCCACCAACATCGCCAACGCCGAGCCAATACCTTGTCCCATCTCGGAGCGGATGTTCCAGACCGTGACGGTGCCATCGGTATCTATCGAAACGAAGACATTGGGTGCAAATCCCGCTCCGCGAAATACCTCGTTTTGCAATCGGGTATCGCCGACGGGACCTCGAGTCTTCCTCCCTCGAATCTTCAGCCACAGAGCGCCTGCGCCTACGACGGCGGTCGCCCCGCCTGTCGCCAGTAGCACCTTGCGTCGCGTGGTTTTGAACACCGTCATCGCTATCCCTCTTCGGCTGCGAGCAAGATTGCTTTCTGGATGCGCGGATAGGTACCACAGCGGCACAGGTTGCCGTTCATCTCCGAGCGAACTTCTTGTTCGGTGGGCTTGGGAATGCGCGTGAGCAACGCCGCCGCCGTCATGATTTGTCCCGACTGGCAATATCCGCACTGGGGCGCCTGGACCTTGATCCAGGCCCGCTGCACGGGGTGTGTGCCGTCGGGCGACAAGCCCTCGATGGTGGTGACGCGATGGCCGGCGACGCCGCTCACGGGATGCTGGCAAGCGCGGATGGCGAGGCCGTCCAAATGGACCGTGCACGCCCCACAGAGTCCGCGTCCACATCCGTACTTCGTCCCCGTCAGGCCCATGATGTCCCGCAGTACCCAAAGCAGCGGCATGTCGCCGTCGGCATCGATCTCGGTGGTGCGTCCATTGAGTTCAAAGGTCGTGAGCATCGGGTCTCCGTCCCACGAGGAATATCACATGTGGTTTCAAATACAGAGTTCGCTATTCTCCTCCTGTGTTGCCGCTTGAGAATCTGTTGGTCGTCTCGCTTGAACAGGCGGTGGCAGCGCCCTTGTGTTCTTGCCGTTTGGCCGATGCCGGCGCCAGGGTCATCAAGATCGAACGGCCGGAAGGAGATTTTGCGCGTTACTACGACGGCCTTGCTTCGGGTCAGTCGAGCTACTTCGTCTGGATCAATCGCGGCAAAGAATCCGTCGCACTGGATCTCAAAATTGCAGAAGATTGTGCGCTTTTTGAACGTTTGTTGGCCCGCGCCGACGTGTTTATTCAGAACTTAAAGCCGGGCGCAATCGACAAGCTCGGCTTTTCGATCGACCGGTTGCGGAAGGTCTACCCATCGCTCATCACCTGCTCAATTTCCGGATACGGTGCCACGGGACCGCTTTCCGAACGAAAGGCATATGATCTCCTGGTTCAGGCGGAATCGGGGTTGTCTTCAATCACGGGCTCGGCCGATGCCCCTGCGCGGGTGGGGGTCTCGGTGGTGGACACAGCGGCCGGGATGAACGCTTACGAGGCCATCCTCGAGTCCCTGATTCTGCGAAGCAAGACGGGCCAGGGCACCAACCTATCCGTATCACTTTTCGACGCCATCGCGGATTGGATGACGGTTCCCCTGTTGCAACACCTTGGCGGAAAGACACCGCGCCGTGTTGGGTTATCCCACCCGTCGATTGCGCCCTACGGTGTATTTGCGGCGCACGATGGCGTGCCGATCTTGATTTCGATCCAGAGCGACCGAGAATGGCAGCGGCTGACCAGCGATGTTTTGGGCGACGCATCGCTTGGTACCGATCCCCGTTTTGCAACCAACATCGAGCGAACTCGCCGTCGTGCCGAAACCGATGCGCTTGTCGCGTCGTTTTTTTCGCGCTTCAGCGGTGAGGCGCTGATCGAGAAGCTCGGTCGGGCGGACATTGCCTTTGCACGGGTCAACGATACCGAGGCGCTCGCCAACCATCCGCACCTGCGATGGGTCACCGTACAAACATCAACCGGTGAGGTTCGTTATCCAGCACCCGCGCCGCAGCGGGGAGACGGCGCACGCAGTTACGGTCCGGTGCCGGCGCTTGGCGAACACACTGCGGCTGTCCGCAACGAGTTCGCTTGAGCCAGGCCAGAAGGCGCTATTTGATCGGGTAGTTGTCCCAGCCCGAGAACTCTGCTCCGGCAGGGACCAACACAACGGTCAGATGCCCTTTGAGTGGACCAGGCAGTTCGGTCGTGTGGTCCTTGATGAGACGCAGGACGTTGGTTGCCCAGGAAGTCTTGAAGTCGTCTTCCGTAACCAACCCCTGCGCCAGAACGTTGATCATGATCCCGGAGGTTCGTACGTGAAGGCGCTTGTGCTCACCCGTGCCAGAGACCGATGAGATGATGTTGCCGCAAGTGTGCTTCGCATCGTTCGGCCCTGACTTGTAAAGGCAAAACTCGAGGCCGAACTTTTCGTTCGGGACCTGCGTTGCGTTCAAACGTACGGCGAGTTTTCCGCCGAAATAGTTGATTGGCGCGAGCCAGTTCGAGGGCTGACTATCGTTGATCGTCTTGTGGCCGCTCACATCGATCGCGGCGTTGTACCAGATGTGCTCTTTCGATTTGTCGCCAGTGGTTCCGCCGGTTTGGGCGATGCCGCCGGTCTGGGATGTCCCGCCGGTCTGGGATGTTCCACCGGTTTGGGTGGCGCCGCCGGTTTGCGTCTTGCCCCCTGATTGGGTTGTCCCACCGGCTCCTCCGGATGCGTCCCCGGCGCCGCCGCCTTCACCGGTCCGGCCCGCGACGCTCGTTTTGCCGCCCGTTCCGCTGGTACCTGCCGC
>JAWXBF010000374.1:0-3993 GCA_034439895.1 Deltaproteobacteria bacterium
CCGCCACCACCCGCGAATCCTCAACTGGCGCCAAAGCCGAGCACGGGTGGTGGCGTTGTCGCGGGAGGCGCGAAGCAACCGGAGTCCCAGGGGGGGGGCGAAACTGTAGACAGCTTACTTGCTGCGGGTGGTTTCAGGGGTCGCAAGATTTCCGATGAAGAACTGCTTGGTCGGGGACGGTCTGGCGGTGGTCGGGGAAAATCAACGCCTGAAATAACGAATCGTCGATGGGATTTTGGAGAGCCTCTTGTGATATCGGGCGGCTCAGCCAGGGACAGTACGGGCGAATATGGTGCATTGGGAGACGGCGCTGGTCGAATGGGGAACGTTGCCACAGTCGTCGGAATATCCGCCCTGAAATACGAAGGTGCGGGTGTCGTGCTCGGAACTAGATCTATTGTGTCACGCGCGGTGGCAGTTGGAAAAGGAGCAAATTACGTGGCTGGAGGGGCGTCTCTCGCTACAGCGGTCGTTGGTTTCGTTGACAATAATCCCAGACAAAAGCTCGAAGGCACACTCGGCGTTGGCGAAGCCATAGGCGTCGGGATACTCGGTGGAGCTGCTGGCGCCGTCGTCGGTTTTGCGCTTGGTATCTTCCATCTCAGCCAATGGGTCCGCGACCCGTCAACGTTTTGAGCATGAAAGCGGTTGGCCCATATTCGCGGTTTGTTTTCGCCGTTTACGGAATATTTTCGGCGCGAAAATTCGACGTTCAAGATGAATTCGATCGCAACGATATAAATGCCGCAGGCGTGTTGTTTGGGCTACATTTCGCCAACCTGATCGCATTGGTCACATTCACAATGGGCGCAGAAGGAGTTCGAGAATTCTATCGGATACTGCGAGGCAGCTATTTCGCTCCGATATTGATATTTTTCCCATTTCAATATTGGACGTCGAGAATCGTCAGGGACGTGTCCCAGGCGCTAGGCGACGAAGCTGATATCGGAATAACGTCATGGGAAGGACGGATGCGATCGTTTTTTTTGCTGTACGTCATCGCCAGTATCTCTGCGCTCGTGGTGGCCGTCATTGGAGCGTAGAGCGTCAACATGGAGACAACACGGAGGAAGCCTACAACGGTTACTTCAGCGATGCTTCGTCGTGGTTTGTGGGTCTACCGAATAGCATCACAAAGGTGATGCGCGAGGACGGGAGGGAGTTGAGCCAAGTTCAGACGATCGTTCAACAGATCGACAAAGCGCACTCTTCGTTCGGTGTTACGCCCAGGGTTGTGACGACGAACTACGATCGCGCGGAAAGCATTTTCCCCGAGAGCGTGTCGAATGCGCTTGGTCACAACACGACAACCGTCGTGCATCCCGCTTTCGGAGCGCCGCTGTGGACTCGTGACTTGAACGGCAACATCACGCGGACATGGTACGACTCTTTTTTCCGGCCGATCCAGACCGAGTTGCTCAACGTCAACTACAAACACCCAAGAACGTCAATTACATCGCCCCATTTGCCTCTGGAGTAATTGTCGTGGGTTCATTGGTAATTGTCGTTGTTGTCGCGATCGTGGTGTCACCTCGGTCTTTGGCGGTTTCATTGCGGAAACTGGTGCCGGTCATTTCCATGATCACCGCGTGATGGATGAGGCGGTCGATGGCCGCGGCAGTGGTCATAGGATCTTTGAAGATTCGGATCCAGTCGCTGAAGACCAGATTGCTCGTGATCATCACGCTCTTTCGTTCGTAGCGTTCTGCCAGAAACGTAAAGAGCACTTCCATCTCCTCGCGGCTTTGCTGTACGTAACCGATGTCGTCAAGGATCACGGCGTGGTACGCATCGAGAGAGGCTAGTTCTCGTTCGAGCCGCAAGTCGCGTTTGGCAGCAAGGAGTTTCCGAACCAGTGCGAAGGTCGGTATGAACAACACCCGATATCCACGTTGAATTAGTTCGTGGCCGATCGCCGCGACAACGTGCGTCTTGCCTCGACCCGGAAGACCAAAGACGAGCAAATTTTCGCCTCGCTCAACGAAGCCGCCCTCGCAAAGGGCTGCCAGTTGTTTGGCAACCTTCTGAGGCAGAAGGCTGCGATCAAGCGTGGTCATCGTCTTCTCTCGTGGCAAATCAGACTGGCGCAGCATTCGGTCAATACGTCGCACGCGTCGTTCGTCAACCTCAAGCTCAGCAAGGTGTTGAAGGTAACGACCAAAAGTCCAACCTTCTCGCTCTGCTTTGGCCGCGATTTCTCCAGCGTAGCGTGCGAACGCTGGTAGTTTGAGCGACCGCAACAAGGTCAACAGTACATCGAGGGCGCTTGCTTTTTTGGTTGGGATTGTAATCGTCGTCATGAGGCAACCTGGGTGAGAAGGGAATCGTAAACGGTGAGATCCACTGCCGGCATGGAAATGTCTGGCGGGGAATTTTGTGGACCAGCCTTCAAGGCAATGGCCTTGGTGGCATCTGCGGTCACGTGAACACCCGATGCCAGTTGCGAAATCGGTGCGTCGTCTACGTCGCTTTCGGAAGCGCTCGCTGCCAGGTGCAAGATGCGGAGATACTCAACATCTCCTTTGATTCCCGGTTTCGCTGCTTGAATATCGTCATACGCTTTGCGAAATGCGATCGTGGGAAACATCTCATCGCGGTAGACATAACGTGCGAAAGCGCCTGGCTTGCGCACCAACGACCAGATGACGTGGCGATAGTCGACGCGCACCTGCTTGTCGCGCAACCGCTCGCAAGCCAACTGCAAGGTGTCTGCAAAATAGACCTCGATGCGATGATCGAACAAGCGCACACGAACGTTCTGCCCAATGAGGCGCGACGACACTGAGTATGCGCATGATTTCACGCGGATAATGCTTGTGGACGCAACGTATGCAATCATCTCGCTGTATTCCGGCAAGCAGTCCACGACCAACGGCTTCATCGCCATGAGGTCTTCGGCGACTCGGGGCCCGCGTGCAGCGTTGGCCTTGCGCACGATCTGGGCAATGAAACTTTCATATTCATTTTGGTCTAGAAAATCGTGACTTCCACGCGCGAGCAACGCTTGCTCAAGCCGTCTTTTTAGTGCGCCGTTGGCCGCTTCAACATCGCCATTTTGCTCCTTGGCGCCTACCGCTGTAGTACGCGGCTGCATGCCAAAGTGTCGCATGATGCTCGCGTATTCCTCGTTGAAGGTCCGATCCTTTGCATCTCTGGATATCTGATGTGTCGCGGCCGTTGAGTGGTCCGTTTGGTGGAAATACGGCACACGACCGAGTTGAAAAAGCGCGGACTGTACGCCCCGGCGAAGTGCTGAAACGGACTCGGATTGACACGCGGTAGCCCATTGCCAATTCGAGTACGGCAATACCGTCACACACAACAAATGCACGAACACCTGACCGGCGAGCGTGACGCCCAACTCCGTTGTTGAAGTGAAATCAGTCTGAGCCGCCTCCCCAGGTCGATGGGCTTGCGTAAACCAGACCTCACGATCAGGACCCATCTGCGCCTTCCAACGGTGGATACGTCTCTGCAGCGTGCGTAGGTGTGATACGTTATATCGACCTGGATGCTTGACCTCAAGAAGGTCCAAAATTGTTTGAGCCTCAAGCGCCGGCATTTTGGCCAGCATGGTCGTCACCGCAGGCCAATCCTCTGCGAATGCGTCGCGGCGTGTGCGCCACGCCCGTGGCGTTTTCATCTCCGAAGGCAGTTTGCCTGCCTTGATATATCGCCGGGCCGTCTTGCGATCCATACCCGCTTTCATGGCGGAATTCCCTAAGTGCCCGTTTTTGCTTGTCTCTTCCATGAGTCGCCTCACCTGCGCGTCGCTGACTGCTCTCATCCCAGACACCTTGTCCCAGGGGGCAAGGTGTCGGATGGCCCTCAGCTTCGCCGCTCAGAATGGGGCGATGCAGTTGTCGTCAATGGGGCGATGTAATTGTCGTTCAGCAACGGAGTTTGTGTGGGACTTGAGCGACAACGGACTTGCGCAATTGGAATATAGTCAATCTGCCGACGGTGTGGTCAAGAGATTTTGGTACGATCTGC
>JAWXBF010000375.1:0-2713 GCA_034439895.1 Deltaproteobacteria bacterium
CACGACAAAGGCTTCGTCGGACAGTTTTCCGCCTTTCCAGACCAGATCTTTTTCAAATGGAAGGCGCACAGGCTTTCCGTCGAGCACCGCATCCAGTGTGCGGCCATCACCCTTCTTGATCATCGGGAAGTGCGCAACCAAATCGTTTTGCGGAGTCTTCTTCGCAAGATCGGGTTGGGTAGTTTTGTTGAGCCAGGTATTGAGATCGGACTCGGCTGCAAGCTGGCGCGCCGTCAACCGGGCCCGGGTATCACCCATCTTTCGCGTCAACATCTCGTGGTAGTTGCGATCCGAAGGGTCCGGAACGACGATGGAGGGCGCGGTGTCGGAAACGTTCCCGTCCATAGCCTTCTGGGTCGTGTTGTTGAAGAACGCCGACATCGCGTAGAAGTCCTTTTGCGAGATCGGATCAAACTTGTGATCGTGGCAAACCGCACAGCCGGTGGTGAGGCCCATCCACGCTTGTGACACGGTTTCGGTCCGATCGCGCGCGTACAGCACCAGGTATTCCTCGTCGATGGCGCCGCCCTCGTTTGTTGTGATGTTGCAACGGTTAAAGCCACTTGCGATCTTTTGTTCCAGCGAGGCGCCCGGAAGTAGATCGCCTGCGAGCTGTTCGCGGGAAAACTGATCAAAGGGCATGTTGCGATTGAGCGCCTTGATGACCCAATCCCGGTACACCCAGATCTCGCGGAAGTTGTCGAAGTGAATGCCGTGCGTGTCGGCGTATCGTGCGACATCCAGCCAGTAGCGGCCCCGGTGTTCGCCCCATCGTTGCGACGAAAGCAACCGATCGACCAGCTTGCCATAGGCGTCGGGCGACGTGTCGGCCATGAAGGAGGTGACTTCGGCAGGCGTCGGCGGGAGTCCCGTCAGATCGAGCGTGACCCGACGAATCAGGGTGTGGCGATCCGCTTCCAAAGCCGGGTTGAGCTTTCGGTTTTCGAGGCCCTTGAGGATAAAGTTATCGATTGCGTTCCTGGTCCATTCGGATGTCGCGACGGCGGGAACACTGGGACGCACGGGCGAGGCAAAAGCCCAGTGCGCCTCGTACTTGGCACCCTCGGCCACCCATCGTCGCAGGGTCACCTTTTGTGTTTCCGTCAGCACCTTGTGCGATTTTTCCGGAGGCATCGGATCGTCCGTTGATTCGATGCGCACGATGAATTCGCTCGCCTCCGGTTTGCCCGGTACGATCACGCCGACGCCGCTGTCGCGCTTCGCGATTGCGTCGTCGAAGCGATCCAGTCGCAAGTCGTCCTTGCGGGATGCCGAATCCGCGCCATGGCAGGCAAAACAATTTTCCGAGAGGATGGGTCGAACGTCCCGGTTGTACTGAACCTGCCCCGGCGCAGGGGGTGCACCCACCGGCACGGCAGCGAGAAGGACGACCGATGACATTACCGAAGCAGACAAAAAC
Organism: Deltaproteobacteria bacterium; assembly: GCA_034439895.1. Lineage (GTDB taxonomy): Bacteria > Myxococcota_A > Polyangia > Fen-1088 > Fen-1088 > JAWXBF01. Next base: position 1,421 of record JAWXBF010000375.1, read on the forward strand.
AGCATGGTGAGCTATTGGGAATACTAGTCCTGTAGAAGACATGTCCAATAGGAATTCCGGACCAAAAACCGGTCACGAATGGACATCGGACGACATTGGGTGTGCGGCGTCACACCCAGTCGGTCCATCGGGCTCTTGTCGGTCGCGCTAGTTGGTCGCGGCAATGGTCGTGGGAACGGCTTCGGTGGCAGCCTGACCCGAGGGTCGTTTCTTCTGTTCGGCCACCCAACCTTCGAGCATTCGGCGCGCGAGGTACGTTGCCTTGATTCGCCACTTCACGGGGTTGCCGACCAGGGTCGCGAATGCAACCTGTGGTTTGTCGTAGGGCGCGTAGCCGACGAACCAACTGTACTGCAGATAGTTGTCGGGCGCGCCAGGCGGTGGCAAGGCTGGATCGCCGTCTCGACCGCGAAAGTTCAACGAACCCGTTTTTCCGGCAATCGCAAACGGCAAGAAGGCACGGCCTCGGCCGTCATAAAATCCGCTGCGGGCTGTTCCAATCCGTACGGTGCCTTCCATCATGGCGCCTACGTCCGTCGCCACTTTTTCGTCCATGACCCGGCGTGAGCGACGGGCGGGGATGGCACTGGGATCGGCGTTCTTTCCGGATACCGACTCAATCAACAGCGGCCGAGGCATCAAGCCTCGGTTGCCGATGGCGGCCGCAATCAGTGCACCGTGCAACGGCGACAGGGTCGAATGGAAGAACCCTGCCGACATGCGGGCGAACTCGAGCGGATCACCCGGCAGATCAACCTGTGAAGCCTGAAACTCGGCGACGAACGGAATCTGAAATCCGAAACCGAAGTCGCGGGCGATCCGTCCCATGCGAGCGCTATCTAGATGACGCGATGACAGCTTCGCCAACACGACGTTTTGCGAGCGACCAACCGCAATCGCGAGGCTTTCACACTGCTTGTCGAGTTTGGGATTGTCGCGCAAGTGTTCGGGTCCAATGCCGTGAAGACCACCTGCGAAGCAGGCTTCGGTTTGGGGCGTGACGCCACCCACAGAGATGAGAGCCGCGGCGGAAACGAGCTTGAAAATGGAGGCAGCCGGCGCCCAGGCGGTGACGGCGAGCTCGGCCGGCCCAAGTTTATTATTCCGGGCCGACCGTCCAGACAGAACCAACACTTTACCGTCGGGAATGGACACCATGACCGCAGCCCCGAACGGGACGTCATTGTCGTCGAGCGTCTTGTCGGCGAGCGCCTGGAGCGTCGGATTGATGGTTAGAACCGCCTTTCCGCCGCCTTCCAGCTTCGCGGAAACCTCAGTTTCGCCATGAACGAG
>JAWXBF010000376.1:0-5412 GCA_034439895.1 Deltaproteobacteria bacterium
ACCCTGTCGGTTGCTGAGCCGCCGCCGGTGAAAGCGGGTACAGCGCCAGCGCCGCGGCCGCGGGCAACCCAAGCCCCGGCCGCAGCCCACACCATGCGTATCGCATCGTCCGGCTCATTGAAGCTCCAAAGCTCTGCTCCCCACCGCTCGAGGCACCCGCCTGCAAATCCCTGCCCTGACGAAAACCGCTTATTTCTGCAACCCGTACCCCCCTTGAGACGAAAATAATGGTTGAAACCCACGCTGGCTACCACCGTTCCCACCCGTACCTCTGGGTTATCCACCGACAGTTTCTAGGACCGTTCTGGTCTTCCACGTTGGACGTAGCCCGTTTTATTCTGTATCCTATGGGTTGACGTTGGCTTCATAGTGGTCTGGCCGGATGAGGGGGATTCGGGGATCTGCGGCCGCCTGCTCAGGCGACCGACGCAATCGGAAGGGTCGCGCTTAATGGCATCGCTTCGCCACCTCTCGCGCCGGGCTTTTACGCTCATCGAGCTCCTCGTCGTGATCGCGATCATCGCGCTCCTGGTTGCGATTCTTTTGCCTGCGCTCGGACAGGCGAGAGAGGCCGCGCGTCGCGCGCTGTGTCTGTCGAACCTGCGTCAACTCAGCACGTCGTTCAACAGCTACTCCACCGACTTTAAGGAGGCTATCGCATCATTCACCTGGCAAGCCAACCAGACGTACGAGACCGGCGTGCCGGTGGCCCTGACTGACAATGAAGCGGCGGTCAACCAGGCGTATTCGATTATTCGGAATCGTGCGGAGGAGCCCGCCTTTCCCGTGACCACGACGGGTTGGATTCCGCACGTTCGATATAGCCATCTCGTCCTGCTCGATTATCTCGCGGCGCGCATCCCCGAGAAGATGGTCACCTGCCCGAACGACCGCGTCCTCGCTGAATGGCAGTCGAACTATCGCGTCATTGTTGCGAATCCTGAGTTAATTTCACCGCGTCCCTCGCTAGACGCCCCGTCTTTCATCCGCCTCGCTTTTTCGAGTTCGTACCATCTATCCCCATTTGCCTATGGACCGGACAAAGATGGTCAGGGCAACGTCCTTCGTCCAGTTACTACAAACTCAAACCAAGTAAATGTACCCACCACGGTCAAACTGGGGCGACGGAAGATCGGGGAAATCAACAACCCGTCGTCAAAAGTTTGCATGTTCGATCCACAATCCAGGCACATGAATCCTCGCACCTTCGGGCTTTGGTTTGGCTACGAGGATGCTGTCACTGAACTCATGTTCTGGGATGCGTCGGTTCGATCAATCAGAACGCAGAGCACAAACTTGGGCGAAGATCCGTTCACCAAGCTCGAGGCCGGTGCTAACGTTAGGTACCAGCCGGATTTGGCTATCGAATCGCCCTGCAAGACGGGAATCTTCGTCATTCGGAACGCTCGCTATTTCTGGACCAAAGGCGGTAACTCAGGAGTCGATACAGGCGGTGTTCCATAACCATCTTCTTTTCGTCACTGCATAAACGCCGGTCGGCACCCGTCTGAAAACCGCGTATTTCTGCAACCCGTACCCCCTCGCTACGAAAGTGATGGTTGAGACGCGCCCCGGCTGCCGTCCCCACACCCGTACCCCTGGGTTATCCACCGACAGTTTCTAGGACCATTCTGGTCCTCCGCGTTGGACGTAGCCCGTTTTATTCTGTATCCTATGGGTGGATGTTGGCTTCATACTGTTCTGGCCGGATGGGGGGATTCGGGGATCTGCGGCCGCCTGCTCCGGCGACCGACGCAATCGGAAGGATCGCGCTCCATGGCATCGCTTCGCCACCTCTCGCGCCGGGCTTTTACGCTCATCGAACTCCTCGTCGTGATCGCGATCATCGCGCTGCTGGTTGCGATTCTTTTGCCTGCGCTTGGTCAGGCGAGAGAGGCCGCGCGCCGCGCGCTGTGTATGTCCAATCTTCGTCAGCTCGGCACCGCCTTCAACAGCTACTCGTCCGACTTCAAAGAAGCAATCGCCTCGTTCACATGGCAAAGGGGTGCGACTTACGACGATGCATTCGGCCCAGGAACAAACGACAACAACGCATGTATGAAGCAAGCCGTGGGGATAATGCGCCGACGCGCCGAACTTCCCACCATGCAGGAGATCCCGAACTGGATTCCCCACGTCCGGTACAGCCATCTCATTCTTCTCGATTACCTGGCGTCACGGATCCCCGAGAAAATGGTGGCTTGCCCGAATGACCGAAACCTCGCACAGTGGCAGCAGTCATTAATCACGCACGGAGACGCAATTTCTACGACCCCCTCTCTGGTGATGCCCCCATGGATTGGTGCCGACAACGACACGTTGCGCCGCTTGCCTTTCTCCAGTACTTACTGGCTGGTTCCCGCGGCGTATTCCCCAGACAAACCCGAAACGCTCATTCCAGCAGCAGTTTACAACCAGATCGGCGGTATAACCGATACGATTAAGCTCGGACGCCGCAAGCTCGGAGACGTTAACAATCCGTCATCAAAAGTTTGCATGTTCGACCCTTTCTCGCACCACATGGACCCTCGAACTCTCGGTCGTTGGTACTGCGACGACGATGCAGTTACCGAGTACATGTTCTGGGATGCATCGGTTCGCCCCGTCAAGACCACAAACATCAACCTCGGATCGAGCCCGGCAGCCCCCGACAACCCCGGCAGCGGCAGGGTGGCGTACGTTCCAACGGACCTGACGATCGAGCCGGCACGCCGAAGTCTCATCCCGCAGAACATGCGTGCCATGTGGACCCGCAACGGTCTGGCTGGCGTCGATACCGGTGGCAAGCCCTGACGAGGCTTGCCAGACCGTAAATCCGAATGGTTCTAGAGCCATGATCGGTTTCCTGTGATATGAGTGCTTCCTGGCGCGGACGGAGCAAATCTTGCTCCGTGTCCGTTAGGGACCGTTGCGCGCCGATTTCGATACCTACAAAAAACCGAATAAGTCTTTGAGGAAGAGGCATTACTGCCTGGTATCGCATAGATTTTTTTCCCGCACTGGACACACCACCCGATCCTCGGTATCTTGGACAGGCAGCTCCGCCCAGTCATTCGACCCGGGCGAAGCTTCGCCGATGGCGACCGGTTTCCCCGGACGCCCACACATGGAGGGTGCGATGTTCCGCACAAAGTCTTGCCGCTTCCCGCGGCCGGCGTTTTCCTTGATCGAGCTCCTCGTGGTCATCGCCGTGATCGCGCTGCTCATCTCCATCCTCTTGCCTGGCCTCTGCTTCTCGCGCGCCGCCGGACGCAAGGGCGTCTGCCAGTCCAACCTCAAGCAGTTCGGCGTCGGCATCCAGGGCTATGCCACCGACTTCCACGACCGCCTCGTGTCGGTTACCTGGCGCAAGCAAGTTCGGTACGTTGACTGGACGACTCCGAACCCTGCGCCCAACGTCACCAAGGCCTGCGCCGATCAGGCCATCGACATCATCCGCCGGCGCACCGGGCGCACCGATATCCAGACGCCCGTCAACTGGATTCCCTTCCCGCTCTACAACCACCTCGTGATGAACGACTACCTCGCCCAGAAGCTCCCCGAGCCGATGGTCGTTTGTCCCGAGGATCGGCTCCGCATCCTTTGGCAAAGGTCGATCCAGCCGGACCCTCTCGCCTTCCACGCCCTCGCGGCCGACCAGCTCCGCCCCGGCACCGCCGGTGTCAACAACGACGACAAGCGCTGGCCTTTCAGTTCGACTTACCAGTTCGTCGCCTGCTTCTGGTCGCCCGACAACGACAAGAACATGACCTCGGCCGCTCCGCTCCGCACGGTCAATCAGGTGAACCTGGCGCACAACTTCTACAACGTGCCCGCCCCCACCGACGGCACCACGCTCGGCGACCGTCGCATGACGGAGGTCGAGTTCCCCTCCAACAAGGTCGCCATGTTCGACCAGCACGCCCGTCACCCCTCCTGCAACAACAAGAACCAGTTGTTCCACCTGTACGATGAGGCCACCGTTCCGCTGCTTTTTTTCGACACCTCCGTCCGCGATGTCAAGACCGCCAACTCCAACAAGGGCTTCGATCCGCGGTTCCCCACCAATCACACAGCGGTGACGAACACCACTTATACGCCCTCGGGCTGGGAGCAAACTTTCGCCCCTATCAAGGCCGGTGTTCCCGCCGCCAGACCCGCCCGCTACCGCTTCACCCGCGCCGGCCTTCGCGGCGTAGATGTGACCGGCACCGAGATCCGCGTGCTCAACCCCAACTGAGCCTCGCCGCCGGTGGCCATGCTCTGCGGTCTTCCGCAGAGCATGGCGTCCACGAGGCGTGTCGACACCGCGATCGCGTACCCATCCATAGACAGCCCCTTTCTGCCGCATCGAGGTGTCACGGCTTGTCCGCGCAGCGGCAGGCCGTGTGTCCACCAGCAGTACCCGTTCGCGCCCTCCGCTCACTTACACCTCTCGCGTTCCGCGTTCCGCGCAAAGCATGAGCCCCCCGCACACCCGCCCCGCTATCCTCTTCCCTACATGAAGATCGTTCTGGTCAACTGGGCGCGGATCTGGGATGGTGCCTCTTTCGGAGGCGGTGTCAATCAGTACTGCCAGGCGCTCGCGCTGGAGCTCGTCCGCAACGGACACGAGGTCGTGTCGATCTTCGGAGGCACCACTTTCGTGCGCGATCCCGCGGAGTGCTTCATCCGCCGCAACGACGATTGGATGGGCCTCAGGGTCTACGAGGTCGTCAACAGCCCGGTGATGGCCCCCAGCATCGTGCAGTTTCAGAAGCCCCTGGGCGAGGTGAGCGCCCCGGAGCTCGAAGCCCGCATCGGCGAGCTGTTTCAGTGGTTGAAGCCCGATGTTGTGCATTGGAACAACATCGAGGGATTCAGCATCGGCTGCGTCGACGAGGCGAAGAAAGTCGGTGCCAGGAACATCTTCAGCCTCCACAACTACCACACCGTTTGCCCGCAGGTCTATCTCCTGCAAGGTCACCGCGTGCTCTGCAACAACTACGACAACGGGCACAACTGCACCAACTGCATCCCCACGCGCCCCCCAGAAGAGATCCGCGCCGAAATGGTCGACAAGTTCGAGAAGTCCCGGCGCGGCCCGGAGCTCGAGCAGTCGATCCAGGGCTTCCGCTCGTCGCTCGGCTGGACCGTCAAGTGGTTTCCTGCGGGAATCCGGCTGATAAAGGCCTGGTTCGGGCCGCGGGTCGAGTTGCCGGGCCACGAGTGTCGCACCCGCGAGCAGGCCACCCGCGCGTTGCCCGCTTCGCCGAGCGATGCCCGCGGCAAGACGCCCCAGTTGATGGCCGAGCTCAACCCGCCCGCCCCGCCCGACCCCAACTCGCCCGATCGGCGCGTCGTGCTCAACGTGATCCAGCCCGAACCGCCCAGCGACAAGCCGCTCAACGACTATGGCAAGCGCCGCCACGCCATGGTGAAGATGCTCAGCTC
>JAWXBF010000377.1:0-11364 GCA_034439895.1 Deltaproteobacteria bacterium
AGTTGGTTGCCGGAAATGTCCACGCAACCGATCGCACGCGGGACCCCGTCCTGACGCCGCCCGACCGCAACGGCCGAATGCGCCTCGTCCGTGCGCAACGCTGTGAAGGTGTGTGCTGCGGTTTGTGCCGACAGCGATTGGATGGGTCGCACCGGTAGCGGCAACGTGAAGGGTGGTTCCAGTTTTAATGAGGCGCACCCTTGTCCGTCGTAAAGCGACAGCGTCAACGCAGCCAGCGGTGGCGCCGTCGGATCCACGACCGGAACGATTACCACGTCCGCGATCGTCGCTGTCTGTACGGCGATCGGCAATCGGACGGGATCCGCGCGCGACGTGGTGGCCTCGACAAGAAAGCTCGCGGCGACACCGGCCTGTAGCGCGAGTGAGACTGAACCGGTCGTGTCGGTTACCGCTTCGGAAACGTTGAGCGTGGCGCCCATGCCTGGATTGTCACCTGCTCCGGTAATTCGAAAGCGAACCAGTTGGCCAGATGCGGGTACTTCTCGTGCGTCTTTCAGCACGAACACAACCGTGGCTCTTTCGCCCAGACCCAGCACTCGGCTCTCGGGTTGCGGTCGCAGAAACAGTTGGCCGCTCGGGCCCGGTACGGACTCGTCGCGATCAACGCAGGAAGCCATTGAAGCAAGTGCGAACCACAGGAGACACGCGTAAAATCGCACTCCATTCCGACCGCTCAAAAGTTGTCCACAGGTTTGCAGCACGTGTGCGCGCCCCTGGCGCCTCGCCCGGCATTATACGCCATTGTTCCGCATTGGCTCGTTGACCGGTACCGTCGCAAATGTTACCCCAACAGGGAGTCCGCACCATGGCTGAGTTTACCCACCTGCATTTGCACACGCAGTACAGTCTTCTCGACGGTGCGATCCGGGTTGACGATCTCTTTCCGGCCATCCTCGAACGGGGCATGAAGTCCGCGGCCATCACCGACCACGGCAACCTTTTCGGCGCGATTCACTTTTACGAAAAAGCCAAGGCCCACGGGGTCAAACCCATCTTCGGTTGTGAAACCTACGTTGCGCCCGATCGCCTCGACAAGACGCAGCGCCGCAGCCACCACCTCATCTTGCTCGCGAAGAATAACGTGGGCTGGCGCAACCTCTCTTATCTCAACTCAATGGGTTTTCTCGAGGGGTTTTACTACAACCCGCGCATCGACAAGAAGTTGTTGCGCGAACACTCGGAAGGGCTGATTGGGCTTTCGGCGTGTTTGGGCGGCGAGATGGCGCAAAGTCTGATGCGCCGGGGCGAAAGTGCCGCCATCGACGTCGCCCGCGAATACGAATCGATCTTCGGCAAGGGCAATTTCTTCATGGAAATCCAGCCCAACGGACTGGAGGAGCAAGAAACGGTCAACGGTCAGCTCATCGAGATCTCGAAGAAAACTGAAATTCCGCTCATTGCCACCAACGATTGCCACTACCTGAACCGGAAAGATGCACGACCGCACGAGATCCTGATGTGTGTGCAACAAAAGCGCACCATCAACGACGAAGACCGCATGCATCACCGAACCGATGCGTACTACGTAAAATCTCCGTCGGAAATGAACGCCTATTTCACCCAGATTCCGCAGGCGATGGAGAATGCGGCGCGGATTGGCGATCTCTGCAATGTTGAACTGGATCTCGGCAAGAATCTGTTGCCGCGATTCAAGGTCCCAAACGATGCGGATCCCCACAGCTACTTGCGTGCACTCGCCGAACGCGGCCTAAAAGAACGCCTCGAAGCGGCCGTTCGGCGTGGCAAGAAAGTGGATGGCGAACAATACCTTCACCGCCTCGAACTCGAGCTTGGCGTCATTGCGAAGATGGATTTCTCGGGTTACTTCCTCATCGTCTGGGACTTTATCAATTTCGCGAAGAAGAATTCCATCCCCGTTGGCCCGGGCCGCGGCTCGGGTGCCGGATCGCTCGTCGCCTATACGTTGCGTATCACGGATATTGATCCCATCGAGAACAAGCTCTTGTTTGAGCGCTTTTTGAACCCCGAGCGCGTTTCGATGCCGGACTTCGACATCGACTTCTGCATGAACCGTCGCGACGAGGTGATTCACTACGTTTCGGACAAGTACGGCAAGGACAACGTTGGGCAGATCGTGACGATGCACCAGCTGAAGGCCCGTAGCTGCATTCGCGACGTGGCCCGTGCCCTCGGTTTGCCCGTGGCCGAGGCCAACAAGGTTGCGAGCATGGTGCCCGAGCCCGTGCAGGGCAAGTCCCCGCCGATAGCGGAGGCGATCGAACAGGAGCCGCGCCTGAAAGAAGCCTATGAGGGCGAATACCGCGAGTTGCTGGAAACCGCGATGGTGCTCGAAGGTTTGAATCGGCACGCCGGAAAACATGCCGCGGGCGTCGTCATCGCTGAACTGCCGCTTTGGAATTACGTTCCCTGTTTCAAGCCGGCCAACGAAGAAGGCATCGTCACACAGTTCAACATGACGGACGTCGAGAAGGTCGGCCTCGTCAAGTTCGACTTCCTCGGCCTGAAGACGCTGACCGTTATTCAAACGGCGCTGGATCTCGTCAATCGCGAGAAACAGTTGATGGGGCACGAGCCCGTCGACATCAGTTCGATTCCGCTCGAGGATGCGGCCGTTTACGGGATGATTTCGCGGGCGGATGTGACGGGTGTGTTCCAGCTCGAATCGTCGGGCTTTCGTGAGCTGCTCAAGAAACTAAAGCCCGACTGCTTCGAGGACATCGTGGCCGCAGGTGCTTTGTATCGTCCAGGTCCGCTTGAGGGCGGCATGGTGGACGACTTCATCGAGTGCAAACATGGGCGTCGCAAGGTCGAATATGCCCATCCGTCGCTTGAGCCGATCCTGAAAGACACCTATGGCGTCATCGTCTATCAGGAGCAGGTCATGCAAATTGCGTCTGCCATGGCCGGTTACTCACTCGGCGGCGCCGATCTATTGCGTCGAGCGATGGGCAAGAAAAAGCACGAGGTCATGGTCAAGGAGAAGGAAAAGTTCCTGACCGGCGCCAAGGCACGTGAGGTCGATGCCGGGATCGCTGAGGGTGTTTTCGATCTGATGGCCAAGTTTGCGGGGTACGGTTTCAATCGAAGTCACTCGGCGGCCTATGGACTGTTGACGTATCAAACCGCTTACCTGAAACACTATTTCCCGGTCGAGTTCTTCGCCGCGCTGATGACCTGCGACAAGGACTCTACCGAAAACGTCGTGAAGTTCATCTCCGAAGCGCGCGAGCAGGGGATCGTGGTGGAACGACCGGACGTGAGCGAATCCGACGCCAACTTCACGGTTGTGGAACTCACGGCCGCTGAAGGAGAAAAAGCCGGGCCCTCGCGAAAATCCAAGAGCGGTCAAACGCACAAGACGACCACCGGCGGGCGCAAGGGAATTCGTTTTGGACTGGCGGCGGTCAAGGGTGTCGGCGAAGGTGCGGTCGAGATCATTCAGCAGGTTCGCGATGCGGGAAAACCGTTCGAGTCCGTGTATGACTTTTGCAATCGCGTTGACCAGCGCAAGGTGAACCGCAAGGTCATCGAGGCCCTGGTCAAGTCGGGCGCCTTCGATGGGATCGCCGAAAGACGCGGCGTTGCGCGTTCCATGATTTTCCGGGCTATCACACCGGCACTCGAACGTGCCGCCTCGTCGCAACGGGAACGGGACAGCGGGCAAACCAGTTTGTTGGCGCTGTTGAGCGGCGCATCAGGTGGTACGGTTGGCGTCGAGCCTGTCGATGATTCGTATGCCGAAGGCGGGGACTGGAAACCACTCGAGCTGCTCGCATTTGAAAAGGAGAGTCTGGGCTTTTACATCAGCGGTCACCCGCTCGATGGTTACAAGAACGAGGTTCGACGCTTCTGCAATGCGTTGACGACGAATGCAACTGCTCGCGGCCCGCGTTCAGAAGTCACCATCGCGGGGGTCGTTCTCGATTTTCAAGAGCGGCAGGCCAAAAGCGGTGGAAAGTTCGCCTTCTTCAAGCTGGAAGATCAGCACGGGCAGATTGAGTTCATCGTTCGCACGGCCAAGCTCACGGACTATCGCGAAGTGTTGCAAAATGGCGAGCCATTGATGGTACGCGGGACGGTGGATACGCCGTTTGGTGACGGCGCCGAAGTCAGGCAGCGACTGCTATTCAACGATGCACGCCCGCTCGCGTCGATCCGTCTCGAAAAAAGCAAGCTGGTCGAAATCCGCGTCGATGCCAGTGCCGTGAGTGAAACCGCGCTGCAGTCCCTCGAAGTGTTGCTGCGCCAGCACCAAGGCCCGTGTCGAACGCGCATCGTGCTTGAAATCCCCGAGCGCAGCCGCACGTTGCTCGAGCTTGGCTCGGAATACAGCGTCAACGCCAACGACGATCTCCTGTCCGGAATCGAACAACTCTTCGGTACCCAGTCGGCCGTTCTGCACTGAAAGGGTAAAAAAAAATCCGGTCGGGCAACGGCGGGTTGCGCGACCGGATCTGGATGCGCAACCACCTGGTTGCGCCTTGAAGGTTTCGTATTACAGAAACTTCGTCTTGCCAGGGATTGGCACAGGCCCCACCGGTAACTTGCCGAAGGCGAGCTCGGCCGGCATCAGGGACTCTTGCGAGTTCAAGGCCTGATCCCACGTGACCCGCTGGCCTGTGTAGGTGGCCATGCGTCCCATGATGGCGGTCAGGTTGCTCTCTGCGCCGCGACGCAGTTCGTTGTAGGGCTTGCCTGAGCGGATGGCTGCGATTAGGTCGGCGTGTTCTTGCTCGTACGGATTGGCTTCACCGTCGAACTTCCACTTCTTCTTGCCCGTGATCTCGAACAGCTTGTTGTCGGCGTGGGCCTGACCTGTTGCGCCCTGGAAGTGCTCTGAAACCGAGTTCACACATCCCAGCATCTGTCGACACATCGACAGCGCGTGGATATCGCCCGGGTACTCAAAGTCGATCGCAAAGTGATCGTAGATGTGGCCGAACGCGGGATCGACGCGCTGCTGGCGTCCGCCCATGCCGACCGCGGCCACGGGATTTTTTCCCAAAACCCAATTCACTACGTCGATGTTGTGGATGTGTTGTTCGTTGATGTGGTCACCGGACAACCAGTTGAAATAAAGCCAGTTGCGCAGCTGCCATTCCATGTCGGACCAGGATTTCTCGCGTGGCTTCATCCAGAGTGCGCCCTGGTTCCAGTAGGATCGTGCGCCAACGATTTGGCCGATGGCGCCCCCCTTGAGCCGCTTGACCATCTCGATGTATCCGGGATGGTGACGGCGTTGCAACCCCACGCCGATTGACAACTTCTTCTTGTCTGCCTCGTCGGCAACCTCGAAGAGGGTTCGGATCCCCGGCCCGTCGACGGCCATCGGCTTCTCGGTGAAGACATGTTTTCCAGCGGCGATGGCAGCCTTCAGCTGCATCGGACGAAAGCCGGGAGGGGTCGCGAGGATGACGTAATCGATATCCGTCTTGAGCACCTTTTCGAAGCAGTCCCAACCCGAGTACGCGTGGTCGTCCGTCACTGTCAGACGATCTGCGAACTTGTTACCCGAAAACTGTTTGCGGGCGGCCGCAAGCCGGTCCGGAAACAGATCGCCCATTGCAATCAGTCGTACGTTTGGTGTCGACTCGATGGCGTCTTCTGCCGCTCCCGATCCTCGGCCACCACAGCCGATGAGGCCGATGCGCAATTCGTCAGTTTTGCCGGTGCCGGCAATGGCACGTTTGATGCGCCCGAGTCGGGTTGCCACCATGGCACCCACGCCAACCGCAGCACTGGTCTTGACCACCTCGCGGCGGGTCCACCAGTCACCGAGTTTGCCATTGTTCTTGTCGTTCATGTAGCGAGGCCTCCGTTGTTTCAATTCAATAGGACAGGGAAAATTCAGTCGTCTACAGACTTTACTTGACGATGCGAGAGCGGAATCCCTTCAGTTCAGGGTATTCATCGGGAACGTGCACAATGCGGAAGCCGATGTCGGTCGATTCCGTATGCCACCAAATACTGCGAGGATTCTGCGGATCTTGTTTCGACCACCACGGCTCCGAGAAGCGGCGTGCCGAGCAGCGCAGGGCTTCGGGTTTGTCTTTCCATCCACCGCCCCGAACCACGTGTGAGAAACGATTCTCTCCCGGTGCGACGAATCCAAGTCCGCCGGCGGTTGCCTTGGCATAGGCCCCGGCGTCGTATTGGTCTATCACCCACTCGGCCACGTTGCCGTGCATGTCGAGCAAACCCCACGGGTTGGGCTTTTTCAAACCCACGGGATTGGGACGCTTCTTGCTGTTTTTAACGTACCACGCGACGGTGTCGATCCCCTTGCTCTTGTCGCCGAAGCTGTACGCCGTGCGGGTGCCGGCGCGACAGGCATATTCCCATTCGGCTTCGGTGGGAAGTCGGTACCTCTTGCCTGCGCCAGAGGACAGCCAGTGGTTAAATTCATTGACCGCATGAACCGTGAGTGCGATCGCGGGTTGTTTGCCATCCCCGAACCCGAAAGTTTCGTCGGCATAAGGTGGGGTTGGGTAGGTGACGGCGTCGACGGCATCGTCCTTGTCGAGGCCATCGAGCAAGCGTTCCATGCCGATGTCGAGAAAGGCGCCGTAGGCCTCCCACGGGATTTCCGTTCGGCTGATGTAGAAAGGTCGAACCGTGACGGTGTGCTGCGGCCCTTCGTCCTTTTTCCGGCCTTTCTCCTTGGCCGGGCTGCCCATTTGAAACGTACCACCGGGAAGGGGGACCATCTCGACGGTCACGTCGGTGCCGGGGATCTTCACGGTATAGGGAGCAGGCGCATCGGCCCGGGTAGCGCTCGTGGCAAACAGCGACAGGAGGGCGAAGGCGAACAGGGGGTGTTTGGGTGGGGTCATCTTGAATCAGGGCCTGAAGTGTAGACGGATGGCGATCCGCTCACATTCGGGGTCCCCTCGTCAAGTACGACCGTTTACCGATTATGTTCCGCGCCAGAATCGGATGGGGCCGGTGTCACAGTGGACAAATTGCGAATGGGGATAAAAGCCCACGCCTCCCATGCGCAGCGTCCGCACAAACCTCAACAGATGGGGGGTCGCGATGCCATGGATGCGAAAATCGACGGCCCGGCCCAGGCAGTGCTGACTGTTCTCCGCCACCTGTCGGCCTTTTTTACGGAGCATCAGGTTGTATTTGGGTGAGCGGTAGCCGGAAACCACGTCGATCCGGGGCGCATCGAAATGATCGGCCGCGGACAACAACGCCTGCATCAAGTTGCCGTCCATGTCGGTGGCCTGGTTGGTGAAATGGTCGCGCAAGAAGCGATCGAAACGCCGCTCCAGATCCTCACCGGGCAAAAGCGGCAGAGCTTCGCGTGTTTTCAGGTTGACGAGCGTAACCACCGGGGTGATGCGCGTGCCGGGCGGGGAGGGGGCAGGCTTGCCCTTGGAGTCGCGCTTGGGTTTTCGTATCCGATGAAGTTCGGTCTGAAACACCGCATCGGAGAGGTGGAGGTCCTTCCGTGTGGCCTTGTCCCTTAGCCAACTCTCCTTTTTGGACAACCCGCTCGAATCAGGCGAATCGGCCGGTGCCGCGAGTACGGCGCCTTGCGCGAAAACGCTGACCAGGAGCAGGAAGGTGGAAACCATGGGACTGTATGGATTGTAATGCCGAAAAACTGCCCCGTCGTACCATTTCCGAGAGCTCGGAAGGCATGGCTTGGGAAACTGGGCTACCTACATGTGGTTGACGAAAGCAAAATTGGAGCGCGACGGGCTCAAAAAAGGGATCCACAGAGTGGGATTCTGTAGCAATCTCCTAAGAAACTCGGGGCGGCGTGCCGTCGCCTCTGTCCTATATGGAGAATTCGTAGATGAAAAAGATTCTGACGCTCGTGGGTGTTTCTCTTCTTTCGGTCGCTGCGGCCTGCACCGAGAGCGGTGGCGGCGATGGCAAAAAGGGTGGAAGCGGTGGCGGAAATCAGGGTGGTTCGGCTGGAGACGGTGCCGGCGGATCGGCTGGCGACACGGGTGGCGGGACCGGTGGTAAGGCGATGGGCGGTACCGGAGGCAAGGCTACGACCGGTGGCGCCGGTGGTACGGTAGCCGGTGGAACGGGTGGTACGGTAGCCGGTGGAACGGGTGGTACGGTTGTCGGTGGTACGGGTGGCACGGCTGCGACTTATCCTGCCGGTTCGCTCGCGGCGAAGCTCTGCAACGCAAGTACGGTATACCCGGCACCCTTTGCGCCCGCGGGAATCGATGCGACCTTGGTGAAGGACGGCTTTCTCGGTGCAGAAGGCCCCGTCTGGGTTGATGCCGACAAGGCGCTCTACTTTTCGGAGATGAATCGCGGCAACGGCGTCGACTGGGCACTGGCTGCATCGGTAAAGATCCAGAAGTACACACCCGCCGACAACATGTTCACCGTTTGGGTTGCCGCAAGCGGCTCGAACGGACTCGCGCTCGACAAGGACGGCACCAGCATCCTGGCGGCCACGCAGGATCAGCAGGATATCTCGGCATTCAAGCTTTCGGACAAGGCGCGCACCAACAAGGGTTTCAAGTTCGAGACCAACAAGTTCAACGCACCCAACGACCTCACCGTCCGCTCGGATGGCACGATCTACTTCACGGATCCGTCGTGGCAGATTGGCAACCGGGCACGAACCCAAACCTTCGACGCTGCTTACCGTGCGACACCCCAGGGCGTCGTGTCTCTCATCATGGACAACTCTGAGTTCATGCTTGGTAAACCCAATGGCATCACGCTCTCTCCGGACGAAAAGACCTTGTACATCGGCGGTGACACCAAGAACGTCTGGAAGTTCGAGGTGAACGCCGATGGTTCCACCAAGCCCGGCGTCAAGTTCGTCTCGCTCCTCGGGTCGTACTCGGACGGCATGACGGTGGATTGCGCCGGTAACCTCTATGTCACCTCGACCAAGGGCGTCGAGGTCTTCGACAAGACAAACAAGCCGCTCGGCACCATTGCGACCAAGAAGGGTGCCATGGCTTGTTCGGCATCAAACGTCGCCTTCGGTGGCGAAGACCACAAGACGCTCTACGTGACAGTCGAAGGTTGCGATCAAAAAGCGATCTACAAGGCTGCCCTCGCGGTCCCTGGTATGCCGTACTAAACGCAACCCGTAGAAATAAAGAAACCCCGTCAGGCGTGAACCGGACGGGGTTTCTCTATTTGGGGAAGACTACGACCAGGGGAATTGTTTGGTCTCGAACATAAATCGTACGACGGTTGCGATGATGTCCGCGGCATCGGTTTTCCCCGTCAGCCGACCTTCCAGCGTGTCGCCTATTCGCGGTACGGCGTTCCCACTCCGCCCCTCGAAGTTGAACGCCTTCCACGCGAACTCCGGGTCCGCTGCGCCGTTCCAGCTCGTCAGAAAATAGTTGGCAATCGCCGTCGCGAAGCAAGGGACCAATCGCTCGTGATTTGAAACGTATCTGGCGACGGAAACGGGGTTTGAAACATTGTCGTCCAGCGAAGCCACGAATCCCTTGCCAAGTTCCGGATCGTGGACGAGTTCGACGAGTTGGGCCGTGACCGAAGGTGAATCTGCGCAGCGGGCCGACGACGCAATTTGAATCGCCGGATCGAGGGCGAACAGCAGGGCCAAAAGAGCGCTCATGGCGGCTACACCGATGTGTGGCGACGCAACCCAACCAGCTGATTGAGCGATCCGGAAGTGAATCCCGAGAGATCCAGTGCGACGAAGGTGAACCCCAGTCGGCGCCCCAGTGTGACGATTTGTTCGCGCACGCCCGGTTGTAAGGCGCGCTCCATCGTCCCGGATTCAAGCTCGAGACGGGCGACCTCGCCGTGATACCGAACGCGCAACTGGCGAAAGCCAAGCGATCGCAACCCATCTTCAAACGCATCCACCTGTTTCAAACGTTCCGTGGTGATTTCCGTTCCGTAGGGGAAACGCGACGACAGACACGCCAGTTGCGGCTTGTCCCAGGTCGAAAGTCCAAGGGCTCGCGACAGGGTGCGAATCTCGTTCTTGTTGAGCTGCGCGTCCACCATCGGGTGTTGTGCGGCGCGCTCGTTGGCGGCCTGCAGACCAGGGCGGTGATCGCCCAGATCATCCAGGTTGGTGCCGAGCAGGACTTCTTTCAGTCCCATCCGCAAGGCGAGGGGACGGGCAAGGTCCATCAACTCGGCCTTGCAGTGGTAACAGCGATCCACGGGGTTCTGCGCGAATCCCGGTCGTTCGAGTTCCGCTGATTCGACGACTTCGTGCTGCACGCCGAACAGCTTGCCAAGTTCAATCGCACCGGCACGCTCGCTTTGCGCCATCGTGATCGAAACCGCGGTCATGGCGACGCAGCGTTCGCCAAGGACATCGTGGGTGACCTTCAACAACAGCGCGGAGTCCACGCCACCCGAAAAGGTGACGAGGGCGGACCCGTAGCCCGCAATGCGGGTCTTCAGGGTCTCGTACTTTGCAGCCAGTTCGGCACTCAGCGCCATCATTGATACGACCGAAGACGACCTTAGCACACCCAAATCGCGAGGCGTTCAAACCAAAACGGGGACTCGATCGACCCTCTCCGCCACCGCGTCGGCCTCGGCCTCGACATCCAGCTTGACCTCGCACGCCAGCACGTTTTCGATACGCGCCGCGATGGCGGGATTGTTGGGCATGAACAACGAACAACAATCGTCGTAGGGCAAGGTCGACGTTTCATAGGTCCCGAGTCGGCGGGCCAGTGCCACGGTTTCCATCTTGTCGTAGGTCACGAGCGGTCGAATGACGAGGTGCCGTGCCGCCTTGTCGATGATGGCCATGTTCTCGACGGTCTGACTTGCGACCTGCGAAAGGTTTTCTCCGGTGATGAGCAATCCTGCGTTCGTCTTGTCTGCGATGCGGTCGGCGATGCGCATCATCATGCGACGGTAAAGAATCACTGACAGATCGCCCTTGGTCGATTCGCGGAGCTTCTTTTGGATTTCGGTGAAAGGTACCACGAACACGTTGTCCATGGCCTGGCTTCGGCCCAGGATCCGGGCGAGTTCGAGGATCTTGTCGCGCGTTTTTTCACCGACAAAGGGTGGCGAATGGAAATAGATTCCGTCGAGCGATAACCCTCGCTTGCCCGCCAACCATCCCGCAACGGGCGAATCGATACCACCCGACAACAACAACAATCCCCGTCCCGCGGTGCCGATCGGCAGGCCACCCGGACAGGCCCGCGTATCGGCGAATACGAGGGGTGGTGTGCCTTTGCCCAACTCGATGCCGATGGAAAAGTCGGGATTGTGCACATCCACGCGCAGGTTCAGGGCCTTGATGATGTGGTACCCAACCTTCGCTGCGATTTCGTACGAGGTCATCGGGAAGTTCTTGTCACCGCGTCGGCAATCCACCTTGAACGACGGCTCGCCTTTGCCATCGTATCGGTG
>JAWXBF010000378.1:0-17421 GCA_034439895.1 Deltaproteobacteria bacterium
ACCCGATCCATGGTTTCGGCCATTTGCTGATGCATCGCCTCGGGCTCGTCACCCTCAACCCAGTGGGGTTCGTGACCCAGGCCGCGCAAGAGGCTGTTCAATTCGTCCTGCGGAATGCGAGCGAGCACCGTGGGGCCTGCGATCTTGTACCCATTCAAATGCAAGATTGGCAAGACCGCACCGTCGCGCGCGGGGTTCAGAAACTTGTTCGAATGCCAGCTGGTCGCAAGTGGACCTGTCTCGGCCTCACCGTCGCCTATCACACAGCAGGCAATCAGATCGGGATTGTCGAACACGGCACCGTAAGCGTGTGACAAAACGTAGCCCAGTTCACCGCCTTCGTGAATCGAGCCGGGTGTTTCGGCTGCAACGTGGCTCGGCACGCCGCCGGGAAACGAAAACTGCTCGAAGAGTCGCCGCATCCCGCGCTTATCTTGCGAAATGTCGGGATAGATTTCGCCATAGGTACGTTCGAGGTACGCGTTGGCAATGAGCGCGGGACCACCGTGGCCAGGTCCCGTCATGTAGATGAAGTTGAGATCCCGAGCACGAATCACGCGATTCAGGTGCGCGTAAATAAAGTTGAGTCCGGGTGACGTTCCCCAGTGGCCCAGCAAGCGCGGCTTGATGTGTTCCCGCCGCAGGGGCTCCTGCAACATCGGGTTGTCGCGCAGGTAGATCTGTCCCACCGAAAGGTAATTGGCTGCTCGCCACCATGCATCCAGTTGTTGCCAGCGTTGTTCCATTGGAGTTCCGACGGCAATCCTACCGGAAAACCGCCGTGACCGATCAACGCGCTACACTTCGACTGGATTGTAGTGGTTCGCAGCTACTTCTTGGGCGCCTTGACCATCAGGGCGAGCACTTCGGTCACAAGCGCGCGGGTGTCGGTTTCGTACAGCTTGAAGTCGAAACCTTGCGCGGTCAGGGCAGCCTGCGCTGGAGGCTTGCCGGCGATCGCCTTGAGGCCATCGACGTATCCATTGAGATTGGAGGTTTGGCACGTCACCGCGAGACAGTGGTCGTCGTTCTGGTTTGCTTGTAATGCCCGACCCTGTTGCAGCAGATCGCGGCTCAGCAACATCATCATGCGGATGAGGTTGCCCTTGAACTGATTGGCCGCGGCGCTTGGCAACGCCAAGCTGTCAGCCGAGACGGCCGATTGCAGTCCGGCGCTTTCCTGATTGACAGTGGCAAGCAAGGGATGCAGCCAGTCGGTGCCTGCGTTGTCGAACGGTCCGGATACCTTCGGGAACACCGGCGTGCCGCGCATCTTGTTCCAGTAGGTCGTTTGCATCGCAATGCGATGCACGTAGATAAACGGCAGGTGAATCTCGTTCTGGGCGAAATTGCGAAACGCCCAGTAGTGGATCTTGTTGTCCTGCATATTGTCGACCGCAATGAGCGTCGGATCGAGCACCTGACCCAGTGTCATCCACACATGGGTCAAGCGATCGGTCGCGTTTCGTACCACGCCATCCTTGAGATCCGATTCAGGAAACTCCTGGCGGAAACCCTCCGGAAACGATTTGATCCAGTTGGGCGAATTGTTGTCGTCGTAGCACGGCGGTTCGATGGAGAAACCACCGAGAAAGAACGCAGGATTCACGGGTTTCGGGGCGTCGGCAAAGGGCGAGGCCGGCCGACGGTAGAAGCTGCCGGGGTTCTTGATCTCCTCGCGGAAAAGGTGTGCAGACACAATCACCCCGAGGCGCTTGGGTTGCGTGATCCGCTCCATGATCCACTGCGTGCTGTTCTCGAAAACACAGTTGCTCGGCACGCGCGGAATCGCGTACTTCTTCGCATAACCGAGGTCGTTCATGTTGTTTCGGTTCTCGTCGAGAAGCTGATAGAGACCTGTGTCGGTGGGGTTGGCGAGGTAGGCGTCCTCGAGGGCAAAGTATTCCTCGGGTTGATTCGGCACCGTCGGCACGGGCGGCATGTAGTCGTTGATGTCGCGATGTTCGGGCCCGTTGAACTTGTCCTCGCTAAAGCGTGGCAAGGGTATACCGATCGGCAGTTGGCGCAGATCGATCGCCTGCAGTTCAGCGAAGGCTTTTTGTGCGTCAACCAGCGTCACGATCTTGCCGGTTGCCAATAGCAGCTTGCGCTCTTGCAACACCTTGAGGAACGCTGCGTCCTGTTCCGCGCTGTTGCTGCCCGGCAAAACCTTTCCCCCCGGCTGGAACGGACGCCAATCGGTGGCGCAGGTCGCTGCGATCCCAAGTCGGATGCGCTGGGCGTGAATGAAATCCCGCACTTTCAACGCATCCTCGGGTGCCAGATGCTGTTGGCCGCGGCGCAAGATGGCATCATCGGTAAAGCCGATGATCGCAAGCTCAACCCCGTCGGCGCTGTGACAGTTCGTACAGGCTTGCCCGTCCACGCTACCGGGTTTGCGCCAAACCTTGAGACCATCCTGATAAACCGTTTCGACGTCGGCGTCGGTCCAGGTGTTGGGACCGCCCGAGGTCAGGCGAATGCCATCGGGTTGCGCCGCCAGCTTCTTTAAACGATCAAAATCTGCAGCGAGCGAAGCATCATCAATAAAAGTCGCATCGAACGCCGGCATCTCGCGAATGCCTTTTCGTACGATCGAAACGTACTCCGCTTGCGTCAGCTTGCCAGGAATCGCCGGATACTTGTCGTATCCTTGCCCTGCCCCACCATGACAGGCGGCGCAACTGCTGCGAAAGCCCTTCGACAGCGTTTCCGATGACGCATTGCCGTAGGAAGGCAGTGGTACGGTTGGACAGTCCAATATCCCTCGCACACCTCCCTGCTCGCGATTCTGGGTCATCGGCGCCGGGTCGTCGGGCGATTCGATGTCGAGCTTCGGCCGGTCACCAGGCTTCGACGGATCGGAGGGCGCCGCGGAGTCCACCGTTCCGGAGCATCCCGTCGCGGTGCCACCCACGATGGCAAACAACAAAAAAACCCGAGCTGAGAATCGCATTCCCTTATTGCGGGAGGCGACCCCGAGTTGTCATAAATAAAGCGTGATTTTTAAACGCCGGTTTTCACGTGCAGGGCAAGCAGGGTGTGCCTTGCGAACTTCGCACCGGTCGCGGCAGCCACGCCAACAAAGGCCTCTGCCCCAAGTTCCGCTGCAAGATCAACCGGCGTGGTGATCCAGGGCAGAACGGGTTTCACGTTGCTGTCGGCGACAAAAACCGCCATGACGCCCGCCCGATGGGTGATCCAGACATACACGCGATTGCCGTTCGCCAGATCAAAGGGGGGGTCGCGCACAACCAATGGCGCTACAGCGAAATCACCACCATGGCCAATCCCGATCCCCGGTGCGGGTTCGTTGCCGTTGCCATTGTGGGTATCGAAAACCACCGCGACAGAAGGTGTCAATTCACCAATCGAAATGCCGCCCCCCGAACCACCGAGCGCGAATGCGCCCCTGCTGTCCGCATGCCAAACGAGGGCAATGCCATCGGCGGCGACACTGCTGGTTTCAATCTGAAAGATCATTTCGATGTTGAAATCACCGTTCGCTATGAGCGCGAACGGCGACGGAATAAAGACCGTTCCTTGCTGACTTTCGAGTTCTTCGGTCAGCACGATGTGTTCCCCGTCCGCTTTCGCGTTCCCGTTCTTTTGCAGAAACACGGGTTGCCCTTCCGAAGTGAAGTTGCGAGACATCCGCGGGGTGGCAACGTCTAGCGCCGCATCAAGCGTCCCACGGATTGCACCGTCTCGATTGTAGCCCGCGTTCAGATTCGCATCACAGGCCGAACCCAGCGCGATTCCGAAAAATACCAGCGCGTGTGTAACGATGTTAGAAACCATCAACGGGTGCTGTTTAGCAGCTCGCGGATGGGACGGTTCATCGGACTTTGTGGATACCGCATCTCGAACCGTTTGGCAGCCTGTCCAGCCTCGACCCGTTTGCCCTGGTGCCACAACGTCATGACCAAAAGGCCTTGCCGTTCTTCGATCAACACCCCCGCAGGATGGGCATTGGCGTGGCTTGAAAGCAAACGGGCGGCTTCATCAACCGCACCGGCGGTGAGCGCGCGGCGCGCACGACCAATGAGCGCGATCTCGGCACGAAGAGCCTCCCGGGTTTCACCCCCCAACTCGACGACCGGTGGTTCTTCCTCGATGACAGGCGTTGATGTCACGGTTTTCGGGGTGCGGACCACCACCGACTGCGCCGTGTCAGGCGCCCACCAGGCGGGTCGGACCTTCACAATCGCGGCCGCCACACCCGCGCAGACGAGCAATAGGCCGAGGGCCATCACCGGCCGAAGCAGCAAAAATTGTCCGAAGCCACTCCGGCGCAACCACCCGTTCCGTGTTGCGTTTTCGGCAAATGCCGCCCGTCGAAGCCGATCGTGTAACGCACGCTCGTGTCGCGCGCTCAACACGACGCGATCGCGCTCTCGCACCAACAAACGGTGAACTTCCGCATCCATGTCGTTAAGACTCATGCACCGTATCCTTCTCGAGCAAACGTTTCACCGCTGCCGAAAACGCGCGTCGGCCTTCGCGCAGGCGTGAATACACTGTAAATCTGGGCACGCCGACCGCGCGGGCGACCTCGACCACGTCAAGGCCCGCAATCTCGTGCATGATGAACACGGCCCTTTGTTTGGGCGGCAATTTTTGCAACGCCACCCGAACCATCTCGGCTGACTCCCGCTCGACGTAGTCTTGTTCGGGCGACTGGCTGCGCTCGTCCGTGGGATCAAGGGTGTCCGACGCGAGTTCGCGCCCGGTGCGACGCTGGGCAAGGGTCAGACGGTAAGCGATTCCGGCGAGCCACGGCCGGAGTGGACGGCTGTGGTCAAAATCGGCGCGCCTGCGATGAAAGACCAGAAACACCTCTTGAATAATGTCGTCACGATCGGCCGGGACGAGGCCCATGCGTTCAACGAAGCCGTAAAGAAAGGACATCTCCGCAGCGAAGCGACCCAAGAGATCATCCTCTCGCTGCGGCGTCGGCAACCCGGCCAGATCGCGCGGCTTCCCCAGTCCTGTCCCGGCTAAAGGAGCCGGCAGGATGTCGGGCAGGCGACCGGCCAGAAGAACCATCACCCTTATTGCTTCGACTGAACCGTTGTTGTTGATAAATCGGAGGCCGGCGTGCGCGAGGGCACCGTGGCACCCAATCGGTACCCCAGAACCAACGCCGAGTTGAACGAAAAGTCCTGTGATTTGAATACGTTATCGGCACCAATTTGAACCGCATGGGGGTAGGGATTGAAGGCCACTCCCAAAACCGCTTCGACATAAAAATGTTCGGACAACGCCATTCGGAATCGGGCATCGAGTCCGCCCGTGATGCCGAGGGCCTGATCGGTTTGCGAGACATCAAGGCCTTCCCCGTCGACATGAATAAACGTTGCCGTCACGACGGGGCATAGCCACGGTGAAACCCGGGCACGGGGACGGGGAGACCAGCACGTCGACGCAACCAGCGCCGCGCCGGAAATGGTGTACGCCCCCTTCGGCGAAAGTGCGTGTTGACCACCCCATATCCCCTCGGCCTCGACGTTGACGCGGAACGCGGCCGTGGATGATTCGACACTCGCCCCGAAACGCAAGGTGGGATTGACGTGCGGCGCAA
Source organism: Deltaproteobacteria bacterium (assembly GCA_034439895.1). Taxonomy (GTDB): domain Bacteria; phylum Myxococcota_A; class Polyangia; order Fen-1088; family Fen-1088; genus JAWXBF01. The sequence goes on from JAWXBF010000378.1 coordinate 5,585, forward strand.
ATCCGGTGCGGAGCCCAGGGCCGAGGGTGAGCGCAAGCCAGGGCTTCGTCGGTGCTACGTTTGGTTTGGTCTCGGGCGGATTGACCACCGCTGGCGTTGCACCCCGTGGCGTGACGGGTATCGTATCGAATACCCGAGGCGTTTGCTCTTCCGGTGACGCGGGTGTTTCGCTTCTGGGACGGCGCGGGCGCAGCTCATTTTTTTCAACCTCTGGCTCGACCCCCTGTGCTCGCAACGCCACCAGCAACGCAAAGATTCGTACCAGATCCTGGCAGTCTTGCAGAGGCGCTGAAACCGTTCGATACGCTGGAGTGCCACCCAAGGCGTTGGTAAACGCAATCTGTGCAACCAAGTCTGCACCGGAAGGCGTGATGGCCAAGATCGCCTGTTGAACGGCGGCACCGTCAAGGATCGGCCGCCCCGCCTCACGTTGCACGGCCAGTTCCACGTCAGCACGCTTCGGACACTGCGCCCCTGGCGCCACCTGGTAATCCAGTGCAAACGAAGTCGGCGTTTCGGATTTCGCAATACGAATAAACCCGACGGCTGTCATCAACAACGCCAGACTTCCCGCCCAAAGATGCGATGGCATCTTACCCATGTCGTGCTTCAAGTCGTGCGGTTTTGGTTTTTTCGCCGTGGGCCAATCGCCGCTGTGGCGAACGGCGCATCCACGCGTGGTTCCGCCTTGTGTGGCTGCGAGGGTTTGATGGCCACTTTGAATCCGTGTTCAATTGCCCGTGCGTAGATCCATCGCACATCGTCGACCGCGAGCGTCCCGAGCGAATACGAACCCATCCGTTGTTCAAAACCCAGAACCAGGGTTTCGGTCATGCAGCCGTAAGCGATTCCGGGCGCAGGACAAATACCGCCTCGTGGAATATCTCCTGCGAAGGGAAGGCGCCACTGACCGCCCTTGATCACAATGCACTGGGGTCGCAAGGTCGTGACTTCGGGATGCACATCGGCCGGCGTGGCGACGTCACATACAACGACCGGATTATCCGCATCGATGTGCTCGGCATGGATAATCGCCCCGGCGGTGTTGCTGGCGCTGACGATGAGGTTGCAGTCCTGCAAGTCGCGCATGTCGAAACTGGCAGCGACGTGCGAGCCGAGTCGCCCTGCAAGCCGGGACAATCGTGTGAATCCCAGCTCACGTCCGATCAGCACCATCTTGTCGACGTCGGGCGCAAGCAACTCGGCAAGCGTTGCACCAATGTTGCCGGTCGCACCGACCACGCCAAGACGCCGCTTCTTGATGCCCAGCTTTCGAGACTGGATCAACAAGGCCTGGGCAGCCGCAGCGACGGTCAGTGAATTGCCCGTCGTAAGTCCTGCCTTCGCGGGTAAAAGTGCCCGACCATTGTCAGTCACGATGGAGGTGTAGGCGCCCAGTCCAACCAACTCCGCACCGAGCGACTCGGCCCGATCGAGCCCACGCTGAACCATTTCCTCAAACGGCTTCAGGTTCCGGGCATGCATGCCTTGCACCGCTTGTTCGACCGTAAACGGCACCACCAGCGCCGTCATGTTCGTGAAAACGCCCTTGGTGCTTTGAACCTTGAAGCTGCCCATCGACAGCGCATCAATCATTTGTTGCGAACGCAGCAAAAATCCCGAGAGCGCCTCGGTCGAGAAAGCCGCAAACGCCGGATCGAAGTGACGCATGTCCTTGGCGACCAGCGGATGGCAGAGAAATCCGATGTGGCGCATGGTCAAGCTTCTCCGGTCGGCCGTTTCCAGGCCTCGTCTCGCACAAGGGTTGTTGGCGCACCGGGATCTTCGCCGAACGCAAAACGACCCAGCGCCACGAAATCTTCGTTTTCAAGCTTTTGCAAGACGCGCTCGAAAGCGAGGACGAATCTCGCAAGCTCACTACGTGTTACGAATGCAGACGGCTCGATGCGCATCACCTTTCCCGAGGAAAGCGCGGGTAAGACGCGAATGTTTTCTTCGTGCAACAAATGTCCCGCAAGGAAGGAAGCCAACAGATCCTCATCGAGCAACATGGCGAGCATGGGTGAGGTGGGCCGATGCCCGGTGCCGAAGTCTATGCCCAGCATGAGTCCCTGTCCACGAACGTCCGCAATCCAGTTGGGATACAATTTTTGAAGCGCCAGCAGCTCGCCCCGCAACCATTGACCCTTGTCTCGACAATCTTTCATCAATGCGCCGCCATCCCGTTCCACGATATCGAGTGCGGTCAAGGCGAGGGAGCAGGACAGATCGTCGTCGGCAAAGGTGGACGTGTGCAATACACCGAAATCTTCGACGTAGCGACGACGGTCAACGAGCAAGGCCCCCAGCTTTGCAAGACCGCCTCCCAACGCCTTGGCCAGCAAGTAGTAATCACCCTGTACGCCCGTTTGGCTGCAGGCGAAAAACGTACCCGTTCGGCCCATTCCGCACTGGATCTCATCCATCACGAGCGGAAAGCCGTGGGTGTCCGCAGCCTTCCGCAGCACGCGCAGGTTCTCGGGATTGGGCAATCGAATCCCCCCTTCGCCCTGCAACGGTTCGATAACGACAGCGCTGAGACGTGAATGTTTTTGCGACTCCACCCGCAAGCCCGAGTCTGCATCCCAGGCGGGAATGTGGATCGTAAAGGTATGGGCTTCGAGTTGGCGCTCCAGTTCCTCCGGATCGGTTGCATGGAGAAACGACGTAGCCGAGCCCACCCAGGGATGTCGATGGCGATCCGCGTGTGTGATCTGCAACGAGCCCAATGTCTTGCCGTGAAATGCACCTTGCAAGGCCAGTGACAACGGCTGGGTTTGAAGCGCATCACAAGCACGCTCGACGAGGACAGATGTCAGTGATTCGGTGGGGATTGCGCGTTCAACCCCGACGGCGAGGGCCTGTTGTCGAAACGCCTCCTGCAATTTCAATCGCCCTCGCGTGAGATCAAATCGAGCCCAGTTCGCAAAAATCCGCAACCGACGCATCTCGGCTGTCCTTCGATGATCGTATTCGAGACGGGCGTGTTTGAGCGCGGCTTCCACCACCTCGGTGCCGGTGCTCGCAAACGTCGTCACAAACGATCGACCATCGTCTTGCCCCGCGATGTGCGACAGCCGCGCCGCCAGCTCACCCGCCGGGCCTCGCACGCTGCCCTGGGCCTGAATCGGCAGTTGTTCATCGAGGCACTTGCGAAATGCTGCCACCAGCTCGGGATGGTTGTGTCCAAAAAGTCCGGTTCCGAATCCGCCGACCAGATCGAGCACGGCGGTCTCACCTTTGGGACCGTGCCAGTAAAGCGCGTCGCCCTCGCCACGGTGATAGTGGACGCCCAGACGAAAACCGTCCAGCAAACGCACAAGCCCCGGGCGAACGAAGCGTGCGAACTCGCTGGTTTCCGGGGTATCCTGGTAGGGAACAAAACTGCGGGACATAGCTCGATTCATTTTTCAGAGGCTCGCTGTACGACGCTTCACGTGGCGTCGCAGGATATAGTATCCCGTCTGTTGACATCTGAAGACGCAACCATTCTATTTACTTCCCATGCTCCTTTCCGTTTCGGCCGATGCGTTCAAATGTGCGCTCTCCAACTTCTGCAGTGGCGTAACCGTCGTGACCTACGAAATCGCGGGAAGAAAAGCGGGCTTGACCGTCAGTGCCTTCTGTTCGGTGAGCCTCGATCCGCCGCTCGTACTCGTTTGCATCGGCAACCGCGGCGCCGCAGCCCAGGGCATGGCAACGGCCGGAGCCTTCGCGGTGCACATCTTGAGCACCAAACAGATCGACCTCGGCTCACGCTTTGGCGGCATGGTTCCTGGTGGTGGCGATCCCTTTGACGGACTCGCGCATTCCACGGCCGTCACGGGCGCACCCATCTTGCAAGACAGCCTCTGCTGGCTCGACTGCAGCGTCGATGCGATTCACGAGGCGGGAGATCACCGCATCTTTGTCGGGCGTGTGGTGGACACGGGTGCGGTACCCGAGGGCGATCCCGTGCTTTACCACCAGCGCAAGTGGCGCACGCCAGCCGATTTCTAATCGCAGCACATGCTACGGATCGGAAAGCACGCCTTCGAGTGAAGGCAGATCCGACAGGTTGGGCTCGAGGATGACCTCGATACGCCGGTTGGCCGAACGCCCTTCGGGGGTGTCGTTGCTCGCCACCGGATCGAATTCACCGTAACCCGAAGCCGCAACCACGCCCGGGCGCATGCCGCTTGAAACCAAAAGCTTGGTCACTTCGACTGCGCGTGCGGTCGACAACTCCCAGTTCGAGGGGAAGCGTGCCGTCTTGATCGGCAGGTTGTCGGTATGCCCGGCGACCTGAAAGCGGCGATCGTCAATCGCAGCAAGAACCTGTGCTACGCTTTTTATGGCTGCCTGTCCGTCGGCCTTGACCTCGGTCTTGCCAGAATCAAAGAGCACGTCGTTGGGCAAGGTCAGCAACATGCGACCGTTTCGGATCGTGACCTTGATGGTGCCTGCATCGATCATCGCGCGCAGCTTGGCGATCAAATTGCGGAAGGTTGCGGCGCGAGCCTCCGCCGCGGCCTTCTGTCGGCGCAACTCTTCGAGGCGCTGCTTGGCGTCGTTCAGACCCTGTGCAAGCTGACCCCGCTCGCTCGTGAGCTGCTCGACGTTCTGACCGAGTTTTTCGAGACGCTGCGTCAGTTCTCCGGCAAGTGCAGTCGCATCATCCAGTTGTTTGCTCAGCCGATCGCGTTCGGCCGTCCGGGCTGCCAGCTCTTTTTCGAGCGCCTTGATGCTCTCGCTCTGTTCGCGGTCGCGCGCTGCCGCTTCCTTGCGAGCCTTGTCGAGTTCGGCAACCTTCTTGTCAAAGGTTCCCGACGTAACACAGGCAACGCTTGTCAACGTGAGGCATCCAATGAGCGCCAGGGGAAGGAAGGAGCGGGATTGACGTTGGATTCGGTTCAGCATGAGCCCGCAATATTGCGCATTTATCGGCTTTGGTCCAGAAGGCGGTGGGGCGTACTGGGGTCGCGAGTGGGTTCGGGAGGATGGAAGCGTCCTCAGCCCCGCTTGCCGGGTGCAAAGGTGCCGAGGTTGACGTAGGCACCATCGTTCATGACGACAAACGGCCGCGAATCGAAATGAAAATGGCCACGGCCGTCGTGTTCGATTGCTTCGATGCGCCCCATGCCATACCCCATGGGACCCCGGCTGTAGTAGTGGGCGGACAGGCGATAGGGTGACGCCTTCGGCGCGCCCCGGACCGTGAAGCATTCAGGGCCATAACCGGTCGTTACGTCCGCGTACAGATCGCCACCCGAGGGCAAGGTGGGACTTGAGTAATACGCATGACCGCCTCGACTGTCCTGGATGTGAAAGTCGACATCGTTCGCATCGGTTTCCCAGCTGAGCACAAAGCGCACCGAGCGTGCCGCTTCGATTTGTCCCCCCGCGTTTTGCAGGCGAAGCTCGATCTCGGTCTTGCGCGTGGGTGCCGCCTCCAGCCATGCCGCACCCGTCAGACCCAGATCCTCGCGCAGAATGCGATCGGCACCGGAAAATCGCCCATCGGGATAGCTTTGCCTGAGTGCAACTTCGATCGCCGCGAACGCGCCAGCAGGATCGGCCGTTTTCAAGAGCGCCATCGCAAGCATGTGGTGAGAGGATGGATGATCCGGTCGCTGTTCAACGACCTTGCGCAAACAATCGACCGCAAGTTGCAACGACGCCTTGTCGCCGAGACGCTCGAGATGCCCGGAAACGAAGCGTCGCAGATCGGTGCGCGATGGAAAGAGATCGATGATCGAACCGAAAACCCGCGCGGCCTCGCCGTAGTTTCCAAGTGCACGCAGGGTTTCACCAAGTGCTACGATTGCAAGCACATCGCCGGGCTCGCGCAGGCGCCACGCAAGCGCCTTGCCATGCGCCGCCTTTGCCTGACCGTTCTTGATGAGGCTCATGATGGCGGCGAGTTCACCGGTCAGTGCAGGCGGACCCGCAAGCGGCGGTGCGGCGACCGGACTCGAAGAAGCCAACGCCGAACGTTCAGAGCGTCGCTGACCGCTAGCGCGGCTCCGGGCGGGCGCTCCAGAACCGGAACCCGCGAGACCGCCCAACGCGCCGGCCGGTGCCTCGCGCGGCGGTGCCGAAGCGGGAGCCGGCGCCGCGGACACCGATGGCGACGGTGCTTCGCTTGCTTGCACCGATTTTTCTTCGGCAACACCCTCGTCCTTGCTGGCCCCTTCCGAAACGTCTGCGGCGTTGTCGACCTCTGCTTCGCTCGACTTTCTCTTTGCAAGATCCGCATCGCCCTTGTTTTCCTCGTTCTGCCGCGCGATCGGTTTTGGAATTTTAGTCGGGACGAGCACCTGCTCGCGACCCTTGCGGTTCATCACCTCGATTCCGCCACCACCCGCAACCAGAATGTCGGCAAGCGCACGACGGTCGATGCCAAAGCGTTGATAGTCGGCTTCGGTCTCGAGCACCAGCAGAGCCGTGTAATCGCACAACACGCGGTATTGCGTCGATAGGTCGATCATTTGCTTCACAAGCGCGGCCCGCAGATCGGGTTCACCGGCGGCAAGGCCGTCGCGTTGCACCGCCAGCCGTCGCAAACGCGCATTCACCCACTCGCGTTCCAGCAGGGGACGCGCAACCCGGGCGACCTGAGACTTTTGCTCATCCGCAACACGAACATCGCCCACCATGACGACCAGCGGTTTTTCGGGCGGAAGATCCACAAATACCAGAACCTCGTCTCCGGGTTGGACACCATCCAGACGCTCCGGCGACACCCACCGCGCGCCCGGCACCTTGATGTGAAGGCCCGAGCGCGTATTCGAGCGCAGGCGACCGGCCAGTTCGGCATCCGCAACTTCGGAATCCAGGACCATGCCATCCTGCGACAGCGCACCCCGTACCAGTGCCGAAAGTGCGACGTCATCGCGAATGCCACCCACCGCCAACACGTCAACGCGCTTGATTCCGGCGGAGGACAGCGCACGAACCCGTTGCCGCAGCACATCCCCATCCGTATCACCTGCCGTGCGAACACCGTCGCTCACAATCAGCAAACGATCGGCACGTTCCGCGCCCTTCGCGATCCCCGCGAGAGCCCCCGCCAGATCAGAGGCACCCTCGGCTCGGCGTTGTAACAGCCGTTGTGCATCGTCGTCTCCCCAACCGCTCGCCTTGCCTCGATAGAAGGTTTGCATGGTTTGATCAAAGACCATCACCTGCAACTCGAAATCACCGGCAACCCGCAGAGCCGCCACGGTCGCGCTGAATTTTCGCACCTGGTCGGCGAAACCCAGGGCCCGCGATGCACTGGTATCGAACAGCACCATGAGGCTGGACATACCGGCCGGGGTCATTTTACCCGTGGGGATCGGCATGATGCGTACCACCGCCAGGTTGTCGTGGCGCAAGCCGATGTGCTCATCGGCGCCGCGGGCACGTCTGTCGATCACAAGATCTCGATCCGGGCGAAAGTCCTTGCGTTGCGTCTCGACCACTTCTTGACGGGTCACCGCACCGCCAAGCGAAGAAGCCGCCTTGGCCGTAACCGTACTACGGGAAACCTGGATGCGCGCATCCAGCTCGCGCAGCTTCGGCAAACCGACAAGCGGCACCGTGTAAGGACCGTCACGCTTCGTGAGCGTCTGCGAATACGAAATGATAAGTTCTTTTTCGCCGCGTGCCGGAATCGGAAACACCCGCGCGGAAAACTCGTTGCCGGCCTCGTTCTCGAGCAACGCGGGATCCTGACGGCGGTGCAAAAAATCCTCGTAGGCGCGCCGGGCCGCCTGACGCTCGACCACCTCGCCCTCCATCCAGTTGCCCGATATCTTCATCGCGAAGCGGCTGATGGTGGCGCCCACCGGCAACGTGATACGGAACCGACCTTCCCGCACCCTGTCCTCGGGGTTGTAAAAACGCAGATGCAACTCGGTGAAGGCGAGGGGATCCTCGACCACTCCGCGCACCTTTACCGACACGAGTTCCAGGCCTGCCCCGTCCGACGAGGTCAGCTCAAAAGGCGCTGGACCGACCGCAATGGGCACAGACGCGCCCTTCGTGGGGAGCAAGACCCCCCGTTGCTGGGCAACTGCCGGCAGCGCGCGCGTGAAAAGTGCCAGCGCCATCCCGGAAAAGGTCCGTCGGGTCGTAGTCATCGTGCCTCTCAAAATAGATGTCATCACATCCGCTTGCAACGCACGGCCAGCAACCGGGATCTAAACCCTCGTGCGAAACCAGCCCGTGAGGCTCAGGCGCTGCGTGTGGGTGGGCATCACCTCGTGCCAGGTGTCGGCGCTCATAAACAGCAACAACTTGCCCCAGCTTGGTACGACCTCCGTCTGGATGGCATCCGAGTGCTCACCCTCGTAGATGCGCACCTCACCGCCGTCGCCACTTAGCCAGTTCGGATTCAGGTATAGAACAAACGAAACACAGCGACGATCGACATCCGAAAAGCGATCCCGATGGCGATCGTAGTGCTGGCCTTCCTCGTAGATCGCCAGGTGCGATTCAAAGTCGTGGAGCCCGAGAAAAAACGTGCGATTGAGGACGCCGCGCAAAAGTTCGAGTCGGTCACTCAGTTCGCTTTGAACTGCCGTGAGATTCCCGGGATCAAGCCAGCACACCTCGTCGGAACGAACCAGCGCATCGACGGCAAAGGCTGCACCTCGGCGAATACCGGCTGGAGCAAAGGCCCGGGCGGCGTGGAGGCTCAGCGCTTCTTTTCGCAATGCCGATAGGAGCGACTCACCCAGCCATCCGTCCATCACGCCCCACGCTTGCTGTTCAAGCTGCAGCAGTAGGGTTTTCAAGAAGGCATCATGCGCCCATTCCGCGCAAAACGCTGTCCCTATTTGGGCAGCGCGATGGACGGAAAGCACATCGGCTGCTTGCAGCCGTGGGATACGCTATGGTCGCCGGACCCTCTCGTACCATGGCCGACCTGCAACGCTTTTCCTATTTCGCGCGCTACATCGCCGAGCGTTTTCCCAAAGGACGCGTTTATGACGTGGCCGGTGGCAAGGGCATGCTGAACGTCGAGTTGTCGAAACTGGGCTTTCAGGTCACGACGTTTGATATGCGGCATAAACATCTCGACGTGCCGTACGCACAACGCGTTTTTACCCTCGCAGAACCCTGCGAAGCCGAGCTGGTCGTGGGGATGCATCCGGATGGCGCGACCCGCCTCATTGTCGAGTACGCCGCACAACATCGCATTCCGTTTGCCATCGTGCCGTGCTGCAGCGACAACAGCATGTCGTACAAGCAATGGATGCGGCATATCCAGGAGCTTGCAGTGTCGCTTGGCTTTCCAAGCGTGGCCGAAGGTGAGCTGCCCATGCGCGGTCGGGCCCGTGTGCTACAAGGACAATAGTCGATTGCACCCCACATCTGAACCGCTTGCGATTCCGGTTACTTCTCTCCGGAAGAGCCATTCGGGAACCCGACTGGCCATGGTCGTGGTCGCTGCGTCGGTTTTCGGCTCTGCGCTGACGGCGATGTTCATCTCGTCGATCGGAAACGAAGTCCTCGTGCCCTTGATGACCTCTATTCCACTGGCTGTCTTTTTGTGGATGATACTGCAGGCGTACCCGGTACGAGGGCAGCTGCGCTGGCAACATCCGACGCTTTCGCTTCAAGAAGGGCGCCGAGTCTGGCAAGCATCCGTCACACAAACTGAACTTGTTCCCTGGGTCCTCCCGGGCGTCGGAACGGTGCAAGGATCGATCCTGATCCTCCACACGAAAAACGAAGCGGGTCTCACCCGGGTTCTACACATCGCTGCGACGGAAGTCGCCCCTCCGGCGGCATCAGGACAAGCGAACCCGATCCAGCCTGACATGTGGATCGCGCCGCAAGATCTTCGCAATCTCATCGCCGCGGTCGGTGTGAAGGCCAACGCTGAGGCCACCAGATCACCCGACGGCGAACATCGTTTCCAGCTAGTACGAAGGCCGTCTTCCTGGGATTCCCTGGCGCAACTCGTTCCGTGGTTTGGAACGATGGCCATTCTGGGAGTGGCGGGTGTGTTGTTCGGGGAATCGGTAGCTCAAAGCCCGGCAGGACAGATCGTGTTCGGACTGTTCAGCGTACTGGCGATCGCCTACGGCATCCGTCGCACGATGAAGCGGGCGGGCACCAAGAAACCGGCGTGGACGCTTGTGATACGGCCGCAATTGCTGCAACTGATTGATGCGCAAGATAGCGTCACCTGGGGTCTTTCCGGACCGCTCCATGTCAAAAGAAGCAACTACGTCTATCGGACGAAGTATTCGTCGCATCGATTGTCGGTACTCCATTTCGGAACATCGGACAATGCCCTTCGAATCGGAGTCTGGGACCCACGCTATACCAACACCGCGCATCCCGATGGACCCGCACCCCAATACCTCGTTGGGGCTCCAGACTGGATCGCGCTGCAAACGGCGCTGCAAACGTCCCTGCGCGCGTCGCAATCCTAGGCAAGTTGCGACGGGCCGTAAAACCGCCGGAAGAATGCATATCCAAGCAACAGCAGCCCGACGTGGGCAAGCGCGATGGTGACATTAAACACCACCATCGCCACCAGGCTCGTCGTCGATAGCAAAAGCGCTGCAAGCGGGACCCAGGGATAAAACGGCGTACGATAGGGGCGTTGCAGCCCGGGCTCGTTTCGGCGCAAGCGAAACAAGGCCAGAATCGAGATGACGTACATGGTCAGCGCGCCGAAGATCCTGGAACCGCCATGTTACTGGAACCAATGGTGCGCACGGGCGGCCAGGCCCCACGCGACCGAGGTAAGCTCCTCGCCACCCCGCAGTTTGTCGGCACCAAAGCGCGCCACGAGACGGCGTCGGACCACCGGTACAAGTGAGGAGCCGCCTGTCGCGAATACCGAGTCGACTTCACTCGGGGCGATCCCCACCCGCGCGAGCATGGCTTGAAGGGTGCGATCGATGGCGCTTAGTTCTTCCTCAATCCAGGATTCGAAGTCGTTTCGCAGCACAGGGACCTCGAGACCCACATCGGCAAACTCGAAATCGCAGCGGTTTGCCGAAGAAAGCTGCACCTTGGTTCGTTCGACGGCGCGATGAAGCGGCAAGCCAAGTTCGTCTTGCACAAGGTTGATCAAGCGCGTGATCTTTTCCGGCTCGGAACTGCCCTGCGCAATGCTGTCGAGCAAATGCAAGGTACGTGGCTCTTTCAAAAACGACAAATAGTGCCAGCGTCGGAGTTTCCCAAAAAGAGCGGAGGGAACCGGTGTCGCACGGCCAAACTCATCGCGATAAGTGGTTCCAAGGCCCAGCTGCGGTGCCACCGCTGCATCGATGACGCGCGCATCGAAACTGTCGCCTCCAATCCCTATTCCTGACGTCGCCAGAATCGCCTTCGGATCGCCCTGTGCTACAGAGGGTCCAACCCGCACCAGTGAAAAGTCGCTGGTACCACCACCAAAGTCGGCGACCAAGATGAGCTCATCGTGATCCAGCGTCGCCGCGTAGCGAAGAGCGGCCGCAACGGGCTCGTATTCGAACACCGAATCACCGTAGCCCGCCTCGGTCAGTGCCGCTTGCATTCGCTGCAAGGCCAACGCCTCGTCCGCTCCGGTTTCGGCACCCCAGTACCGCACGTGGCGCCCGACAACAAGGCGCGTCCCGGGCTGCAAACCCGCAACCTGGCAAACCTGGCGCAGGCATTCAGCAATCAGCGATTCGAGTGAATACGATCGACCCAAAATGATCGTGCGTTTCAATGCGTCGCTTGCCAGGTGCGACTTGATGGATTGCACGAGACGTCCATCGCCACCGCTTTCAATATAACGGGCAATCGCAGGCCCACCGGCGGTCGGCTTTTCACCCTCTTCGTAAAATAGGACGGTTCGCCAGGTGGAACTGTCGGGCATTCCT
>JAWXBF010000379.1:0-19310 GCA_034439895.1 Deltaproteobacteria bacterium
AACTGGTGCGCAGCGTGGTCGCCATGACCCGCCAACCGAAGCTGAAATCCGGGCAACGACCGAATCAAAAGGGCGGCGCAGGCGGCTCGCGCGAGCCGCGACGGGGAGGCGAGGCCCCAGCGCCTTCAGATCGTCGCCAGGAAAGTGTTCAAGTCCGACGCCGGGGGAACCGGCCTGGCGCTACTCCAGGCCGCGGTTCCGCTTGACCTGTTCCATCGCCTTTTGGTACTCAATTTCCCAAGTGGCACTGCCTTCTTCTAGATTCTTGATGCGACGGCGAACCTCCGCGTCCAGCTCGTCGTCAGCCTGCATATGCTTTCGCAGGATCTGAGCCATGCTTCGGCGCAGCATGTTGTCTTCGACGAACACCTCTTCAATGTGAGGCGAGTTCATGAACGCCTCGATGATCTGGTTCGTGATCCACTCGAGGCCTTCTTCGCCGAACGCGAACTTCTTCTCCTGAGCCATCACCTTTTTGATGCGGCCGTATTGTTCGTACGGAAGGCCTTTTTGCTGGACGAGGTCCTTGGCCTTGTCGGTAAGCTCTCGATCAAGCCTCAAGTATTCCTTGAGAATGGCTTGAACATCCAGCTCCGCCTCGCTTGAGTTGGTGACGGCTATCGACTGTTCACTGCTGAGCGTCCGAACGATCTCAGTCGCGACCAGTGGAATCTTGGTGTTGTACAAGCGCATTTTTCGTCTGCGGTTATACGGGTTGGTTCGTCTGGTTTCAACGAAAAGGGTAGTGGCGGATCAGGGATTCGAACCCCGGACCTAGCGCGTATGAAACGCCCGCTCTAACCATCTGAGCTAATCCGCCGGAAGGGAACGCGATTTTGCTCATGCGCCGCCTCATGTCAAGAGGCGAACGGAAAAGAGGCGTCATTCGGCGAGTTCGTCGCAGATTTTAAGCCACTCGGCATCGACCTGCGTCAGATAGATCCCCAAACACGTGGGCATATCGTCTTCGTGGAGGCCGTTCCGGGTAGCCACGTGCACCACCACGCCTTCGATTCGGAGCTCGCGACACGGTTTGGTGAAAAAAATAGTGATGCCCATGATTGTTCCCACCGGGCGAGGGCTGGGAACCGCAAGCAAGAGCCCATTGCCGCTGATGTTCATGATTCGCGAACGAAGCGAGGCAACCTCGTCGAAACGAAGGATGGCCTCGGCGTTCAACCGCAGCCGCGGCCAAACACGCCGTTCACTTTCAGAACTCGCCACCAGGGTCACCGTTTAAACATAACGGCAGTTACCTGGAATATTCTTAGCGATCTGTATCGAAAGCCCAGATTTGGCCGGTCATCCGCTACATCTGGCGACAAGCCCCGCGCGGGAACTACTTGGCAGCAGAGGGAGGCGCTGTAGTCGCAGAAGCGGCAGCGGGCTCAGCAGGAGGCGGAGCGGCAACCGTTTCGGGTGCTTTCTCGGCGGCTCGGTCCCATTTGTCGGGCTTGCCCGTGTTCTTGGTGTCGTAACCAATGCGGTCGAGTTCACCATTTTCGTAGTATTGCCACTCGTCCACTCGACCGTCGAAGTCCGAATCCCGTTCGATCCGGGCGAGCTTGTCGCCTTCGTAATATTCGATGTGGTCGGGGCGCTGATCGACATTGAAATCGCGTTCCTTGCGAACGATCTTGCCGTCCTTCCGAAAATCCGTTTGATCGAACTTGGCGTCGTAGTCGAAGTCGTACTCGGCCATCAGGAGCGCGCCGCCCTCGTGGTGCTCGACCATGTCGACCTTGCCGTCGTGGTTGAGATCAGTCTGCTTGCAAACGAGCGCCTGAACGTCCGCGCCGTCGACCTTGGACGGTACGTAGAGCTTCCAAACATCGGGTTTGTTGTCCTTGTCGGTATCACCCGTGACGATTTGCTTTCCGCTCTCGTTGCAGCGCGACCGGTCCAGGCTCCCGAGACCCCAAACCAGATCCGCGGTGGCCTCATGAGAGGATTCAGCCGCCTTCTTTTGCGAGCTGCCGCAGGCGAAGAGGAGGGGAAGGGCAGCGGCGACTGCCTTCGGGAAGGACGTGCGAGAAAACCAGGACAAGGACATGGGACGTACGGTAAAGGCAAATACGGGTTGCGGCAAGGGGCGTCATGCACGGCGGACGTGCAAATATGACTTACGTATGGCAACGTATGGTCACGGAGAACCCCATGAGCCGACGCAAAGTCTCCACGACCGTTTACATCACGCCCGAACAGGATCAGCTTTTGAAGCAGTTGACGACACACACCAAGGTTCCCGCCGCGGAATACATTCGGCAGGGCATCGATTTGGTGTTACAGCGTGAACGACGGAATTTACCTGGACAACAGCTGCAGCTCGATGTCGATCGCGACTAGCCACACCGCCAGCAATCCGCTACGAAGCCTGCCACCGATATCGAGCCTCAACTCAGTGACCACTCCCTGCGACCACATCCGCAATTTTTCCATCATCGCGCACATCGATCACGGTAAATCGACACTGGCGGATCGCTTGCTTGACGAGACCGGAACCGTCACTGCACGCGAACAGCGAGAGCAATTCCTCGACAGCATGGATCTCGAGCGGGAGCGCGGGATCACCATCAAAGCCGCAACCGTTCGTCTTATGTACAAGGCCGACAACGGCCAGATCTACCAGCTTAATCTCATCGACACGCCCGGACACGTGGACTTTCACTACGAGGTTTCGCGGTCGCTGGCGGCCTGCGAGGGCGCGTTGCTGGTCGTGGATGCAGCGCAGGGGGTTCAGGCTCAAACGTTGGCGAACGTTTACCTCGCATCCGCAAACAACCTCGAGATCATCCCGGTCCTAAACAAGATCGATTTGCCCGCGGCTGATCCGGAGAGGGGTCGCGCGGAAATCGAAGAGGTGATCGGCATCGATGCCTCCGAAGCCATCCTGACCTCCGCAAAAACCGGCGTGGGTGCGCGGGAGATCCTGGAAGCCATTGTGCGTCGAATGCCACCACCCAAGGGCGATCCCAACGCTCCCCTGAAGGTGTTGTTGCTCGACAGCTGGTACGACACCTACCGTGGCGTGGTTTGCCTCGTCCGGGTGGTCGACGGCACCCTCGAGGCCAAGCGCAAGGTGCGCTTCATGGCAGCCGAACGCGACTACGAGGTCGTTTCACTCGGGATTTTCTCGCCACGTCCCACCGAGATTGATCACCTCGGACCCGGAGAGGTGGGATTCATTGCGGCCGCGATCAAGGAAGTTGGCGACGCGCGCGTGGGTGACACGATTACCGATTCGCGCAACCCCTGTGCGGTTGCGCTTGCTGGATTCAAGCCCGCCAAGCCGATGGTTTTCGCGGGTATTTTCCCGACCGACTCGGCGAAATATGTTGATCTGCGTGACGCACTCGACAAGCTTCGGTTGAACGATTCTTCCGTATCACGAGAACCCGAAACATCGGCGGCACTTGGTTTCGGATTTCGCTGCGGATTCCTGGGACTTTTGCACATGGAAATCGTCCAGGAACGCCTTGAGCGCGAGTTCAATCTGGAGCTCATCACGACAGCGCCGACCGTTCGTTTTCAGGTCCTCACACGCGGATCGGACAAGGTCGTGGAACTAGACAATCCGGCGGACTTGCCCGCCGAAGGCGATCTCGAGCGGATCGACGAACCGATGATCCTGGCCAGCCTGCACACGCCGCCGGAGTACATTGGCGCGATCATCACCCTGTGCGAGGAAAAGCGAGGCCGGCAGGTCGACATGAGCTACCTCGGCACGACGCGCGTGATTTTGAAATACGAATTGCCGCTGACCGAAGTGGTGTACGGATTTTACGATCGTCTGAAGACGATCTCACGCGGATACGCCTCGATGGATTACGAGACCGCCGGTTACCGACCCGCCAACCTTTGTCGTCTCGACCTGATGGTCAACGGCGACAAGGTCGACTCGCTCTCGATCATCGTTCACCGCGACACCTCTTACGTGAAGGGACGCGACCTTTGCGATAAAATGAAGGAGTTGATTCCTCGCCAGCAGTTCGAGGTTGCCATCCAGGCTTCGATCGGGTCTCGGATCATCGCCCGCACGACCGTGAAGGCGTTGCGCAAAAACGTCACCGCGAAGTGCTACGGCGGCGACATTTCCCGCAAACGAAAGTTGCTTGAACGGCAAAAAGAGGGGAAAAAGCGAATGAAACAGGTCGGCAATGTGGAAATTCCGCAAGAAGCATTTCTTGCAATCTTGAAGGTGGACTAACGTGGCAAGCGTCTGGCAGGCATATCGCGACCGTCAGTCCTGGAAACGCACGCAAACCGAGTCTCGGTTGCTCGTCAAGGAGTGCCGACGCATCGCCAAAAAGAAGGCGTATCGGATTCCGGAAGCCGTCGCCGCGACCCTTGAGGATGCCTGTGGCGCGGTCGAACGGGCGCTTGATACCAACGATCAGGATGCCACGCGCGAAGCACTCAACCATCTCGACGAACACATGGACAAGAACCTCGCGTTTGCGCGCAAATCGGCGCTCCGGGAGTATTCGGAATCCATTGGCACCGCCGTCGCGATTGCAATTCTGTTGCGCGCGTTCGTGGTCGAAGCTTTCCAGATCCCCTCGGGTTCGATGATTCCGACCCTTGAGGTCGGCGATCATATTTTCGTCTCCAAATTTTCGTACGGCATCAATATCCCGTTCTCCGATCGCAAGCTGGTGGATTTCGGCATTCCCAAGCGCGGTGACGTGGTGGTCTTCAAGTATCCGCTGGATCCGACGGTGGACTACATCAAGCGGGTGGTCGGACTGCCCGGAGATCGGCTCGAGATCAAGGCGAACCAGATCTACGTCAACGGCGAACCGGTCACACGCGAGCACCGGGGCGAATGCGAATTTTCCGAAGGAACGGGCGCGCGACCGTGTGACGAATGGATCGAGTACATGAGCGGCAATGCCCATCGTACGATCTTCAACGCCTATGGACTCGGAACCCTGATGGAAGAAAAACGGGTTCCAGACGGGCACATCTTTGTAATGGGAGACAACCGTGATAACTCGAATGACTCGCGCGTATGGGGATTCGTTCCGGTCGATCTCATCAAAGGGCGGGCGCTCGTGGTTTGGTATTCGCGCAACCCGAACGCCGGATCGCTGACAAGTCCAAGCGGCGCCGTGCTGTGGTTCAAGGCGATCCGCTGGGATCGCTTCTTCACCTCGGTCGACTAGCGACTGGCGAATATCGCGAGCAGCGCCACGACCGCGGCGAGGCCGCCTACCACCAGCGCGAGTCGACCGAACTCACGATAGGAGGTGGATTTGTCGGCTTCGGAGAGCGCTCGCTTGATATGGGCGCGCAGCTCATTCACGTCGGCATGGCGATCTTCGCGCGCCTTGGCCACCATTTTCAAGACCACGCCGTCGACATAGGCAGGAATCTCGATCTCTTTTTTGATCGACGACGGGGCCGGTGGGGGTTTGTGCAGATGGTATTCGATGACCTCTGTCGAACTGCCCGCATCCTTGAAGGGCAAGTCGCCGGTCAACATCTCGTAGGCCATCATGCCGAGCGCGTAGATGTCTGATCGACCATCCAGATCTTTGCCGCGCAATTGCTCGGGCGACATGAACTCCAGCGTGCCAACCGTTTGGCCAATCGCGGTGAGGGCAGGGCCCCGTGAACCGTCACCCTTGACGATCTTCGCGATGCCGAAATCGAGCACCTTGACGAAGTCTTCTTCGCCACGTTCCTCGACAATGATGTTCTCTGGCTTCATGTCCCGGTGAATAATGCCAAGTTGATGCGCCTCGCCGAGCGCCTCGGCGACCTGATCCAGAATTCGCAACACACGATGTGGCTCGATGATCCCGATCTTTTTTTGCAGCTGCTGCAGGCTGCTTCCCGGGAGCAACTCCATCGCGAGATAGAGCACGCCATCTTCGGTCTCATCAAAGTCGTAGGTGATGACCGTGTGGGGATTGCGTAGTTTCGAGCAGGCCTCGGCCTCGCGTTTGAAACGGGCCACGACCGTGGCGTCGGAAACGTTGTGCGGATGCAGAATCTTCAGCGCTACTTCGCGACCCGTCGCAAGTTGCTTGCCGCGAAACACGGCGCCAAAACCGCCTTCACCGATCTTTTTGTCGAGCAGGTAGCGACCATTCAAGGTCGACCCAACCAGCCGATCGACCGAACGCGCCTGGGCGTAACCTTTCACATCGGCCTTCGGACCCGCTGCCGCGACCGCCTTGGCCAGCATCGCGGCCGCCGAAAACGCCTCGGGTTCATGCCGCGCGACGATGGGTTTGCTCTTCGATTCCGGAATGTGTGCGAAGGGATTCGCGTCGTCGTCCGGATCCGAACTGTGTTCCGCCGTGCCGACTCGCACCTCTTTGCGCGAAGCCTCAAGGCGATCACCGCAACTGCCGCAGAAGCGTGCATCGGGCTCGTTTTCGGTGCCGCATTTTACGCACCCTACGAGGCTTTCCTTTGCGGCGCTCACGGCGCCTCCCGGGCTTGATCCTCCGGAGTCGATGCCTGGGTCTTTTCTAGTGACTCCCGTTCCTTTTCAAGGCCACGGCTGCGATCGAAGCGCAAGTACAACCCCGCGGCAAGAGCGGCGACCAGTGTGAGTATGACGAAGGTGACGACGCCGCCCGAACGCGCCGCTCGCGGCACCAGGGCATTGCCCTGACGGATGGTGTTGAGTCCATCCTCGCTGGTCGGAACCAAAGCGTTGGCGTCCGGCGCAACCAGTCGAACCTCGACGGTTTCCTTTTCATTGAGCGCCACGCGGGGGCGCGACGCATCTGCAGGATCCTGACCCGGATCGTAGGCCTGAAACACAACGGGAGCGCTATCGGGCGCTGGAAGGTGGTCGCCGTCAACACGGGCGAGCACCACGGTCACGTTATCGGGACCTTCGTTTTCCAGTGCCCTCGCAATCAGCGTATCGCCCGCCTTTTTCAGGTCGGGTTCGTTGATGAGCGTGGCGGCAATAATCTCGTCCGAAACCGGGCCGTGGAGTCCATCCGACGAAAGCAACAACACGTCGCCCCTGCAGAGCGGCAGCTGTGACAACACGACGTCCACCCGTTCCTGAACCCCGAGCGCCTGCAAAATGATATTGGCGTGTTCAAACCCCTTTGCCTCTTCGTGGGTCATGGCGCCGGCTTCGATGAGCTGCCAGGCGAGGGACTGGTCCTTCGTGACCATGCCCAGCTTGCCGTTGCGCATAACGTAGCACCGCGAGTCGCCTATCTGACCGGCAACGAGGACGCCATCCACAATCGCAGCGGCAGTACAGGTGGTTCCCATCCCGCGTTCGTTCTGGTTATCGCGGGACTGGGCGTAGATCTTGTCGTTTGCGTCTTCGATCGATCCGCGCAGGGTGCGGGCGAAATGATCGCGGTTCACCGGGATCTGAGCGGCCATCGAATTCGAGATCGTCTCGACGGCCATCTGCGACGCAACCTCGCCGGCTGCAGCACCGCCCATGCCGTCGCACACCAGCAACACCAAACCGCGGTCACCGAGCACTACCTCGATCGGACGCGTGATCTCGTTGGTACGCAGGTCGCTCGAAAGATCTGCGATCAAGAAGTTGTCTTCGTTGTGTTCACGAATCAACCCCACGTCGGTCCGACCGTACACGCTTAAAGAGATCCCCGGATCTTTTACCATTCCTCGATTCGTCCTGAAATTGCTGGCGGTGTCTGGTCAGGTTTCCGTTGCGCGCGCGGCACGAAGGCCACTGCCGCGGATCGGCGATGCGCTCTATAGTAACTCGAAGCGGAGAAGTTCGTCACCCAATCGGATCATTTCTCCGGGGCTAAGGGAATGTTGGGCGCGCAGGCGCACGAAACTACCGTTGGAACTGCCCAGATCCTCGATCTCGTAGATCCCACCTCGGAAGCGAACGGCGCAATGTCGCCGGGACATGAATTCGTCGTCGGAGAACACAATGTCCCCCTGTTCGCGGCCGAGGACTACTTCGCTCCGCGTCAAATGGTAAACGTCGCGGGCCGTTCCGGCCGACGTCATCTGGCGCAAACGTCCCCACGGTGGGGCGAGTGGGGTTCCGAACAACACAACCCCCTGCTCCATGGCAGGGCGCAGGTTTCGTTCGATTTCCGGGACGACCTCCAGGCGCAGCACCTGCTTGCCGAGCAGGATGTGGTCGCCTTCGTTGACTGTCGTCGGCGCGCGCAAGCGAATGTAGACGCCATTCCGGTTTTCGAGCGGCCACAGCGTGAAATTATTCCCTTTTCGGATGATTCGAGCGTGTCGACCTCCCAGGTGGGGGTCGTCAAAGAGCAAGTCGCCCTCGGTTCGCCCGATGTCGAGCTGCTCGCCATCAAAGGGGTAGCTGGCCCCGTCACTGCCGTCACGACGGACCGCGACCAGTCGGGGACGACCGAGGTCAACGCGCATTTGGCCTGACTCGGCACCGCCCGCCGCCGAGGCCATGCGCAGGCGCTGGCCGCAGTCGTGGCAGAAATTCGTACCGAATGGATTGGAATTGCCACAGTCGGGACAAAAAACATCGGACGTCGCCAACCCGCTGCCGCAGAACTGGCAGAAGGAGGCACTTGAGGGATTTGCACGGCCACAACGTTTGCAGTTCATCGATCTGTCCTTGCCGTCCTTCTCCCGCCGTTCTAGTTTGCCCGCGCTCGATCGAGTGTCATGCCCCGGTTAATCATGCGTGCCCAACAAGCAATAACAACAACCGCGGAAGGCGTCAAACCTCCTGTTTTCAAATGCGTTTCACCGAGGGTTCTCTTGGCCTTCATTGGATTCGCGGCGGCTTGCGGTCCAATCGTCGATCCCGCACCCTTTGCGGTTCGACCGGGACGGGCACGCGCCGGGGATTTACTTGGGCCGTTTGACGGCCTGATCATTGATGGGGAAACGGATCGACCGATCGCCGAAGCCACGGTCGAGGCAAACTGGGCCTTCGAACGAGGCATTGGATTGATCGGCCCGGATGGTGCGAACAGCCTTTCGATGGTCACCACCGAGGACGGTTTCTATCGTTTTCCTGCGCTCAAGGAACTGCCGGCCGGGGTCTCGAGTCGGGTCCGGCGCTTCACGCTCATCGTCTACAAGCGCGGCTTCGAGATCTGGCGCAGCGATCGGGTTTTCCCGTCGGGAGAGACCCGTCGCAACTTTACCCAACACGCCAACCGCATTCGGCTTCGACGCTGGCAATCGGGAACCTCGCACGCACGCCACGTGGTTTTCATGGGAGGCGGAGAGGCCGTACGCAAAGCCGCCGAGTGGGAAACCCAAGCAGCGGGAATTGAGCTTGGTGGCGACCGCGATCCCTGGGCTGCTGTGGGTGATTTCGGCGGTCCGGGTAAACGACCCTTATTCGATGCGAGCATCGTGCTTACCGACAGCGAGCTTCGACAGGTGACGGGTTTTGCCGGCAAACTTGTCCGCAAACGGCTTGCCGATCTTCCCCGCACCGAGTTTTACGATACCGTCCATTTTCGAGCGGAATCCGACGGCGAGCGAGACGACGTCGCGGTTCGTGTCTGGCGACTTGGTGAAGCGGCCGCCGCCGACCAGTACCAGGAATTGGTAACCGCACTCGGAACGGCTGAGGTCCGCGACGAGGTGGGTGACAACTCGGTACGCGTCAGCACCACCGACATTCGCGCGCTGGTATTCATTCTGCGCGATGTTGGCGTTGTGGTTTCGGTGACCTGCGGAAAGGGACAATGCGCCGAGATCGAACCGCTCGTCCGCCTTGCCAAACTCATCGAAGGGCGTGCCGCCGAACTCGAATCCGCGCCCGTGGGAGAAAAGAAATGAAGAGGTCGTTTCTTGTAGGTGGAATGGGACTGTTCCTGTCGCTGTCGTTGCTTGCGCCTCGACGGATAAATGCCTACGAACCAGCCACCACTCAGGCGGGGCTACTTCAACAGGGCGCGCTCGGTTCTCGCTTGCACCAGGTCTTGATCAATGCCTTTGGGCGCTCGCTCGGTCTGTTCGAGCCACTCGTCCTTGACAAGAAAAATGCCTCAACCGACGCACTGTTGCTCTGGCAACGATTGATTCTGCTCGATCCGGCGCAGGGATATCGTCCGGGAAGCCGGGGCGATCAGTCGGCCCTCGGTTGGCTCAGTGCGGGCGCTGTGTTGGCAGAAACGCCGGCTGAAGAGGGGCGCCATCATTACTTTTTACCGACGACCGGTCGAGGCCTCGATGATCGCAAGGGGGTGTCAGGGGCCGCCCAGGCGCTATCGGGCGCAATCGACAGTGGGGAAGGGCGAACCGGTGTTCGCAGCCTCGGGACAGGGATGGCGTTTGATCAGACCGGCATGCCGTCGACCGCGTGGTTATTTTCCGGGCAGAACGATCTATCCGTAACACGTTTTGTCTATTGGGTTTCCAAGTCGGCCACGCTTGCCACTCCAGCGCAGCGCGACTCGGCGCTCGCGCGGGCACTGCTTTGTGCAGGGGCAACCGCGGCCGTGCTGATCGACGCGGGCGAGCCTGCACACGTTCGCAATGACTTCCGCGCAGCGCACGAAAGCAATGCGCTGAATTACGAGCGCTACGTCGCCGAACGCCACGGCCGGGAGGGCCTACCGGCGAGTCTGAAGCCCGTGAGTCGTCCATCTTTGCTTGCGTTTATTACCGCACCGGATGGTGAAGGACTCGCCGATCGAACGCATCGCCGATTCTTTTCCGAGGGTTCGGTTCCAGCCGACGTGCCGCTTTCGCCGGCACAGAGCACCATCGAGATTCTGGAACGCGCGGGCGAAGGGCTTGCATTCCCGTTGCCGAATCTGCCGCGACTTTCGATCGCCAATGACAACCGCGTGAAGTATCTGAAAATGGAAGGTCGGCGCGCGCTGGCGTACAAACGGCTGCCGAATCGCCTGCACTTCTTCCTCGATGAGGCGGTCTTTAAAGATACGGCCAAAGCGGTGCTTCCCGAAATCGAAGCCTATGTTGCGGGAATGCTGAACCACTTGATCCGGGTGCAGCTCCAACTCACGATCAGCAACGGGCAGGTTTCGGTGGGTGCGAAGGGGCTTACGGGTCCTATCTCGGGCGGACAGCTTGAACTTGTCTGGGAAGACGAAAACGGGCAACGGCATGCGATGGGTGAGGCCATTGCGGTCGCGGATTCCGACGCGGTCGCTGCCGTCCACGTTGCAGTTCCCGCAGCGGCATCACGGGTTGTCGCGGTGTTGCGCGGGCAGGATCACGCCGGTCCGATTGCAGCGGTGGGGCAGGCGAGTACCGAAAAAATGTAGTTTCGGTGCTCGTGGGAGGTTCCTCGCAAGAACTCTAGATCACCGGCAGACGTTTGCGCGTGATCACCGGTGTGAAGGCGCCAAGCAGCGCACACTGTTCCGCATGGGCCTCGGTGTCGCCATCGGCGAGCGATTGCTCGGCCGCACGGCTTAGCCCATCGCGCAGCAAGGGTTCGTACTTCAAGGCCATCGCCGCGGCGTCATTGCGCGCGGTTTCATTTTCAAGGTTCGCGAGGGCACGTGCAGCGAACATCCAGAATCGAGCCGCCGTCGCGCCTTCGACGAGTTTGGCGGCAGTTTCAAAGTCTTCGGATGCGCCAAGATCGTCGCCGTCATCGAGCCGCAAACGGCCGCGATCAAAAACCGGCCACGGATTCAAGGGCTGCAAGTGAAGCGCCTCACCGAAGGCGCGATCGGCTTCGTCCTTTCGTCCAAGACGGCGGCAGGCGAGGGCGAGCTCGTGCTGGAACTCGGCCGAGCCCGCATCTTGGCGAACCGCCCGCTCAGCCTGCTTCACTGCGAAGCGCGGAGCGACCTCTTCGCCATCGGACGCAAAGGCTTGCTCGGCGTATTCGCCCGTGCTGTCAAACAGAACGGCTTCGTGGGCAACGATGGCGTCCAGCCAGCGCGGAAAGGACGACCCCGAAAGCCAGACCTCGGTCCCATCGCCTTCTTCACCACCGCGCAGATGGTAGACGGGTCCGTCGTCTTCGAACAGGCAGTACGGTTCGCCGGACCACGATTCTGCAATCTGAATGCCCCGCCGCGGCTTCCCTTCGAGCAAAAAGGAAATCGGGGACAGCAGGCGGTCGGGACCACGACCCGCACCGAACACGAACAAGCTGTCGTGAAACAACGACACGCCATTCCAGGATTGCAGGAACTGCGTGAACGAGCGCGGAATCCGGAGGTTCAGTCCGCGCTCCGCCGCTGCCAGATCGGCAGACGTGCAGGGAGGACCCACACGGTTCAATCCCGTCGGCATGCGGGAAAGCTGCGTGCGGAACCGATCGAAAAACCGATCAGCCACCGAGACCCGAAACCGGCTTGCCGAGGCGGGCCAAGGTCCCGCCCAGCTTCGAGGCTTTTCCGGAGGCCTCGAACTTTCCAGCGGCGTGCGAGAACAAAATGCGTGCAGTCAGTGCGCCGTCGACAAGATGTGGTTCTGCCAACTCCATGACCTTCACCTTGCCGTCGGGTGTCGCCACCGCAAAGACGATCGCCTCGAAGGAGGATGCCAGAAGGGCACGGACGGTTTCCGCGCTGCCGAGGGTTCCAACCAACAAGGCTTCGAGGCGGGCAAGTGCGTCGGTCGACGAACGGGCGAGCAACGAAACCACCGCGCCCTGATGACCGAGCGACAGTTGACGAACGATCTCTGCGCCGATCGCGGCAGACGTGACGTCGGCAATCAGGAAGTCGGGACGTGCTGCGAGTGCGACCCGCAAGCATTCTGCGTCGTTTGCGTCAACCTTGAGGTCGACCCAGGGCTGGCCTGGATCAGCCGAACCAACGCGGCCACCTTGAGCGAGCACGCGCATGCTCGACGGAATCGTCTGGCTGAGCGCCTCGAGAACAGCGGCAGTACCGAGGTTGTCGCCGACGACCAGGATGTTGCGCTGGAACGAAATACAGGCCTCGAGGGCGTCGCGAATCGGTCCATGGATGGCACCGCTGTCGGCCAGATCCAGTAAGGTCCGTAGGGCCTCCGATGTGCGGCGAATACCGACGCAAATTCGTGATGCGGCCGGCGGCAAAAGGCCCGTGATGCGAGCGCCGCCGGGCAAGACGGCATCCACGACGCCGCGGTCCAAGTTGACACCTGCTTTGCGGGCAAGGTCCGACACGGATTCGACCAGCTGATTGATTTCCGGATCCCCCAGGGTAACGGTTTCTCGCAGGCCTGCCCGCTCGATGACAACGGACTCAGGACCGACGACGAAGATCGCCGAGACGGAGTGATCGTCGAGCAACCGTTGCAACCAGGCGCGCGGATTCGACGGATCGCTTATTTGGCTCGGCGCAACCACGGCGCGGTCACGATTCGAGGTTGGCACCTCGCTGTCTGCACGTGGCCGGGGCGAGGGCAATGATGCGGCGGCAACCGGTGCTGCGATTGGCGGTGCGATGGGAGCGGCAGCCGGAGGTGGCGGAAAGGGCGCTGGCTTGGGGGCGACCGGCGGTGGGGGTGCCATGACCGGCGGAGACGGTGCGGGAGGCGCCGTTGCCAACGGCTCGTCGTCGTCCAGATCGAGGTCCATTCCCGGAGGCGGCACATCGGGGAGTGCCGACGCCGACGCGCCTGAAGGTGGAGGGGGCACCGACGTGTCCTTGCGCGGCGGGGGCGGCGGCAAGCTTGGCTTGCGGCGGATATCATCCACCACCGGAGCCTCAGCCGTATCCTTTCGGCGGTGCAAGGCCGAACTCAGCGAGCCCGCTTCGTTACCCAGGTTCGCGGCCTCCGGAGCGGGGGCGTTCTCGACGCGAATGATGAAATCTCCGATGTAGAGCTTGTCGCCCTGGAACAGCGGCGTGGGACCCGCGATCTTCCGACCGTTAACGTAGGTCCCGTTCGTGCTCTTCATATCCTCAACGGAGAAGGCATTCGCCTTGAGGATGATCCGCGAATGCTTTTTCGAAACGTTGCCCTTGGGCAATACGATGTCATTCCCTTGGACGCGACCCACTGTCACATCGGTCTTGTCGAACTCCAGTTGCTGCGTCTCCCCACCTTTTTCGGAGAGGCTCAGGATGATCATTTCCCGACGCTAAGCAAATGTGCCGCGGAGGTCAAGGATTTTGCATAGTTTGGTGAGTCGCGGTGGTCGGTTCGGACGGGCGAAAGATTGAGGAGCACGAGCGCCTGTGACCGTGGTTAATATACTCGGCCGTGACACCCATGAACGCGCCAAGAGCCTCTGCCCTGACCCGATGGACAGCGATCGCCTTGCCTTTGCTGGGCCTGTTGAACCTCGCCTCGGCGTCGGCCGGTGAAGTGCCTGCACCGGACACGGTACGACCCGAAAAAAAGCCAAAGTATTACTTTAAAGTTATCGAAGCAATTGGACTCGCAGGCGCGGAAAATGAAGCGATGGCTCGCGAACTTGTCTCCGCTGAACTCTCTCGAAAGCCTGAGTTCCTGAGCGTTCTCGAAGGAGTCCAATCGGAGACGGACCTGTTGATCGCCCTCAAAAAACAGAAGCTGCGAGGTTTCGAGGTATCGCTTCGGGTCGAGCCGATCGCGGTCGAGAGAAAAGAGCCGCGACCTGGAAGTCGACTGCCTCAGCTTTCGATTTCGATCAAACTGACCCTTTACGGCTCGGAAATCCCGACGAAGAAACTGGCGTTCTCCGGCAGTGGGGAATCGATGCAGATCGCCGAAGTATTTGAGAAACGCATTCCGGAGGAGACCAAAGCCCTGACCCGGGATGTGATGACAGACGCCATTAAACAGGCGATCGACCAGGCCGTGTTGAAACTGGCGCTGCCCAGCACCAGTCCCGGTCCGATACCGGCCAAGAAGGGCCGAAAGAAGAGGGCAAGCTGATGAACGCACGCCCCTTGTTTTGCTTGGTGCTGTTGGCTGTTGCGAGCTGTCGCAAACCCATCCCGCAAGCGGCTCCGGTCAAGGCCACTCCCACTGCCGCGCTCGTGGTCTCGGCTCCGGATGGATTGCTCTTTACCTTCGCGGATGAGACCGGCGCCTTTCAGACGGTCGATACGCGCGATCGGGTTCCGGCGCATGCTCGCAAGATGGTTCGAGTGGTCGATCCAACGGAGCCCCCTCTCGATTCGGAAAACGTCTTCGTGCTGGATCTGACCGAACTTGAACGCAAAAGCCCTGTCACAACTCAGATCATGCCGCGGGCGCGATTCGAGACACAATCGTTGGCGCAGTTGGTGCCGGGCGAATCGTCCTCGCTCGGCGCGGGCGGCGGGGCAGATGGCGGCGCCAATCATCCCACCGTGGCGTCGCCTGCCGGCACGGCCCGCGTGGTGTTGTACGGGACAAGCTGGTGTGGCGCCTGTCGAACCGCCCGGCAGTATTTCGTGCAGAACGGCATTGCGTTCGTCGACAAGGATGTGGAAAAGGACGCGGCCGCAGCCGACGAATTGCGCGACAAGGCCACTCGACTGGGGGTATCCGCCGACCGCGTGCCCGTGCTGGATATCGGCGGCCGATTGCTCATCGGTTTCGATCCCGCTCGAGTCCAGCGTATGCTCGAGAGTACAGCCATATGAAAAATACCCTTCGACTCGCATTCGCTGGATTTGTCGGACTCCTGATTCTTTCCGCGTCCGGCTCCGCCAACGCCAAGCTCTTTGATCTCTACGCTTCCATCAAGGCCGGCGGGATAACCGGGTCGGGTATGAAAACCCTCAACAAAATGGATGCCAATGGCAATCCTGTGTTGGGCGCGGACTACTTCGAGGTCGAACGCGGACCGGTCACCGGCTTTGAGATCGGCGCGGAGGTTTTGTTCCTCGACTTTTCGATTGTCGGATACCAGTTTTTCGACGTGGGTAAAACCAATCCCAAGGTTGCGGACGATGGCGCGTTCGCCGGAACCTTGTTCCAGTTCCTGGTTGGCATCGACTTCGACGTTGCTCTCGACAGTGGCAAGGACCCGTCGTGGTTCCTGCGCCTCGGTGCCAACGCCGGCATCGGCCTGGGATTGCACCGCCGCGTCGATCCGCCACTCAGCAACGACGAGGTTGCAAGCAAAGGCTTCATGACGAACGGCATCGTCGCACTCGACTACCACATCAACGACGTCGTCTATCTCGGGGCGGAGTTCCTGCCCGGGTACCACCTCTTCGTCCCGGGCGGCGACAACCCCGTCAACGACAACTCGGCCGGCACGCACTTCATGGGCTTTTTGTCCCTGCAAATCCACATCGACCCGATGACCTGGGGCAAACAGTAGATCCATGGCCGAGGAGGCTTCACAGCCGGCGCCCTTTGCGCGGGTGGCTTTGCTTGGAATCGGGTACATGGGTGGCTCGCTCGCGCTGGCGCTGCGTGCGTCGGGCCTCGCGAAAACGGTGGTCGGCTACGACAAGGATCCCGGAGCCGCAACCCTCGCACTTGAACGGGGCATTATTCAACTTGCCGCTAGCAGCCCGGCAGAGGCAGTTCGCTCGGCCGATCTGGTGATCCTCGCAGCGCCGGTGCGGGCCCTCGAAGGGCTGGCGAAAACGATTGCGGGATCGCTCACACCCGGAGCGCTGTTGTTAGACATCGGCAGCGTCAAGGGACCCGTGGCGGATGCCGTGCGCAGGGCGGTTGGCGAATCGCACTTCGTTCCCTGTCATCCCCTGGCCGGAGCCGAAAAGAGTGGCGTAGGGGCCGCAGTCGCCGATCTGTACCACGGCCGTCCGTGCGTGTTGTGCCCCTTTCCCACGACCGATCTGGGTGCGATCGATCGGGTCGAGGCGTTGTGGCGCGCCGTTGGGTCGCATCCGATTCGCGTCCCGATCGAAGAACACGACGGACTCGTTGCGGCGCTTAGCCATTTGCCTCATGCCGTTGCGTTTGCGCTTGCCCGGGCGGCCGAGCAGGACGGAACGCGGTTGCGCAACGTTTTACCCGGTGGAACCTTGACCTCGAGCTTGCGGGATACGACCCGTGTGGCGGCATCGAGCCCGGAGGTTTGGCGCGACATTTTCCTGATGAACGGACCGAACGTCTTGCCGTTGATTGATCGTTTCGTGGGCGAGCTTCAAACGCTGCGCGCTCAAATTGAAGCCAACGATGCCGCGGGGTTGCACGACTGGTTGACCACGGCTCGGACCGCCCGACGACGGCTCTTCGAGGATTGAACCGCGTGATACACGTACGTCTGGCAATGATAGCCCACTTGGCGTTTCTGGCGGGCTGCGCTGCTTCTCCCTCGAGCGACTCGACTCCGCTGCAAAAGCCGGATGTTGCTGCGCGGGACGCCGATCGGCTTTATCGCCTGATCCCGTCACCCGCCACGTCCGTGCTGTACTTCAACTACCGCGCCATCCGCAGGTTGGGTGGCGGATCGTTGCTGGGCGACGACAAGGCAACCAAAGGCGGAGTCGAAGTGCAAGGCTTTGACGAGCGCACCGACGTCGATCACAGCGTGCAAGCCGCCTTTCCCAACGACGGCGAGACCGAACCGCTGAACTTGCTCCTGTACGTCGGTCGATTCGAGCCTGCGAAGCTTGAGGACTCGCGCATCGGAAAATCGGGCTATCAAACTTACCGCGACCGCCATGTCTGGGGCGGCCCACCGCTGCCACGTTATTTGTCGCTCGTCAGCCGAAATCCGACCCTGGTTGGTCTAGGTCCAAGATCCGTTTTGCAAACCGCGATCGATTGCGACGACGCCCGTTCCGATCCCGTTGCGACGGTGCCATGGTTTCAAATTGCTGGCCGCCACCTGGCGCAAACCTGGCCCGAAGAAGAGCCGTTGCTGGTCGAGCTGCGCGCTGTCATGACCCCGGAGGCTAAAACGAAGCTGCCTGAACCGTATGCCGATTTGGGACGCCTCGAATCCATCGCGGTCCGAGTCGGTGGCACCGACGGAATTTCGCTGCAGGCACTGGGTCGAAGTCGCCGCATCGACGAGGCCCGAGGCGTCGCCGCGTGGGCCCGCGAAACCCTGGCAGCGCTGGCGGAAACGCCGACGATG
Source organism: Deltaproteobacteria bacterium (assembly GCA_034439895.1). Lineage (GTDB taxonomy): Bacteria > Myxococcota_A > Polyangia > Fen-1088 > Fen-1088 > JAWXBF01. The sequence continues at coordinate 17,873 of JAWXBF010000379.1, forward strand.
GTTCGATTGGGATTCGCGAAATTCATTGTGCGAACCGAGGTCACCGTCGAGCCATCCGGAGAGGGCGCCGTGGTTCGCTGGCAGCTCGCCCTGGAACCGAAGGAACGGGCCTTCGTGGTCGCCCGCATTCAGGCGCTTTTCGAGGCGGCGCGGGTGCACCGAGAGAAAGCCGAACCCCCGCCGTCCTGAGCTTCCGATCTGCTAGCCTGCGGCGCGATGAACGACGGGCCTTCAAAGCCAGAAGCCGAACTGTTGCGCACCCGAAAAAGTGGACCCTTGCGGGGATCCTGTCGGGTTCCGGGTGACAAGTCGCTGTCCCATCGCGCGTTGCTGTTTTCGGCGCTCGGGAACAGCCGTGTCACGATTGCGGGACTGGGGCTGGGCCAGGACAACGCCTCGACGGCCGGTGCGTTGCGGGCGCTCGGCGTTCCCATAGTTCACGAGCAAGGTCGCGACGCGGCCGTGGTCGACGGCGTCGGATTTGCCGGCCTCAAGAAAAGCTCGGCTCCTGTTGATTGCGGCAATTCGGGAACGACGATCCGGTTGCTGATGGGATTGCTCGCGGGTCGCCCATTCGCAACCGAGCTCTTTGGAGACGCCTCACTTTCCCGACGTCCGATGGGTCGCGTCGCGGGCCCACTGGGATTGATGGGCGCGCGGTTTGAAGGCGAGTCGCGCGCCGATCGCCCAGGGGATCTCTTTCCGCCGCTCACGGTGATGGGCGGTCCGTTGAAAGGCATCCGCCACGATCTCCACGTGGCGAGCGCCCAGCTGAAGACGGCAATCGTGCTTGCGGGTCTGCAGGCCGACGGTCCGACCGAATTGACCGAGCCGGGCCTTTCTCGCGATCACACCGAACGAATGCTGGCCCGGATGGGCGCGCCCATCACGGTTGATCCCGCCAGCCGGCGCGTGCGCATCGATCCCACCGGATGGAATCGAATCCTCGACACGTCGTCCTGTCATACGATTGAGGTTCCGGGTGACATTTCTTCGGCAGCCTTCATCGTGGCCGCGGCCGCCATGGTCCCGGGCAGCGACATAACCGTGACCGACGTTGGCTTGAACCCAACCCGAACCGGCATCCTGGATGCGTTGGTTGCAATGGGTGCGGACGTAACCATCCAGGTCGACGGCGAGATGATGGGCGAGCCCTGGGGCAGGGTGCGGGTGCGCGCGCAGCCACTCAAGGGCGCTCGCATCGACGGTGAACTTGCGTTGCGCTGTCTTGACGAAATTCCAATCCTCGCCATGGTCGCAGCGACGGCGTCGGGACAGACGGTTTTCGAGGATCTTGCCGAATTGCGCGTCAAGGAAAGCGATCGCATCACCAGCATCGTGCGCGAACTGACCCGGGCCGGCGTTCAGGTTGACGAACGGCCCAGCGGTTTGACCGTGTTCCACCACACGGGAAAGGTTCAGGGTGGCCGGGCCGTTC
>JAWXBF010000380.1:0-4189 GCA_034439895.1 Deltaproteobacteria bacterium
CCCGCTTCTCCCGCGTTCCGTGGATGGCCGCATGGATGCCGGCAGGCTCGCGTGGTGGAACCTCGAAGACGATATTCCCGTCGGTCAGTTTGTCGATTTGTTTCCCGGCGTTACTCTGGAGCAAGCGCGCGCGGTATTGGAGCATGCCGCTCGAAGCGCTCTTGCCGCGGCGTAAGTGCGAATCCTCTTTGATCAAGGCACGCCGGCGCCTTTGCGGCATCTACTGCCCGGGCATGAGGTGTCCATCGCCCACGAGCGTAGTTGGTCCACGCTAAAGAATGGTGAGTGCTCGCTGTCGCCGCGGATCGAGGTTCGTACACCCCGGTGGGTCTGACGAGTCTGTGATCGTTCATCGATCCGCTAACGATTGCAGGTCACCGAAGCTGGCGCGCACACGGTCACGATGCGCGCGTTGGTTGGTTCAAGCGATGCCTCGAAAAACTGGGATCTGCGCTGCGAGGTGCGCGAGAAGTTGCTGGCATTCTTGCAGAAAACCATGTCGGCCAGCTTGCCCCGCGTGCGCCTGGATGCCCCTCTCAAGGCGGGGTAGTGCGTTTACCCTGGCCGAGTCGGTTGGTGGCGCTTGTCCCCGATATTGCGGCTTGGCGTTTTTCGCACCGCTTGTTAACCTGTGTGGCAAGTCCATGCAGTTTTCAGCGGCTTTTGTAGTCTCGTGCCTTGCCCTTACAGCGTGCGCCCGAACGTTTGGCGGCGATACCGACAACGCGGGCGGAGTCGATGGCAAAGGTGGAGGCCAGGGCATCTCTGATGGATCAGGCGGAAACACAGCCGCAGGCGGCGAATCCGCGATGGCGGGCGGTGCGACGGCAGGCACTGGCACGGGTGGTTCCGCCGGGGGCACCCCTGGTACCACCGGGGCATCGGGCGGTGCTACAGCCGCCGGAGGCGCCACGGCAACCGGCGGCTCGGGTGGTACGGTTGTAGTTCCCATCGGCAAGGTGCCCATGTTCGTGGCGGCCGGACACGGCGCACGCACCATCACCTCGTGCGACGATGGCCGAACCTGGATCGCCAACCATTCCTACGAGAACCGAAACGTCGATCATTCGCCCTACACCGAAAAAGGTATGGTCTATGGCGATGGGATTTTCATGGAACTCATCGGCTGGGGCGCGGACCCCAGCGTCAAACTGAGCACCAACGGTGTCGACTGGCAACGCTTCCCGGTACCCAATGGCGGCGGCGGTGGCCTGGTCTTTGTAGAATTGCCGCAGAAAAAGTTCGTCACCGTCAATGGCTATGGCGGTTGCCAATCCTCCCCCAATGGCAAAACCTGGACACGCTGCACGGCGCCCGATTACCCGGAGAACCTGCGTGAATCTGGCGGTGGTGGTGCGGCCATCGGCGGCGGCGGCGACATCGCAGCGACGTTCAGCTTCGATGGCGGACAATCCTGGCGCACCAGCAGCGCGTGCCGATTGGTGGACGGTTTTGGCAACCTGGGTCAACTGGGCGGATTCGCCTGGGGCAACAGCACCTTTTGCGCAGTGGGCAGCAGCGGTGATTGGTGCCGTACCACGGATCGCGGCGCCACCTGGCAAACCGGAAAACTGCCAAGCGGGGTTGATGGCAAAATGGCCTTCATCGGCGACAAGTTTTGGGCGCCCAACGGCGCCACCGCCTACTGGAGCAGCGATGGATCCACGTGGACCCGCGAAACCTTGCGCCCGACGGGAACCGTCATACACGCGATGGCGCGCGGCGATTCTGGTACGTTCGTGGGCATCCAGCGTGAAAACGCGTCGACCCGATTCTATCGATCAAGCGACGGCATCAACTGGACGCTCGTAACCGGACCCACCGGCACCTCGTTGCGTCGCGTGGTTTTCGGCTACGGGACACCGTCGGCACAGTGCCCGTTGCCGTAGTCACGTGCGGTTCGAGAACATTCGATATGCGCCAGTGTATGAAGGGGCACTTTTTTTAAGGTAACCGAGGTATTTGCACACCCCTTTGAACAGCTGGACGCGCACCCACACGGTCGAGCCACGCGCTGACATGCGGAAAATCATCGAAGCTTCCCATCGCTTGACGCGCCTTCACCCAAGCATAACTTGCGACGTCCGCAATTGAATAGTCGCCAACAAGGTAGTCGCGATTTGCAAGCTGACGGTTAAGAACGTCCATCAGTCTGTTGCCCTCGTTGCTGTAGCGTTCGATGGCATAGGGAACCTTTTCTGGCGCGTATTTCACGAAGTGGTTCAGCTGCCCCAACATCGGACCTAGCCCCCCCATCTGAAACATCAGCCACTGCAAGGTTTCGTAGCGCTTGCGCGCATCCGAGGAGAGAAGTTTGCCAGTCTTCTCGGCCAGGTAAATCAGAATGGCGCCTGACTCGAAGACGGTGATCGGTTGGCCGTCGGGGCCCTCAGAATCCACAATCGCTGGAATTTTTCCGTTGGGGTTGATGGCCACAAAATCCGGTTTGTGCTGGTCGCCCTTGCCGATATGGATAACGTGCACTTTGTACGGCAGTCCCACCTCTTCGAGCATGATTGAAGCCTTCAGGCCGTTGGGAGTCGGGAAGCTGTAAAGGTCAATCATGAAGGGTTAGATGCAGCTGGCGAACGTTGCGTTGCAGCGATGGCGGACTTTGCCTTTTCCGTTTCAGGTGTGTCTAGATCCGACCATGAAGCACAAGGCTCTCGTCACGCTGCTGGCGCCTGCGTGCTGGAGTGGCGTACGCGAAGCGACGACTTTCGGCGCCATCTGCCCCCAGCGCCCCGTCGAGCAAGGTAAGCCGAACGATCCCAACGCCCCCGTCCAAGGCGACGAGGATTGTCTGACCCTCACCGTGTGGGCGCCCGCCGACGCCACGGTGCGAGCAAGCCAGCCTCGCCCCGTCATGGTCTTCATCCACGGCGGCGGCAACATCCAGGGCGCCGGTTCCGAGTCCGCCTACGACGGCACGGTCCTCGCCGAGAGCGGCGGTGTCGTGCTCGTCACCTTCAACTACCGCCTGGGCCCACTCGGCTTCCTGGCCCACCCCGCCCTCACCGCTGAACGCGCCGAGCGCGCTTCGGGCAACCTCGGCATTCTCGACCAGATCGCGGCGCTCTCGTGGGTCAAGCGCAACATCGCGGCGTTCGGCGGCGATCCGGGCCGCGTGATGATCTTCGGTGAATCTGCCGGAGGCGTTAACACCTGCACCCTGGTCGCTTCACCGCGCGCCGCAGGCTTGTTTCACGGGGCCTTGGTACAAAGCGGAGGCTGCGTCGGCAACCGTGCACTGGCCGATGCCGAGACCTTTGGCCAGACGGTAGCCCAGGCCGCGGGATGCGCCACCGGCGATGTTGCCGCCTGCCTGCGCAGCAAGACCGCCGCGGCCCTGATCGACGCCGGGCCCGCGAACGGCATCAACAACCTTAACCTCGGCCCCGCCGACTATGGCCCCATCGTCGACGGCTTCGTGCTCACGCAGGTTCCCTTCAATGCGATCCTGGCCGGCAAGCACAACAAAGTGCCATTGATCTTCGGAGCCAATGAAGACGAAACCAATCTGATGGTTGGCGCCAGCCCGAAGACCGCCATCGAATACGCGACCGTGTTGAGCGAGTTTTTCGGACCTACGCTTGGCGCAAAGGTGCTGGCCCAATACCCGGCCTCGCGCTTCCCCACCCCGCGCGCCGCGGCCGTCGCTGTCACCTCCGACTACCGTTTCATTTGCCCTGTCGGCCCCTACGTCCAAGCCGCGCTCGACGGCGGTCGCCCATCGGCCTTCCGCTACTTCTTCACCAAGTCTCGCGACGTCTCGCCCACCGCCGCCCTTTTCGGCGCTTTCCACGGGTTGGAACTCGGCTTCCTCTTTCACACGATGAAAATGCCGACGGTGACCGAAAGCGCTCTGAGCAATGCCATGCTCGGCTACTGGACGCGCTTCGCAGCCACGGGCGATCCGAACGGTGGCGGCGCACCCGTCTGGCCGACAGCGAAGAAGGGTTCGGATCCGTACCTGGAGCTCGGCACGACGGTGGCGGCGAAGGAGGGGGTGCGGGTGTCGGACTGTGCGTTCTGGGAGACGGCGCTGAAGTAGACGACGCAGTCTGATGCGCCGGTGTGGTACAAATGACGGTGAAGCCCGCGGCTCGCTTCACGCACCGGGTTCAGGAGCAGCGGCGATCGGTGGCCAAACACCGATCCGACTACAGCGAAATCCGCCCCGCCACGA
>JAWXBF010000381.1:0-3191 GCA_034439895.1 Deltaproteobacteria bacterium
CTCCTGGTTGGATCCGACGATGGCAGGAAAAGTACCGCTGATGTAAACAATACCCCCCATGGCCGCCCCAGTTCGCACCGTGTTTGCCACGGTGTTTGCATCGCTTTTGATGCCCGCTTTCGTGGGTTGCAAGCGCCCGGAGGACACGAGCGCGTTTGCCCATGAAAGATTGGTGGTGTTCGCAGCGTCGTCTCTTCGGGATGCCTTCACGACGATAGGTGCTGACTGGCAGCGTCTGCACCCCGGCCAAGAAGTTGTCTTCAACTTTGCGGGAACCCAGGCGCTCCGCACGCAGATTGAGCATGGCGCATCCGCAGATATTTTTGCGGCCGCCGACATGCACCACGCGGACGCGCTCCAGAAAGCCGGCCTTGTGACGTCGCACGTTGTGTTTGCGCGCAACGAACCCGTGATCGTCGTGGCCAAGGAATCAGTGAACACGATTCGGAGATTCGGCGATCTGCCGAACGCGGAGCGCATCGTGCTCGGAGTTCCGGAGGTGCCCATCGGGCGGTATGCGTTGCAAATCCTTGTGCGTGCAAGTGTCGAGCTCGGTACCGAATTTTATGCGCGCGTGCAGTCCAAGGTGGTATCGCGCGAACTCAACGTCCGACAGGTGCTCACGAAGGTCAACCTCGGTGAAGCCGATGCCGCTTTTGTATATAGAAGCGATGCCATGGCTGCTGGAGCTACGCTTTCTGTGGTTGCCGTTCCACCTGAGTTCAACGTGATTGCCGATTACCCCATCGCGGTCGTGCAAGCGTCAACGCATGCTCTGCGTGCGCGGGACTGGATTGCGTACGTATTGTCCGATGCAGGGCAACGTACCTTGCACCTGGCCGGATTCCGTGTGGCCGGTGCGACGCCATGAAACCACGGCATTTGCACCGTCAACATCTGGTGTTGGTGGGACTCGGAGCGGTGTTGGTGGCATTCCTGGCGCTGCCATTCGCGGCGCTCCTACTGGGGACGTCCGTTGCCGATATGCGAGTCGGCCTTGCGCATCCCCTGGTTTGGCCTGCGATGCGCCTCAGCCTGTTGACCACCTCGCTGAGTCTTGCCTTGGTTTTGTGCTTCGGTACGCCGCTGGCCTTCGTACTCGCCCGGTCGCAGGGTCGAATCGCGCGTGCGATCGAAACGGCGCTTCAGTTGCCCATTGTTGTTCCGCCTGCCGTCGCAGGGCTTGCCTTGCTCCTCGCATTCGGGCGACGCAGCTTTTTCGGTGAATGGCTGTTCCCCGACGGTTGGTCCGTGGCCTTCACTACGGCCGCGGTCGTGATGGCCGAGGTTTTTGTTTCTGCACCATTTTATATACAGGCCGCTTTGTCCTCGTTTCGAGGGATTGATCCGCAGCTCGTTGTGGTTGCACGGACCTTCGGTGCCGGGCCGTTTCGCGTCTTTTTCAAGGTGGCACTGCCCATCGCGGCGCCAGGCATCGCAGCGGGTGCCGCGATGAGTTGGGCCCGCGCGCTCGGCGAGTTCGGGGCGACCTTGATGTTCGCCGGCAACTTGCAGGGAACGACCCAGACTTTGCCGCTTGCGATCTACTCCGCGCTCGAGTCCGATGTTCGCGCAGCACAGGCACTTGCGGTGGTCTTGGTATGCGTCGCGTTTATGGTGTTGATCGCCGTACGATTTGGATTTCGCAACACGAAAGCTCGAACCGAGGTGCGTTCGTGAGTCTTGTGGCTCAGGTCGGTGTGAGCGTTGGGCGGCTTGAACTCGACGTCGCAATCGAGACGGGACCCGGAACCCTGGTCGTGGCGGGACCCAACGGGGCGGGCAAGAGCAGTTTCCTTGCCGCTTTGCTTGGCGTCCATCCTCTCAAAAGGGGCCGAATCGTTGTCGGAACGTCGGTCCTGGCGGATACCGACGCTGGAATCCATGCGCCGGTCGAGCTTCGACGGCTTGGATATGTACCACAAAATTACGCCTTGTTTCCGCATCTGAACGTGCGAGCGAATATCGCGTTTGCGGTTGATTGCGCAAACGCTGCTGGCAACGTCGCACCCACCGGTACGGTCGATTTCTACCTGGAGGCGCTGGGGCTGCAGACCCTTGCCGATCGTTACCCGCGACATCTTTCGGGTGGAGAAAAGCAACGGGTTGCGCTTGCGCGTGCGTTGTCCGTCAAGCCTCTCGCCTTGTTGCTGGATGAGCCCCTTGCGGCCCTGGATGTATCGGCCCGGCAGGAGGTGCGCGAGTTCCTGTCCGGATACCTGCGAAAGTTGGGATTGCCAACGGTGGTGGTCACGCATGACGCCACCGATGCGCGTGTATTTGGCGATCGCATCGCCGTGCTCGAGTCCGGACGGATCACGCAAACCGGGAGTTGGAGCGAACTTGTCGCCCACCCAGCCTCTGCGTTTGTCGCGGCCTTCGTGGGCAAGAATGCGTGAGACCAACTGAGCGGGACGCAATGATGCGTTCTTGATATCGCATCAATAGAAATTGCGTGAAACGCCCGAGCCATGCACTGTTGGGCTGCTGAAATGAACCGTTCGCGATGGATTGTTGCGTTGTTATTGGCCGGAAGCCCCGTGCTTTCGGCTCCGACTCTGGCGGCGCCGGGCACGCAGGATCAAAGTCAGATTGGAAAGGGAAACGCCGAGGCTCAAGCACTTGGCAACCGGTCCCCGGTTGTGCAATCGGCGCTGCGTTACCTCGTACAAACGTCCCGTCAGATCCGTGACCCACAGTTGCGCAAGGAAACACTGGATATTCTTCAGAACCCCCGCGCCTGTCTGCGTCACCGTGCGGGCCTTGATGTGAAGGCCAAGCGAGACATTCTGGCGACGCTGGAGCGCGAGGGTTTGCTTGTCGAGAGCAATGTTTCGACCTTTCCTGTTGATGCGATGATGGGTGTATTTCCGCCTGTTCAAGCGGACGGCACCGACTGTCCGTATCCTCCGCAATCGTTTTCAGCAGCACCGGGCGGTGGTGGTGCTGGTCATGCCGAGCACCACGCGTACCCGGGAGGCCTCGTGATGCACGAAGCGTTTGTGCAGCTTGCGGCGGTTTCTCTCGGGCAGGGATACGAGCGGACCTATCTGACCGACAACAAGGACGGTTTGCCCGTCATGGCGGAATCGGCGGCCCGGCTATCGGGCGGGGCGACCAGGTTGGTGCACGACGATGTGTTGCGGGCCGCGCCCGTGTGGCACGATTGGAGCAAGATCTTTGTAACCCAG
>JAWXBF010000382.1:0-3446 GCA_034439895.1 Deltaproteobacteria bacterium
CCTGTACCTGCAACTTGCCCGCCTGTACCGGCAACTTGCCCTCCGGTACCTGCAACTTGCCCTCCGGTTGCATTTCCTGCCGCTCCAAAACTGCCGCCCTTCCCGGTCTCACCATCGCCACTCGACCGACACGAAGGGATGTTTGCGGATGCCACCAACAGGGCAAAAACCAATACACGACGCTGAGATTGCTTCATGGCTGTACTCGATGGTGCCGCGCCCCAAGACCCGTTACGATGAATGCGAATCCACGCCGAAGAATGTGCGGGGTACGGCTGTAACGAGACGCGAAGTCCGGCACCATCCTGTTGTTTGCAACCCACAGTCATGACGCCCGAAGACGAAAACGCTCTCATTGTTCGCGCGCTCGCTCGGGACATCGACGCGTATGCGGCTCTGGTTCACGAGCACCAGGCGCCGATCCGGCGTTACCTCACGCGGTATCTGCGTGATGCCCAAACCGCGGACGATCTGGCACAGGACGTTTTCGTTTTGGCGTTTCGAGATTTGAAAGATTTCGCGAGGCATACTCGACTGGCAGGATGGCTATTCGGCATTGCACGCCATCGCGCCAAGATGCACCTGCGCAGCGAATCCCGTCGGCAGGCACTCGCAGCACGTCACCCTTTCTGGTCCTTGCTTGATAACGCAGTCGACGATCCTGAACCAGCCGAACACGATCGTGAATTGGCGGCGCTGCAACTCTGCCTGAAATCCCTCCCCGACCCGCAAGGGAACCTCGTGCGTGAACACTATTTCGCGGCGACGTCACTCACGGACATCGCCCAAAAAAGTGGCAAACGCGAAGTGGCAGTGCGGGTGGCGCTGTTTCGGGCCCGCCTGTGGCTGCGCGCGTGCATCTCCAAACGCCTAAAAAACGGCACCCCCGCCTCGGCACAGGAGCTCGCCGGATGAAACGCGCCATCGCAGAAAGCTGGACACGATTTGTCGATGACCAGCCGTCTTCGCCACCTGAAGGCAGCGACCCCTTCACGCTGACGCCGCAGTTGCGTGATACCCTTCGCTCCGATCTGCGAATCGATGCGTTGCTGCGCGCCCAGGGTCAACATCTGAGACAGGGCGACGCCGACGCATTCGTCGCCGCGGTTGCCAATAAGATTCGTATTACACTTGACGCCGCACGATTCACGCAATCGGTGCGCACAAAGTTGCGCCGGCAGCGTTCCATCCGCCGCATCGGTGTCGCGGCGGTTCTCGTTGCACTGGCGGCAGCAGCTGCGTGGCACGCGTGGCGTGAACGACGGGATGAATCAACCCCGTCAGCGAACGTTCAGGATGTTCCGGATGAACGTGGCGAGATCTCGCTTCGACAAGAAACACCCAGATCGATAGTCGTTCCTTCAGCGACCATTCGCACCACGAAATCGACTACAACGCCTCGCGAACTTTTGTTTGTTGTCGGTTATCTCCCGGTAACGCCAAACGACGCTTTGTTGGTGCAGCGATTTGAAGGTCTTGGATATCGCGTCACATTGAAAGTGCCATCACAACTGTCGCTGACGGACGGCCCTTCGAGTGATCTGGTCGCCATTGCCTCGAGTGTAGAATCCGTCGCGTTTTCGCCAGCGATTTGCGGTCACCTTGCCGCGCTCGCGGTGCCGTTGGTGGTCTGGGAACCGTGGCTGTTTGACGACCTGGGGCTCTCCGATTGCCCCAACAACGCTGGGTGCGGCTGGTTGGTAACCGACGGCCAATCCGCGTTGCCAACCGAGGGCCTGCCCATCCTCACTGCCGGAAAAAACGCCGTCTCCATTGCGCGTGTCCCAATCGTTGTCAGCTTCGGAAATCCCCACGCAAGCGCCACCGTCATCGCAACCGCGACAACCGATCGACCGGAAGACATCCTGTTCGTCTACGAACGCAACGCCGAATTGCCCGCAGGTCCGGCGCCAGCACGACGGGTAGCCCTCTTTCTGTCTGACGACACCGGGCGGGTACTCACTGATGCTGGATGGGCCTTGTTCGATGGCGCGATCGAATGGGCCGCAGGCAGGTCTTCGCCCTGAGCGCCATAACCAAGTGCATTGTCGCGAACGGGTCGCGGCGGGGCGGATCTCTTAAAATGCATCCTCCCTTGCATTTTTGGTAAACGATGCGCGACCCGGTGCGATAACTCCGCCATCAAGTCTCGGATCCCCCGAGGCGAATTGGAGAAACGAATGATTCGAACGATCAGTGTAACGACCCTCGGCACGGTGTGTATTTTCCTGGTTTCTTGCGGTTCTGATGCGAGTACGGAGAACCCGCTGCTGCACGATGCAGCCGTCGATGCAGCTCAGATCACCGACGTTGGCACGCCAAACGAAGGCGCTACAACCGCCGATGCAGGCATCGAGTTGACGGTATCCGATGCCTCAAGCGTCGACGCAACCGTCGCCGTAATTTCCCCTGACGCATTTCTACAGACGCCTGGGAAGGCCTACGGCGAAACGTGTTCGATGGATACCCAATGCAGCGCCAACCTTTGCCTCAGAGGCTTCGGATGTTCCCGCTATTGCGAAATCACCAAACCGAATCCGTGCCGTGCCGAAAAGGCCTTTTGCCTTCCGCTTGCGCGCGATCAGGGATTTGCCTGCGCAGGTGAGATCGACACCGGAAACGACCTCGACGACGCGATCGTCCAGGTCGGTGATCGGGTACAGCGCGCACTTACACCGCTCAAAGATGCCGACATGTTTACCGTCGGTATTGTTCGGTCGGAACCGATCGTGGTGACCGTATCCCCTGCCGCTGGCATTGATGTTGCCCTCGACGTTTACAACCTTCGGGGCGAGCTGATAGCAACATCCAACCTAACCGTAGGTGGCGGCATGGAGTCTATATATTTAAGCACAGACATGATCAATGACTGGGCGTTCGTCGTTGTTCGGAATGTCGGCAACTCGACAGGCAGCTACCAGTTCTCAATCGAGAAGCAAAAATAGCAATCCGACAGTGTGTGTGCCAACACGCCGGGGACCCGCCCGGCGTTTATTCGGTCGGCCAATACATACAACGAGGGTCGATTGGCTTATCCGTCCCTCTACGGCAACATCGACGTGTACCCGACCGGCGGAATAATCGATGCGTTGGTGAGGATGTCCTCGGCATCGTCGGTATCGTAGACGAACGATCCGGCCGTCTTGTAGTCCACCCGGACGCGACCAAAGCCGCCGTCACCACCCCCGTTGCAAGCACCCGAGCCGCCCGTAACGTTGAAGACCTCGATCACAAGATCAACCTTCGGCGCTGACAACCAAACCGTACCACCAGCACCGCCGCCGCCGCCGCCCGAACCTTTTTCGGCGCAGTTCAGGTTGGTGGAACCTTCCTGGCCACGGGACCAGATAAAGCCCTTTGCATCGACGGTTTCCGCGAAGATCACGACGATGCCTCCCCCGTTGCCCCCGGGCTTGCGCTCCACCGGGCCGCCCACACCCCCCGCG
>JAWXBF010000383.1:0-13335 GCA_034439895.1 Deltaproteobacteria bacterium
AGTTGAAGCTGCTGAAGTTGAAGCTACTGCTGAAGTTGAAGCTGCTGCTGAAGTTGAAGCTGAAGCCCCGCCCGAACCGGTAAAGTTGGCGCCTGGCGAAGGTCCCGAAGCAGAAGCCATCGGAGCTGCCGTGTCGGTTGCGGGTGATCGTCTGGTCCGCCTAATCGAAGCCCTGAATGCGGTCGGCGCACGCACTGCCGACGTTCGCGTGGTACGCGTGCTGAGCGTTCCGCCCGCCGAAGGCAGCGATGCGGCTCCTGTTTTCAAATACATCGTGGATCAGCATCCTCGCTCGATGTCTCAGGCCCCGGCGGAGCGTAGCTTCGGTGGCCGTGATGGCGGCCGCGGGCGCGGTGGACCGGGTGGACGCGATGGCGGTGGCCGGGGTGGCCCTGGTGGCGGACGCGGTGCTCCCGGTGGTGGCCCTGGCGGTGGTCGCGGCGCTCCTCCGGGCGGTGGCCCACCTCGACGGGATGGCGGCGGTCCGCCTGCGCCTGGTCCCGAGGGCGCACCTGCGCCCGGTGGTGATCGGGGACGACCCTTCAGGCGTGACGGTGCCCCTGCCGGTGGCCGGGGTCCCGGGGGACCGAGCGGTCCTGGCGGTCCTGGCGGCGGCCGTGGTCCGGGCGGCCCTGGCGGCCCTGGCGGCGGCCGTGGTCCGGGCGGTCCTGGCGGCCCTGGCGGCGGCCGTGGTCCGGGCGGTCCTGGCGCCGGCCGTGGGCCCGGCGGTTCTGGCGGCGGCCATGGTCCGGGTGGTGGTCCGCGTCCAGCGGGCGATCGACCTCAAGGTGCGTGGGCAGGACCTCGGCGTGGTGGTTGGGACGAGCCAGCACCCGTCGTGACGCCAGCCGTGGCACCGGCCCCTGCACCGGCGCCTGCGCCAGCGGCAGATCCGACACCTGGTGACGGCAACGCCTAGGGGTCGCGCGTACAAGACCTTCGACCTCAAGAGGTCAGCGGATCAGTGCAGGCTGCACAAGTACGCGTAGAGGTCCGCGAACTCTTGAATCGACATTGCATCGGCGAGTCCATCGGGCATCAGCGAGGCATCGCTCTGCGTTTCGCTCTTGATGTCCTTTTTCTGCAAGGGAATCGACGTTCCGGCTGGATTCATGACCACGATCGATCCGTCCGCATTGCGCTTCTTTGCCATCCCGATGATGGTGGTACCGTCGTTCAAGTCCCACATACGCGAGGGCCAAACGACGTCGTCGGACGGATGCAAGAGACTCTCAAGCAAGCGATCGGGTAGCTCGCCACCAATATAGCCAAGCGGAGGTCCAACGGGGGTGCCGATGTTGCCGATGGCGTGACAGCGGTAGCAACCGACGCCGGGGTTCATGAACGCACGCCGGCCGGCATCGGAATCGCCCTTGCGTTTCGACAGCGCGCGGGTCCACTCCGCCAGGTTTTCGGGCCGTTTTTCTAGGGTGGCGGATTCGTCTTGCAAGGCGAATCGAACCTCTTCGAGCAAAGATCCCCTGGTTGCTTTTTGTTCAGACAGCAATGCCTTCAAAGCATCCGCAACGGCTTCGTCGCCAACGCCGGTGCGCATTGCCCGAATCGCGGCTCGACGCAAGGTTTCGTCGCGGTGTTTCAGCAACGGAATGATCCGCGCATGTTGTCCCAGCCGCGCGACCGACATGGCGGCGTCGCCCCGCAAAACGGCCGGGGCTTTTTCATCGGCCAACACGTCGGCGATCGCCTTGGTTGCGGTCGGGGTACCCAGCGCGTCAAGGGACCAAAGTGCATCCCGTGCCGTTTCGATCGGCGACAATCGGCGTCCTTGCAGCAGGGCGATCCAGTCGGCTTCGCTGGCAGGCGCGGCCAACTCCGGTAGAGGCTTCTCACCGAGCAGCGCGACGGCGGCCCGGTAGACCTCGACCAGCTGCTTCGATCGTTTGATAGACGCAACCGCATCGTGTGCGTGCGACGTTCGGGCGCCCTGCAACAACTTGCCCTCGGAGGCGGCGATCAAGGCTGCGATTCGAACGGATTCATCTGGGTCGCTCAACAAGCGCACAATGTGTCGACCGATGGCTTCCGAACTGACCCGACGCAGTGCCAACAAAGCGCCCAGTCGAACGCGCGCGTCGCGATTTTCGGCGAGGGCGGGCAAGGCGTTTTGTAACTCTGGCCGAACGAGCGCACGAACTGCGAGCGCTCTCAATTGCCCCACGTTGCTTTTCAGGGCTGTGACAAGCTGAGGCAACTGTCGCACTGAACTGCTTGAGCCAACCTTTATTGCTGCTCCGCGTGCGGCCGAAACCGTTGGTGTCTTCAAGGTGGGCGACTTGAGGTTCTTTGATGACAGACGCCAGATGCGTCCCTGTCCGTGCACCGGGTATCGGCGAATCACCCAGTCGGAAAAGAAAATGCTTCCATCGGGGGCAAGCGCCATGGCGACCGGACGGAAATCTGTACCACCCTGAACGAGGACAGACATCTTCGATTTGAGGGTCGCACCGTTCGAGGACAGAACATGGTGTTCAATGCGACGATCGCCCCAGGACGCGACCAGCACGCTGTTGGCAAAGCGGGCAGGAAACCGCGTTCCTGCGGTCGGCAGCACCGATGTCACGGCTTCACCAACGGACGCCACCATTCCAAGGGTTCCGGGCAGTTCGCCGTTCCACGCGACAAAGGGGTGATCTGCTGCAATGCCGTAGCGATAGGCGTAGCCGTAGTCACCACCTTCGACGATGTCGAGCAAACGGTTCGGCGGTCGTGTTTCGGCGTCGTTTTCGACGGCCAGCAGGTGCGCGCCTATGCCCTTGCCATAAAAGGCCAAACTGAATGGATTCCAAAACCCAGAGGCGAAAATGGACAGGGCGGTTCCGTCACCGCGCAGGCGAAGGATCATACCGCCAGAGGCTTGCGTGTCCTTGATTAACACGCCGTCGCTGCCCTCAATGGCCGCGTCTGCGCCGTGGTTTTCCCCCATGCCCACGTACAGCCAACCCTGGGAATCAAAGACAAGTCCATCAAGCGCGTTGTGCGGATACGCTTCCTTGGTTTGCAACGACAGGATGATTGAACGTTCCTCCGCGAGGCCGTCGCTGTTGCGATCGCGAAACCGTAACACGCGATTCCTTTCCGTCGCGTACAGGGCTCCGTCCGGGCCAAAGGCCAGATTCATGGTTGCCTTCAGATCTTCGGCAAACACGATTCGGGTTTCAAATTTCCCGTCCCCATCCTTGTCGGAGAATCGCACGATGCGATCCGATTTGGGGCCCGCGTAATCTTTCGGCGGAAAGTGGGTGTGGCTCTCGAGTACATAAAGGTTGCCCTTCGTATCGATCGCCATTCCGATTGGCGTGACGATGTCCGGGGCCGCCGCGATTAACGTGAGTTGCAGATCCTTGTTGTTGACCCTGGGAGTGTCGGCCCACGCGGCGGGTGCGCCTGACAAACAGAGCGCCGTCAGGAGCGAGAACGGGGCAACCAAAAGAGACGTGGGCTTCAAGGTGGCGGAATCCTCATCAGTTTTTCCATCAGGTCGGCCGCTGAAACAGCCGTGATAACTTTGTCGGCGAAAGATTCAATCTCGGTACTAGGGTTGCGAATCGAATGCAAGAGCTCGTGACTCATGCCGAGTGTTTCGATTGCCAAATATTCAGTCGCGGGCGGCGCCACGAGTGTCCCGATGCGCCGACGCCCTCCCGCCGGCGCCCGAGGCGCGGTGGTCAGGATGTTCGGCAGTGGAATTTGGATGCGAGCGTGTCGGCCGCCCGTTCGAACATCCGAGATAATGGCCGTGGGCCACGCCGCGTCGAGGCGCATCGATTCTACGCGGGACACGAGAGGCCATTCCAGAAACTTGGCAACGACGGCGCCCGTCATTCCCGAACCGTAAACGTCCGACCGGCTGCCGAGAACGACCATCGAAGCGTGTAGGTGATTTGCCGCACAGGCAAGCAACTGACCCATCACATAGGGATCGCAGGCCGCAAAACGAGGTTCGCGTACGACGACAAGGCGCGAAAGGCGCATTTGTCTCGTCAGTCGAAGTTCAGGTTCGGGCCCGTCGGTCGCACACAAGGCGACAATTTCGGTGGGGCCACCGAGGCCGCCTGCCAACTCAAGCGCTGCTTCCGTAGCACGAGAGATCGGACCTGACTCGACACAAACGACAACGTTCATCTCTCGATCTTTCCTGTCGCAATGGCTGCGAGATCCTGAATAAGCTTGTCCGGTGAGGAGAGATCGTTGCGCAGGTATACCCCAGTGAAGCGAGTTCCCGGCGGTTTCCGCGGACCACACAGTGCAATGTTTCCTCGGGCCGCCACCACAACCGGCGGGGGATTGGGCAGGGACTGCTCTGACAAAACGAAAAGCTTCTCGGGACACGCGACGTCCAGATTGCTTGCGGGTGCATCAGGCGTGTTGCGAATGATCGCGGTCCCTTCGGGCATCGCCGCCATCTCGTTGAGCCGAGACACCTCGAGGTCCGTTGTCAGCAAGAATAGATTCTGAGCCCCGAGTGCGGCGTCGAAGGCATCTTCCCGTGATGACAGCACGTCAATCGCGGGCAGGGTGGTGGCGGGCATCGGCAGCAACTCCAGTTCGGCTTCGATTGCGCCCGGCGAAACCAGTTCCGGGCGCCCCGCCTTCAAGATGGCGACGATGGGTCGGATCGTGGCGAGGGCATCCGTGGATTCGATGCCGTCCCAACGCGGGGTGCGCCGCGCGATATGCAACCGCGGTTCGCCGTCGTTCGAGAGGGAAATTTCGCAACTTGCGTGCGGAACCAAGGTGGCGCCGAGAAGCACGGCCAACGGTGGTCCGAGCTGAGCCGAGGCTGTTCCAGCGGGCAGAAAGACCAGACGGGGTCGCAAGGTATCGGTCACGAGCCGAAGTACCCGTCCCTGGTCGCTCCAAAAGGGAGGCCTGGAAAACAAAGGATCGGCGCATACAAGCGCCCGATCCGCGCCCGATTCACCCAGGATCCGCGCGAGACGCTCGAGATCAGGCAAGGCCACCGGTCCGGTGATCACCATGGAGACCACCGTTGCGCCCAATTGCGAGGCCACAGAGCGGGCAGCTTGCAAGGCAAAAATCGACGAAGTCGTGGGCAAACCGGCGCGCAGATCGATGTTGACAAGAAGGTTGGCCAAAGCGTGCCTACAGGGGTTGGAGCGTGAGTATACTGCGCGGCGTGCCCGTGCACGAGCCCACCGATTCTATAGCGGACATCGAACGGTTGTCGTCCGATCCGTCGGCGCTTGTCTCCGCCGCAGTTGCACTCGAAGCCACATCGCCCGACCGAGCGGCCCAGACTTTTTTCAATGCCGGCTTCGTTGCGCGCGACCTCGGCAACGAGGCTTTGTTCATCGAGTGCTGTCGGCGGGCCCTGACCGCGGACTCATCATTCCGCCCCGCAATTTGGGCTCTTCGCGATCTCGCGCGACAGAAGGGTCAGTGGCAAGAACTGGCAGAGTTGCTGCGCCACGAATTTCGCCTCGGTCGCTTCGGTGACGATTCCGATCGTGCTGCGATTCTGACCGAACTCGCCTGGGTTGAACTTGAACGGCTTGACGATGCGGAAACCGCAAGGAACACGCTCGAGTCGGCGTTCGAGTTGGCGCCGAACCTTCCCGCAACCGCGCTGTCACTCCTGGTGTTTCCAACGTCAACCGAGAAACCCCTCAGCGGACCATCCGTACTGCGGGCACACCTTGCGCTGGCAGAGCAAAGTCACGGCGCCGTGAGGGCCGCCTGGATGATGTCGCTCGGATGGCGGATTCCGCTTCAGGACAGGGAAATCGTCGATCAGGTACTTTCGCGGATGCTCGCGACCCTGAAGGAACCCGACATCAAGCACGACGACGCCCGCTCATTGGATGCGGCCATTGATCGATTGTCTCGCCGGTCGTTCGCCAGCGACGGAGATGTGGCCCGTCGATTGGGCGTACTCGACGCACTTGAGGAACGGCGCCCGTTGACGTCGACACCAGCAACGGCGGCTTTTCTCGCAACACGCGTCGCGACGCTGCGAGAAAAGGCACGGCTATTGCGCGTCCTTGATCAAAAAGATGCCGCCGCATCGGCGTTACTGCGCGCTCACCAACTGGTTGGCCAACACCCATTGTTGCGCGAAGATCTCCGAGAGCTGGCCCACGCTGGCGCCGAATCTCTGGCGACCGATGCGCATTTCAAGGCGCTTTTTTCCGGAGAATCAACCGAGATTGCACTTGCGCGGGCGGAAACCGCAAGACGCAACGGTGCCAATGGTGAGGCCATGGCGGAGATCAACGCCGTTGCCGCCGACGATCCCCTCGCATTCCTGGCATTTTTGCAGAAACTCCAGCTCTTGGTCGACCTGAATGATCCGGGTGGAATCGCAGACGCGTTCGAGCAAGAAGCCCGTCGGCGTGAGCGGGATCCCCTCGGTCGTTCCACGGAAGAAGCCGTCCATTTTTGGGTACGAGCAGGAACGATTTATGAAACAGCGCTTGGCAAGCCCGCCGCCGCCGAGCGCTGCTATCTGGCAGCACTTGCGATTCAGAAGGACTATCGGCCTGCCTCCGAGGGTCTGCTTTCCGTTCTGTCGGGACAGGCGCGCTGGGATGATCTCGTCGAGTACCTGTCGCTCCAGATGGCTCAGTCCGACGATCCCAACTACACGCGCGCCGTCGGCTCGGGGTTGCTCACGCTCAACCGTGATGTGCTACACGATGCGGGAGCTGCGTTGCTTTCGGCGCAACGATTGGCCCGGCTCGATGTGAATGCGGGTTCGCTGTTTCGACTGATCGAGGTTGCGGTGCGCGCCTCGGGGCACGATCGCGAAGCTTTCGAAACGGCCGTTGCAGCATTGCAAGCACTCCACGATCGCATTCCCCAGCCCGCCGTTCGTGCGGCACTGGATCTCGTGGGAGCGCGCCTATGTCGTCGCATGGGCGAGTTTGATCGCGAACGAAGCCTGCTCGAACGGGCGTTGCGACTGGATCCGGGCGGTGGCGCCGCTGCGTTGATCGAGACGTCGCCCCGAATCACGCCGGGCGAAAAACTCCGGGCGTTGCAAAGCGAATTGGCCGCAGTTGAAATGGAAAAGGCGGTGGATCGTTCCCGTGCATTGCGTTTTCGCATCGCCTTCACGGCGCTGTCGGACGGGAAATCGATTGCATCGCTCCAGATCTTGGAGCCACTCGCGCTCGCCGGCGATCGTGCGGCATCCGCCTGGATGCTGGACATTGCCCGTCGGGAAGGTTCTGCACGTGCCCTTCGCCTTGCGTGCGGAACGGCGGACTCGGAAACTACCGACAAAAAATCTGGACCGGCATCGAGCCGCGCCCTTGCGCTCGGAGAGGCACTTGAACGTGCCGGCAATCGAGCGGAGGCTCGTGCTGCGTTTGCCAGAGCCGCTGCCCTTGCGGACAGTCCTGCGCAGCGGATCTCGTCCGAACTTGGACGCGCTCGACTGGCGATGGGAGATGGATTACCTGCAAATCGGACCGATCCCGTCGCGCTTGCCGAGGCGATTGATGGGATGGCTGCGGTGCAGGAAGGTGAGGCCGGTAAGAATCTGAACGATCTGGCACGCATTTGTCGGTTGTTGAGCGGTCAAGCGGAAGAAGCCGTGGACAACGGCTCCGAGGCGATCGAGGTCGTCATCGACGACGCAGAAGCCAGCACTTCGGGACGGGAGGCCGGCCTTGAATGGTTGCGGCTTGGTCGTTGTGTCACGAAACCCGACGTCGGGCCGAAGGAACGTCTACAAGCCCGTGCCCGGGCCATGACCGCGCTAATCGAACGCAACACCGCACAAGCCGAAGTGACGCCGCCCTTCGTGGCGTGGCGACTGAACTTGCTGAAAGCGATCCTCAACACGACGGGCGTTGAACGAGACATGGCACTCGACGGCGCACAGGGAGAACTCCTCGCCTCCGATCTCCTCGATCTGGGTGGACGGCAGGCGCAATCGGCGTATCGGTCGCGCTTACAGCGGCTGGCGTTCTCCGAAACCCATGGTGATAGGCAACTTGCGTATGCACTGGCGATTGAATACGGACTCGACGCCGAGACACATGGAAACCGTTTGCTTGCAACCGACGCGTATCGCATGGCCCTTGTTCACGAACCCGGGTCGTTGTCGGCTCTTTCGGGCCTCGCGCGAACCAGCGAGCAGCTCGGGCTTCCTGCCGTTGCGGCACGATCACTTTTCCAGCTTGCGCAGCAACTGAAGACGCCAGAAAGCCGCCGAAAGACGCTTACCCGAGCCGCCGAATTGTTCGAGATTGCGGGAGAAGACAAGCATGCCGCGTCGACCTTCGCGATGGTGTTGGCGGAATCTCCCGGCGACGCGCGCATACGGCTCGCAATGGGTTCCGTGCTACGAAAACGCAATCAAACCAGCGGGGACGCAACTGCATTTTCAGCCTATCTCGGTGACGAAATCTCTCAACTTGCCGTTGCAGGTCCCGCTGCTCACACCGCGCTTCTTGCAAACTATCTCGAACGCGCGACTTTGCGCAGCGAGCACTTGAACGATGCTCAAGGGGCGATTTCGGACCTCAAGAACGCGCTCGAGTTGGCTCCGGATTGTCTGACCGCCCTCCTGAAACTCGGCGAGCTTGCGTTGCTTGACGGCAACGGTGCCGCGGCCCAAAGGTTTCTTGAGAACGCTGCGCGGATTGTCAATGACGCGAACTCGGCGAGTCCGGTTGAACAGGCGGCACTTCAATGCCAGATTTCTCAAGCGTTGTTTTTGCAAGAACGCTGGTTGGATGCGATCATGGTTCTGCTCGTCGTGTTGCGAAACCATCCCGGGCACGATCTGGCATTAAAGCGGCTCCTCGAACTCGTAACTCGCCATCCAGAACGGGAGTTTGCGATACGAACGCTGCAAGCCGCGCTGTTTCAGACTGGGATGGGATCGCTGTCGCTCAGGGACAGGACCACGCTGTTGTTGGGAATTGCCGACGCAAGCCTCGGCGTTGACGAAAACCCGAACCGCGCCACTCGGTTCGCCCTGCGTGCCCTTGAAGTCGATCCGATGGGCGATGCCGGCGGATGGCTCGAACACACTGCCGCTCGACTTGGTACGGCGTTCATTCTTGAAACAGACGATCTCATATTGATTGACCGGATCGAACGATCTCTGCTTGCCAGGTTCGCGCCGTGGCTTGCCGCAGCGCTTTTCAACGCGAGAACCGCAATCGCAACCGATTGGCTGGAATTTGAAACCGAGGCCAGCACCCCAGAATTGCTAATCCGGACGGCGATGTTGTCGCGGTTGCGTGGCAATCTACGGCGTGCGACCGCCGCAAGCCAACTTTCCGAGCTGTTCAGCGGAGTACCGCTCCAGGGTTCCGTACCACATTCAGTCGACCTTCTTGGAGATTCGGAACTCATTGCCTTCGCGGATGTCGTCGATTCGGAGACGCGAAACCTACTTTCGGTTTTGATTCGTGACGGACAGGTGATGGCCAGCTCGGTTTTGCGTGCGAAGCGCAAACAGACGGACAAACTCACAAGGGCATTCGCCACCGATGACGTTCGAGTCACGTGGATACGCGGGTTGGCCGAGGCGATCGGGCTTGACGACGTCATCGTCAATGCTGCTCCGGAAGATTCCGACCGTTTGCGTGGAGACTTTACCTCGGTCCCGGTTCTGTGGGTGCCATCATTCATATTGCCCTCGACCCCAGCCAACCGGTTTTGGGTAATGCAGGCACTCATCGCGCTTCGATTCGGACTTCCGGATGGACTCGATTCCGACGATCTCATGGTGGGACTCGCTGCCCGTGCGCGCGTGGCCGAATTGCAGGCATCCATCGAGGTTCCACGCAGCATTCTGAGTGATCTCAAAAAACGTATCGCCAAACCCGACCGGGGACTCGATGTGGAGGTCGCCCGTACGATCTCCAACGTTTCTCAACGCGCAGCAGCCATCGCCGTTGCCACGGTTGCCCGGATTGCCCGGTTCGTTGCCCTGAATGCCAGCGGCGATCTCGGCCGAGCGGTAGTTGAACTGGCGCGCACCCAGTCCGGTGGAAACCGCGCTCTACCCCTAGATTCGATGCTGGATCTCCCCCAGGTTCGCGAACTGGTCATCCATGCGTTTTCACCCGCCAAACAACAAGGCTCGCCGTGAGCCAACGTCGTCCCCCCGATGGATCATCCGCGTCGCCGTCGGTCGAGATGAATCCGGCCGATGACACCCGCGAGTGGCTAAACCAGCTGGAACACTGGGAAAGCGGCGTCGACACGCTCGCGCCAACCACGTTTCGATTGGGCATTGACGGCTCTGCTTTGACGAAAGCGTATGACACGCTGATAGGCGCTGGCGCAACGACGTGGTCAACCAATCCAGCCGATGACGCAAAAGGCGTTCTGGATTTCGATTCGCCACCAACAAAACCACCGGAACCAACCGTTCGAGTGGTTCCGGCTCGAAAGGGTGCCGATCTGCTTTCCGAAATAGGTGATGCGCTTGATCGAGCACTTTCTGCCGAAGTCGCCGTGCCTTCGGAGTCACGCATGCGAACGGACCCACCGGACCTCGAAGCGTGGCTCGCACTGTTTCTGGCGGAACCACAAGGAGACGCTCAAGACAGCGTGGAACTATCGAGAAACGCTTTCGAGACTGCCATCATCAGTAGACAAGTTCGAGACGCTCGCGCCGGATCACTACTCGAAGCGGCGCTGCGACCCAGTTTATCAGGTGCATCGCCGTATCTTCCGATTGCGCGACTGGGGTTGCAGACGCTGAGGGGTGCGGCCGGAGAAGGAATGACGTCCGACCCACGTCGCTCCCGGTACCGATTCGAGCAGTGTCTCCGTTTTTCCCGACAGCTTGCACAGGCGGGCGTCGATTCTGCGGAGTATCGACGTATTGCGATTGAACTCGAAACGGCACTCGGAGTATCGGGATCGGGTCCTCGTTTGACCTTGACCGGGCACAATGACGTGGTTGAACGGATCGACGCTGCGTTGGTGGCACTCGCGCAGGGGAGGGTGGATGTTGCGGCCGAGGGATTCGAGGCGGCCGCCCATCAACTCGGCGGTCGATCCGGTGCGGCTCTTGCGGCGACCGCGTCGCTTGCTTATGCGTTTCGAGGTGCAAACCCCCACGCAGCGTCGGCCAGGGCAGACGCCCTCGCCATGGACGATGGAAACCTTGCGGCAGGACTGCTCGTTGCCCTGGACTTCATGATCCAGCGCGCCGGAGACGGCGAACTCGCGGGCGTCGGATCTCCATCGGCGGGTGCGGTCAGGGCCGTTGCAGCTTTATCGGCCCGCGAGTTGCGCGGAAGCGTGTTGCGTTTTATTGGACGCGTCTGTGAACGGCAGTCCGACAGTGTCGGGGCGGCCCGGATAGCGAGCATCGCTGCGGCCGGAGCGCCTCCGTCGGAATTGCCGTTTGAGGATCGCATGGTCCTGTTGTCCGGTTGGCTGAACGAAGCCGCCGATCCATTGGCGGCGCTCGAACTGGCACTCGCGGGTTCGGCAGTTGACGGATCTGAGATTGCGATTCTTGCCGCCGCTGCAAGCGAGATCTTGACCGCAATGGGACGTCCGGACATCGCAGTCGCCGCCGTTCGCCGTGGTCTGGAAGCCTGTCCAGACGCGACCTTTCTGGCCCTTGTCGCCGAACCGCTCGGCGCAAAAGCCGGACCCCTTCAGGAGGAGGCTTTGCGTTTGTGGGGCGCGGGTGATGCCGCGCGGCGTTCGGTGGTCCAGCTGGCCCTCGCCGAGTCGGCGCTGTTGCGCGGAAATGCAGACGCCTTCACGCGCGCGGCCAACGCAGCACTTGAACATGCCCGTGCGAAACACAATACCGGAACCCAACCCGCACGCGGAATGGGCGAGGGATTGTTCATTGATTTCGCATGGTGGGCACTACACAACCGCGATGTCGCAGCCGCGCGATCGTTTATTGCGCAGGGGGCGGAAATGTTATCAGCAGCCGGCGCCAACGAACTCGCGGCAGCGTTTCTCGACCGAGGAGAACTCGCGCGCCTGTCCGAACGACCGGCTGCAGCCGCCACGCAAGCGATTGCGCCAACGTTGGCTTACTGGATCGGCAACGTGCTCGATCACCCGCGAACGCTGGCCTCGACGATGGTTGATCCTGGCGATCGCCAACAGCGGTTTGCAGCGCGGCTTCGATCGGCCGCGATGCCGACCCGAAGCTGTAACACCCGTGTTATCGAAGCCGTTTTCTGGATGATTGCCAACGGCGATCGTGCCGGGGCTTTACAATTTCTGCAACCTCGCTGGTACTCGAAGGCGACGCCCTTGCTGATTGCATTGGTGCGACGGTTGCTTGCTGTTACCCGGGACCCGGAAGGTCGAATCGCGATCTTGCAGCGTCTGGAGGCGGAGGCAGTCGATTTACCACAAGCCTCCGCACTGGCGTTCCTTCGATCGGAGTCGCTGTTGGAGATGGGACGTACGAAAGACGCCGATGCGCTTTTGCGCGAACTTTCGCTTGGCCCTCTGCGATTGGATGTCGAAAGTACACATCACGCCTTACTTTGGACTCGCGACGATTCCGATCTGTTGGACGCCTCGCTGCGCGACGAGATTGAAGCCAGGGTTGGGCTGGGGCGTAAGCGAGACGCGATTCCTGCGATCATCGAACGGGCAACCGCCCTTCGAGTCCTGCGTGACGATCGCGATGGCGCGTTCGCGCTTGCGCAACAGGCCGCAGAATACGCCTCCGACAATCCGGGCATCGCGATTCAAGCCCTGTCGCTGGCTGCGGACAACCGAAAGCACAATCCGGACCCCCCCATACTTGCCGCGACCGATCATACGCCGCATTCGATCGACGGGCACCTCATCACAATGTGGCGCGCAAGTGAATCAGCAGTGGAACAGCGAAGAGAAGCCTTCGCCGAAGTCTATTGCACGCAACATCCGGATCAGCGCGCATCTCTCGCAGAGATGGCTGGCCTCATGCCGACATTCAAGGTCGATGGCATCGCTGAACACTGGTCCAGAATCTCTACACAATCCAGAGTGGTCGATCCAAAGATCAATGGTGCGATCCTGTACGAATGCGCTCGACAGGATCGCATTCAGGGCAAATTTGCAGAGGCCATCCAAAAGCTAAAAACGGCAATTGCGCTCGACGACACCGATCCGTGGTGTCACAGTCAGCTCGCGATTCTGTATCACAAACTTCGACAGCAGGAACCGACGGTGGTTGCGCTCCGATCAGCCTCCCAACGGTTCGCTGCGATGCCGTTGCGAGCGATGCATTCCTTCGCCGCGGCGGTCCTCCTCGGCGATGGAGACGAACCCCTGACCGAACAACTGCTGCGCGAAACCCTTGTCGCTGTTCCGGGTCACCTCGGGGCCTATCGAATGCTTGCGGGCGTTCTG
>JAWXBF010000384.1:0-24541 GCA_034439895.1 Deltaproteobacteria bacterium
ATCCGGACCGTGCTCGGCGAAGGCCGCTTTTCTCAAGGGGAAAAGCGGCCTTTCGCATTTCTGCGCACCCGCCTCGAATCACCGTCGCAATTATTGAGAGTCGTCGCTACCATCAGCCGACGCATGATCCGTTTCTTCTCCCAGGCTCTTGTCTGTGGCGCCCTTGCCGTTTCACTCTCGTGCGGAACCAATACCCTTCGCAAAGAGATCCCCACCAAAAACAACGCGGATGAACCAGGCCCATTTCAACCGTGCTGCGCCCCTGACCCGACCACGGGTACCAGGGCAACCGAGAACCTCAGCGGCGCCGGAGTGCTTGGACAGGCGACGCCCGTCTCTGCCATCAAGGCACCACCCGGGTTTCAAGTTGAACTTGTCTACTCGGCACCCCGCGAGACCCAAGGTTCCTGGATCAGCATCGCGGTTGACAACCAGGATCGGCTGATTGCCTCGGCCCAACACGAAACCGGATTGTTTCGCATCACCCCCGCCCCCATAGGCGCCCCTGCTTCGGAAACGCGGGTCGAGAAACTGAAGGTGCCTGTCGGCCATGCACACGGTTTGCTCTACGCCCACAACAGCCTCTATGTGGTCGTGGGAGATGCAAAGAACGACGCACCCTACGGCAACGGGGTCTACCGATTGCGCGACACCAACCATGATGATCAGTACGACGCCGTCACGCGCCTCGTTTCGTTCAAACACGGTGGCGAGCACGGCCCTCATGGCCTCGCGCTTTCTCCCGACGGGAAATGGATCTACTTCATCGGTTCCAACTTCACCGACATGCCCGACACCGTCACCACGGCACTTGCTCCGAAGGTATTCGGGTTGGACCAGCTATTGCCCCCGGTGGCGGATCCCACGGGCAACAAGGGACGCTTCCGGCCCGGCGGATGGGTGGTACGATTCACCCCGGATGGGTCGCACTGGGAACTGGTTGCAACGGGCGTTCGAAACGCCTACGACCTGGCGTTCAACAATCAGGGGGATCTGTTTACCTACGACTCCGATATGGAGTGGGATCTCGGAACCTCGTGGTACCGTTCACCCCGCATTTGCATGGTGCCAAGTGGCGCCGAGTTCGGCTGGCGGAACAACACGGCGATATGGCCCGACACCTTTGCCGACAGCGTCGGCGCCCTACTCGATACCGGGCCCGCGTCGCCGTCGGGTGTCGTCTTTGGATACCAAACGCATTTCCCAACCCGATATCGGAACGCCTTTTTCGCGCTCGACTGGACCTACGGCACCATTCACGCTGTCACGCTGACGCCCAAGGGCTCGGCATACGAGGCCACGAAGGAGGACTTCATCGTCGGGGCGCCGCTCCCAGTCGCGGACATCGTGGTTCGCAAGGATGGAGCACTCTACTTCATCACGGGTGGCCGACAGGTCCAGTCGGGCGTGTACCGCGTCACCTATACCGGTATCGCCACCGAAGACACCGAGATTGCCGCACGCCCAACGCACCCCGAGGCCGTACACCTGCGCGAGCTGCGCCACCAGCTCGAAACGTATCACGGACACGCGGACCCCAAGGGGCTGATGTTGGCGTGGCCGTACCTTGGACACCCCGATCGCTTCTTGCGCTCTGCAGCTCGATTGGTCATCGAGCATCAACCGGTGCAAACCTGGCGCAAAAAAGCCACCACCGAAAAAGATCCATGGTCTCGTATATCGGCCATCGTTGCCCTGTCCCGCCACGGCAAGCCGACCGATCAGAAGGACGCCATCAAGGCGCTCACCCTCATCGACTTCGGCGCATTGTCACCGGCCGAACGGCTGGAGATCTTGCGGGCGCTGTCGCTTGTTTTCATTCGCCTCGGGAAACCGACGCCCGGCCAGTCGAGCGCCGTGATTGCACAAGTCGACAAATACTTTCCGAGCAACGACAAGCAGGTCGATGCCGAATTGTCTCGCATGCTCGCCTATCTGAACGCACCGTCCGTGGTCGAAAAGACCATCGCCCTGATGGAAAGCGCAGAGAAAGAAGATGTTTCGGGGTTGCAGGAACAGGCCCAACGAAACGAGTTTTACGGCCAGGTTGTCAAGACGATGGTGCAGCAAAGTCCCCATCGACAACGGATGTTACTCGCATCGATGTTGCGCAACGTATCGGCCGGGTGGACGACGCCCCTGCGAAAGCGCTACTTCCAGCTCATCAATGAGGCGATGAGCAGCTCACGCGGTGGCAATTTGTATTACGCGGGCTGGAAGATGATTCGGGAAGAAAGTGTCGCCAGCATTCCCGAGGCCGAGAAAACGAAACTGGCGGGATTGATCTCGGACGAGTCCTTGCCCGATTTGCAAGGGATGGAACTGCCAAGCGCGGTCGGGCCGGGACAGGAATGGTCCGTTCGCGCCGTGATGGAACCGCTCGGCAACAAGCCAGAACTTCTTCGCAAACGCAATTTCGAGAACGGCAGGAAGATGTTCTCGGCGTCAACGTGCGTTCTTTGTCATCGATTCAACCTGGAAGGCGGCAACGTGGGGCCCGATCTCGCAGGCATCGGTTCGCGCTTCTCCATTTCCGAGTTGATGGAATCCATCGTCAACCCAGCCAGTGTGGTCTCCGATCAATACGCAAGCTCGATCATCACTCTGAAAAACGGCGAGGTGGTGACGGGTCGAATCATTCAGCAGGATGACGAACAAATCGCGCTCATGCCAAACATGTTCAAGCCGCAGGAATTGAAGGCCGTTCCGATGGCCGAAGTCGCGACCTTCGAGCGTTCCCCGATGTCGCAGATGCCTCCGGGCCTCATCAATGGGCTGAATTTGGACGAACTGCTGGATCTGTTGGCGTACCTCCTCGCGGGCGCCAATCCACGCCACGTGTACTTCAACTAGCGGACGACGTTCTCGAAGCGACCGCTGTTGGCGGAGCGAAACATCGCGTCGATAACCCGCATCGTTGCAAGCGAGTCCTCGATGCTATTTTCGGGCGTGGTACCGGTGCGCACCGCGGCCGCAAAGTTCGTGACCTGCTCGGCGTATTGATCCACGGCGGGAAGTTCTTCCACGACGACACCACCACCAAACCGATCTCGGCCGTCGTCAATGAACACCCGACTGATGTGGTCGGGCGCAGCATTGAACGGGATCTCCATCTCGATCCTCGCCCTGGTTCCGAAGATCTGGACACGCTGGAAAGGAACCTGCTGGGTTGCAACCGTGAAGGTGACCTGCCCTGTACCAAAGTCCAGGATACCGCTTGTCAGTCGATCAACCCCGGAGGTGGGATCCCGTTCGCACACGGCTACAGCCCGACTCGGTTCGGAGCCGAAGAGGTAGCGAGAGAGATTGATCGCGTAGCAACCGATGTCGTACAGCGCCCCGCCACCGATATCGCGTTGGTTGCGGATGTTCGCGGGATCAACGTTGTGATACGAAAACGCGCATTGAATGGCGCGCAGCTCACCAATCGAGCCGCTTTGCACCCGTTCGCGTGCCAACCGCCATTGCGGATGGTGGCGAATCATGAAGGCCTCCACGATGAACTTTCCCGTCTCCCGCGCCACGTGCAAGAGCGGTTCCGCCTCCGCGGCAGTCAACGCCATTGGCTTTTCACAGAGCACGTGTTTACCCGCGCGAGCCGCCCGCTCGGACCACTGCGCGTGCAGGTGATTCGGCAACGGGATGTAAATGGCCTCAACCTCGGGATCCGCGAGCAAGGCTTCGTAACTTCCGTGCGCACGTCCGATCCCCAGTTCATCAGCCGCAGCGCGTGCTTTTTCCAGTGTACGTGAAGCCAGTGCCACGATCTGACAGGCCGGACTTTTCGTCATACCGGGAACGCTGGTGAGGCGGGCGAATCGACTCGCGCCCAGGATGCCCCAGCGCAACGGATGTTCATTGCTTGCCATGCGGCTGGATTCAATCACCGGGCTCGCTGCAAAGCAATGCCGACAGCTCAACCGCCATGGGCGTCGACGGCCAGGACGAGCGCCGCCGTCTGCTTTGCAACGTCGCCTTCAAAGACCTTTCGGCCGTTCAACGTCACGCTTACCTTGCCTCGTAGCCTCAAGCCATCCGCACCGAGATTCACAGTCAACGAAGGCGTGCCTTGTGAGGTGATGGCGACCTGGTTTCCCTTGATCTCGCAGGTAAAACGAGGGACCGCGCTGACGTGCAGCGCACGGGTCATTTGGATACCCCAGACACCGCGATGGTCGTCCATGTCGGCCACAAAGGAAAAACGATCGGGGCGCTTGCGCCTGTGGGTCAAGAGCCACTCGTAGGTTTCCTTCTGAACTTTCTGCAGATAGTTGTGGCCCGTCTTCGGTTCCTGTCGCGTGACCAATTTCACGTTGGCAGCTTTCATGTCCGCAACCAATCCCGCGTACCCATGCAACGCGAACGCGTCGTGCTCGCCGGACCAAAGGAATACCGGGATGCCGTAGCCGATGTTGTTGACCTGGCCCCACTCGGGATTCTTTGGTGACATACCGAGTATCGCCAACGCGGCCCAGCGATCGGCGGTGCGTGTCCCGAGCCGCCACGTGCCGCTACCGCCCATCGAAAAACCGTACAGGTATTTGCGATCTTCGTCGATGTTGAAATATTGAACCGCATCGTCATACGCTTCCCAGACGTCGATCTCCGCGACGCCTGCGTAGCCAAGATTGCCGCGTCCGAAGGGCGCAATATGTACGCCTTTTCGAGCGGTTTGAGCGTAGGGTTTTTGCGGGTCGTAGCCCAACCCAGAAAATGCACCGGTCGCTGAAACAATCGTGGCCGCATCGCCCAACTTGTGATCGCTGCCGGCCCCGTGAAGTTCAAGAAAAAGCGGCTGCGGTTTTTGCTTATCGGGGGCGAGCCTTGGATCGTAGGCCTTTGGAAGTGTCAGCACGTATTGCTGCAGCGATTTGTCATGCTTCGATACGAATGCCATGATCAAACTGCGCTTGCCATCAAGATAGGTCTTCCATTCGGCTGCTTCGCCGCTCAAGCCCTTGCGAATGGTTTCAAGATGTTCTGCAGTTTCCTCGGCCCGGGTCATTTCGGCTTCGCGGTAGATCGGGGTGCGCGCCCACTCGTCGATTGACAGTGCCTTGATCGACTGGAGATGGCGCTTCCACAAGGGATGCGTTGCCGATGCCAGCAACGCGTCTACGCGCGCGGTGATGGCTTCCAGATCACGAAACGGTCGTCGGGGTACCAACACGTCCTCGGCTCGAACCGCGCCGGTTTGGTCGAGTACCCGAATGCGCACGTCGTTGAGCGCTTGCGTGTCATCCGGAATCACCGAGATCCGCAGCAGCCGTTCGGAAACGGGCGCCCGGCTTTTGACGAGATACTCGACGTGGTCCGCCCCTGAATCCACCACGATTTTCGCTTCATCCGTACCACTCGCAAAAGCCCAGCCGACCACGGCGTCGTTGGCATTCCAGAGGGTCGTCTGCGTCCGAAATGCACCGAATTGTTCGGGATGACCAACGCCCTTCCCGTAGGCAATGCGCTTGAACTGACCGGCAGACAGCGAACTGCCACCCGCGCCCCAGTGCAAAAGAGGTGCATTCTTGCTGTTTTGGTCGTCGGCGTCGGCGTCGCGCACGGTAACCGCGAGACCAAAGGATGGGAACGCACCGGGCAAGGTCGCAACGAGCGACCAATCAATCGTGCCCTCGTAGTGTGTGATCTTTCGGTCTTCGTTGCGTGTGATCGAAAAATTCGGCAGGGGTTTTTCGGAGGTGTTGTCCCACCCCACCGGACCCCGTTCGGTCAAGGCGAAGGTAAACGATCGATCGTCAGTGCCAAAAGGGCCATTCAGACCGACGGGCAACCCCCTCGAACCATCACCCCACCCATCAATCGAGACGCGCACCATGTCGCCAACCCAGATGGACGATTCGGCGCCCGTGTTGATGTTGACGTTGTCCTCCACATCGATAACGAAATGCAGTCCGTTCGAACCAAGCGCAACACGCCCGCGGGCGCGCAATTCGGAATCGGCATGGGCGAGCTCAAAAAGCGGCGGGCCCGATTTCCACGCCTTGTCGGAATCGGTCACGATCGGCAACGTCGCGTCAGGGCGGGACCCGGGTGGTAGCGGTTTAATTTCGATCCGCGATGCCGCCGAAACTGAGCCAGAAAGCACAATCGCAGGGACCAGTGAGGATAGAAACACGCTTATTGTTCGCCTGATTTTCATGAGGTGGCTGCCACTTCGCCACTTTGGGCGACCGGCGACAAGGGTTTTTCGCCGTGTAAATTTGGTTTTACGATGTTCGCGTCTAGCCCGGGTCGTACCTCGAACCACAAGGTGCGACCTGTTTGTTCGACTGCGTGAGAAAACCGGGAAGAATCGCGCAGTCTCGGCGTCTTGGTGGCATCATCCCATGATGCTTATTGGTCGGATTGCTTTGGTGGGCGGTTTCATTCTCCTGGCGTCGGCGTGCAGCGACGGAAATGGCGGCGACGCGATGCCAGGAACGGGCGGAATGTCGATGATCGGCAACGTCGACGCGCCCGTTGTCATGGACGATACCGATGGCGGCACGGTTATCGTGCGAGGTCGAGGTGGCAGATCGACCGGCGACGATCTTGATGGTGGTGTAACGAATTCGGTGGATGCAGCCGAATGCGTCGAAGCCGAAAAGCGCTGCAGGGACTTGGGACCTGAGACCTGCACCGGGGGACGCTGGATTGCGGGCAAGGCTTGCGACTTCGCCTGCACCGACGGTGCGTGCTCGGGTGAATGCAAGGATATGGCGACCCAGTGCAGCGGCAAGGTTCCGCAATCATGTGTTGCGACTCAGTGGAAAAACGCGCCAACGTGCGAGTTCGCATGTTTGAACGGACAGTGCAACGGCGTTTGCACCAATGGCGACACACAATGCACGGGCCTGACACCGCAAACCTGCGTCAACAATCAATGGCGAACCGATACCACCTGCGCCTACCAATGTACGAAGGGCGAGTGCGGCGGGGTATGTACGAACGACGAACGCACGTGCAAAAACGCCACGCCTCAACTTTGCGTCAACCACCAGTGGCAAGACCAAACCGCGTGTGCCTTTTCGTGCATGAAAGGCAGTTGTACGGGCGTCTGTGAGAACAACAGCAAGCAGTGTAGCGGCAAGCGACCGCAGACTTGCTCGAACAACAATTGGCAGGACGATGCCAGCGTTTGCCCCTTTGTGTGCCAGGGCGGAACTTGTGCAGGAGTCTGTGTGCCGGGGTCCGTGCAATGCGGTACAAGGGGCGTCGAAACCTGCTCGACGCTGGCGCAGTGGCAGCCAACGACTGACTGTCCCTACGCTTGCAAAGATGGTCAGTGCATGGGCGAGTGTAGCAACGGCGTCCGCAGGTGTTTTGGCGGCGTTCAGCCTCAATTGTGTGCAGCGAATGCCTGGGTCAACGCGCAGCCCGTGGTACGAAACCTCATCGTGAACGGCAGCTTCGACAGTGGGCCCGCCGCGGACGGCCATGCCGTGGGCTGGACCGAAGTCACCCAAGCAAGCACGCTTTTGTACAACGACGGATTGCTAGCACCGACGCCCCCCTACATCATTTTCATGGGCGGCGACAACAACATCCGGGAATACCTCCGCCAGACCGTCACGGTGCCAGCCAATACCCTGACGCTCACCTTCGGCTACTCCGTTCAGGTTTACACCGAAGAACCGGGTACCCAAAAGCGCGACTTCCTTCGGCCCAAGGTTGGCACCACGTCCATTACGCCGCCCGACAGCAACGTCGACGCCAGCGACATCTACGAGTCCTGGGTAACCGATATCACCGGATACCGAGGTGAAACGATTCCGGTCGAGTTCTTCACGGAAACCAACGCCAGCTACCGAACTGACTTTTACATCGACGACGTGTTCCTCGAAGCGACCCTTTGCGAATAGCGGCCACGTCGAAAGCCACCCTATTTCAGAAAGCCTTCTTTCTTGAGCGCGTGACGAATCATTTTTCGCAACTCGTCCACGACGGCCTTTGATCCCATCCACGATGTGTCGATCGTCTCTGGCGACATCGCCTTCACCATGCGCGTGAGATCTGCATCAAACACCGCGCGGGTATCCTTGTCGCTCAGAATTTTCTCCGGCGTCCGACCGCGAACCGTGCGCGTGGCAAGCGAGGCAACGAACTTCGCGACCGGCTCTTCGAGATCACCCAAAAGTTCATTGACTTCGGAAACCTCTTTGGCGAGTCCCAAGAGGCCACGTGCACCTGCTCCCTCGCCGACAGCCTGAGCCGCCGCGATTCGCAACACCATTGCGTCATCCGCGAAGCCGATGCCCTTGTAGTGATCCGGAAACATGTCCATCCGGTCGAGCAGATAGTTGAGCGCGCCAACAAGGTTCTTCTTGTGAGTCGGCGAGGTCCCCTCGTCGTCGAGCGCGGCTCGTACCCGGCCAACGTCCATCGAGAAGCCATCGACAAATTTCTGCAGAATTTTCAGGGACTGTTCGGAATCAGACATGGGATTCACCTCCAACCCGCGGAAACTATCACACTCGGCGTGCCGCACCGCGCACGAAAGCGCCGCCCACCCCATTTCTTCTACTTTCCGCTTGGCTTTTGCGCACTTGGGCGCTAACAAGGCCTCCCAAACAGGAGGATCCCAGATTATGCCCGCACGCAAGAAGATAGCCCTCATCGGAGCCGGAAACATCGGTGGCGAGTTGGCGGCCATGATCGCCCGAGAAGAGCTCGGAGACGTCTGGTTGTTCGACATCCCGGACAAGGAAAACTACGCCAAGGGCAAGGCACTCGATCTGGAACAAAATTGCGCTGTGCTCGGTGCCGACTCGACCATCCGCGGCACAAGCTCGTACGACGATCTCGCCGGCTCCGACGTGGTGATCGTCACAGCCGGTGTACCCCGCAAGCCCGGCATGTCGCGCGACGACCTGCTCGGAATCAACCTCAAGATCATTCGCGCCGTCGGTGAAGGCCTCAAGAAGAGCTGTCCCGATGCGTTTGTCATCTGCATCTCGAACCCGCTCGATGCAATGGTCTACGAACTGAAGAAGGTGACCGGCTTCCCGCGTGAGCGCGTGATCGGCATGGCCGGCGTGCTCGACTCGGCTCGGTTTCAGCTATTCCTGGCGCGAGAGATCGGCGTCTCGGTTCGGGACGTGCGCACGATGGTCCTCGGTGGCCACGGCGACACGATGGTGCCGGTCCTCAGCAACTGCACTGTGAACGGCGTTCCCGTTTCTCAACTCGTCGCCAAGGACAAGCTGGACGAAATCGTAGCACGCACCCGCATGGGCGGTGGTGAGCTCGTCAAGCTGATGGGAACGAGCGCCTACTACGCGCCGGCCTCGTCAGCCGTGCAGATGGCCCGCGCTTACCTCAACGACGAGAAGCGTTTGTTGCCTGCCGCTGCGTACTTGGATGGCGAATACGGTTACCAGGATCTGTACATGGGCGTTCCGGTCATCATCGGTGGCAAAGGCATTGAGCAAGTCGTGAAGATCGAACTGACCGCCGAAGAGAAGTCCATGTTGGACAAGTCGGCCGACGCGGTTCGCGAACTCATCGAGGCATCAAAAGCGCTATGAAGATTCACGAGTATCAGGGCAAGCAAATCATTGCCAAATACGGCGTCCCCGTACCCCGCAGCGTTCCCGTTTTCACGGTGGAAGATGCCGTCAAGGCAGCCGACTCCTTGATGAAAGAAACCGGAGTTCCGGTGGTTGTCGTCAAGGCACAAATTCACGCAGGTGGACGCGGCAAGGGCGGCGGCGTCAAGGTGTGTAAGGGACTCGATGCTGCGAAAGAAGCAGCGACCAAGATTCTCGGCATGCAGCTCATCACGCATCAGACTGGCCCCGAGGGTATGAAGGTCAAGCGATTGCTGGTCGAGCAAGGCATGTCGATCGCCCGGGAGCTCTACGTTGGTCTCTTGATAGACCGTGCCAATGGGCGCGTGGTCGTGATGGCCTCGTCCGAAGGCGGCATGGAGATTGAAGAAGTTGCGGCGAAAAACCCCAACGCGATCATCAAGCAACACGTCGATCCGGCCATTGGATTGCAGCCCTTCCAGGCGCGAAACCTGGCCTACGGTCTGAACCTCAAGGGAGCCGCCGCGAAGAACGGCGCGAACTTCTTTCTGAAGCTCTACCAAGCCTTTGTCGACATGGATGCGGCCATGGTCGAGATCAATCCCCTCGTCATCACCACGGACGATCAGGTTTATGCGCTTGACTGCAAGATGA
Organism: Deltaproteobacteria bacterium; assembly: GCA_034439895.1. GTDB lineage: Bacteria > Myxococcota_A > Polyangia > Fen-1088 > Fen-1088 > JAWXBF01. The sequence continues at coordinate 10,182 of JAWXBF010000384.1, forward strand.
CCTTCGACGACAACGCGCTCTACCGCCACAAGGAGCTGGAAGAAATGCGCGATCTCGACGAGGAAGAACCTCAGGAGATCGAAGCCAAGAAGTATGATCTGTCGTACATCAAACTCGATGGAACGATTGGTTGCATGGTCAACGGCGCGGGCCTTGCCATGGCCACCATGGACACCATCAAGCACTTTGGCGGCGAGCCTGCCAACTTTCTCGATGTGGGCGGCGGCGCCACTGCTGAGAAAGTGACCGCGGCCTTCAAGATCATCACGGCCGATCCCGCCGTAAAAGGCATCTTCGTCAACATCTTTGGCGGCATCATGCAATGTGATACGATTGCAAAAGGCATCATCACGGCCGTCAAAGAGGTCGGATTGAAAGTGCCCCTGGTAGTCCGATTGGAAGGCACGAACGTGGAACTCGGAAAGAAACTCATCAACGAATCCGGGCTGGCTGTCACCTCTGCGGATGACATGGCCGACGGCGCAAAGAAGATCGTGGCTCTCGTGGGAGGCGCAAAGTAATGTCCGTCCTCGTCAATAAGAATACCAAGGTCATCGTGCAAGGCCTCACCGGTTCGGCGGGTACCTTTCACGCCAAACAGATGCGCGAATACGGGACCCAGGTGGTCGGTGGTGTCACGCCCGGCAAGGGCGGCACGATGCACGAGGGATTTCCGGTGTTCGACTCGGTCGAGCAAGCAGTGGCGAAAACGGGAGCCGACGCATCGGTCATCTACGTTCCACCACCTTTCGCCGCCGAGGCCATTCTCGAAGCCGCCCATGCAGGCATTCGACTCGGCATTTGTATCACCGAGGGGATTCCAGTGCTCGATATGGTCCGGGTGAACCGCGCCTTGACGGGCATGAATCACTTCCGCCTCATCGGCCCCAACTGCCCCGGTGTCATCACCCCGGGTGAGTGCAAGATTGGCATCATGCCGGGCTACATTCACAAGCGCGGCCGCGTCGGCGTGGTTTCCCGCTCGGGAACCTTGACCTACGAAGCGGCCCACCAGCTCACACAGTTGGGCCTCGGACAAACCACGGCCATCGGGATTGGCGGCGATCCGGTCAAGGGAACCGACTTCATCGAATGCCTGGCCATGTTTGAAGCAGATCCCGAGACCGAAGCCGTCATGATGATCGGCGAAATCGGTGGCGATTCAGAAGAACGCGCGGCGGCCTTCGTGAAAGCGAACATGAAAAAGCCGGTGTGCGCGTTCATCGCTGGCGTGACCGCACCGCCAGGACGCCGCATGGGACACGCAGGTGCCATCATCAGCGGCGGCAAGGGTGGCGCAGGCGACAAGATCGCAGCACTGCAAGACGCTGGCATCGCCGTTGCGGCAACGCCATCGGACATGGGCAAGACCATGGCCGCGCGCCTCATGTAACCTAGATGTAACAAACAGGATCAAGACACCATGGGTATCGAACGTACTTTCGGCATTATCAAACCAGACGCCGTTGCCAAGAATGCATCGGGCGAAGTCCTCGCCATGATTCAGAAAACCGGTCTTCGGGTTTTGGCGATGCGCATGACACGACTGTCGCGAAAAGAAGCCGAAGGCTTCTACGCTGTCCACAAGGCGCGTCCTTTCTTCGGCGATTTGGTGACCTTCATGACCGAGGGTCCGTGCGTGGTGATGGCGCTCGAGGGCGAGAATGCCGTTTTGACCTATCGCGGTTTGATGGGTCCGACCGATGTGGCCAAGGCACCCGAAGGCACCATTCGCCAGCGCTTTGGAACCAACATCGAGCGCAACGCGGTTCACGGCAGCGACGGTGTCGACTCCGCGCGCTTCGAGCTGGGCTGGTTCTTTCGCGCATCCGACCTCGAATAGCGACAGGTCGGCGCGAGACCTACAGTCGAAAAGGCTTGAAACGGTCGTCAGGTAGGAATAGATCCCCACCGGACGTGGCGCGTATGGCTCATAAACCGGATTCATCTATTTATTGCGTAACGAAGTTGGTTCAACGTTTGGCGTTTGGCTTTGCAACGGCATCGATCTTGATTGCATGCGCCGAGCGCGAATACGAATTCAAAACGGTTGAAGAAGGCGGCGACAAGCCGGATGGGTCCAGCGCGACCGTTGACGCCCGCATGCCAGTGGACATGGCGATATTCGTACCACGCGACGCCGCGATTCGACTGGATGCGTGTGCGACGACTGGGCAACCGGAGATCTGCAACGGCCTCGACGACGACTGCAACGGACGGGTCGATGACGTGGCGTCGGCATTGCTCGACCGCACCGAATCGTGCGGCTCTTGCGATAGCGTTTGCACTGATGCACCCAACTCGACCCCGATTTGCAACCAACGAAAATGTGGCTACGGCTGCGTTCAAGGTGCGATCGACATCGACAAAAGCGCCATCAACGGCTGCGAATGCATCCTGATTGGCGCGGACCACGATGCCGCTGGCAACAAGAACGAGGCCCTGTGCGATGGTCGCGACAACGACTGTGATGGCAAAACCGACGAGGGCTTCGACAAGAAGAACGACCTGAGCCATTGCGGCGGATGCAACGCCAACTGTGCTTTTCCCTTTGCGCTGGCAGCGTGTACAAACGGCACCTGTAACTTTGTGCAATGCCGGCCTGGCTTTTATGATCGGGATCCCAAGGCACTCGGATGTGAAACCGCATGCGTAACCAGCAATGGCGGCGCCGAGATCTGCGATGGTGTGGATAACGACTGCAACGGTCAGACGGACGAGCCCGCAGCCATAGCGGCCGGAAGACTCACCTGCCGCCAGGGTGGGGTTTGCGGTGCCGCCCAGGCAGTTTGTATGGGCACACAGGGATGGGTCTGCCCCTACCCGGCATCCTTTCGGGAAACCGAAGATCAAACCGGCGGTTGCGACGGACTCGACAACGATTGTGACGGTCTGAAGGATGAAGCCTTCTTGATTGAACCCCCAACACCCTGTCGAACGCCGAACTCGGTGCTCGGGGAATGTGCTCGCGACGGTTTCCTGCGCTGCAATGCCGCCATGACTGCCGCTGAATGCGGTGCAACGGCAGGCACGGCTCGAAACGAAACGTGTGACGGACTCGACAACGACTGCGACGGTAAGACCGACGAACTGCTCTCGAAATCCGACCGAACGAGCGATGAACAAACGGTATTCCTGCCCAACGTCGGTGGTGCACAAGGGGTTACGATCTTTATCCACGAGGCCGGTCGTGTCGATGCCAACGCCCTCAGTGCCGGCTTCGAGGCTGGGAAGCGGGCCTGTTCAAGTCCCAATAAACTCCCCTGGTCCGATATCAGCAAGGAAGATGCAACAGCCGCCTGCGGTCGCATCGGCACTCTATGGCGATTGTGCACAGGCACCGAGTGGGTTGCTGCCTGTCAGGGCGGCGCGATGCGAACCTACCCTTACAGCAACACGTTTGACGCCGAGGTCTGCAATGGCGCCAACCACCGGGCCAATCGAATACCGGCGAAACTACCAACGGGAACGGCGGCGAGCCCAGGTGGGACCCGGTGTGTTGCGGATACGACTGTCTGGGACCTCAGCGGCAACGTCAAGGAATGGACCACCACCACCGCCAACGGGAACCTCTATGAACTTCGGGGTGGAGCTTACAACACGGCGACCCTCGGGGCGGTCGCCCCGGGACTCCGTTGTGATGCGGTTGTCCAGGCTCCCGATACAACGGTGTTGTTGCCGTCGGTTGGATTCCGCTGCTGCCGAACGGGAGATCTGCCCCAATGAAACGCGTAATACCAAGCCTCTGCACCTTGTTCATGGCGATCGCCACGCCTGCATTCGCCCAGCCGCTCAAGCCCAACATTCTGGTTGTCTTCGATACCTCCGGCTCGATGACGTACAACGTGTGGGGCGACACGCGTCAGGACGGCTCACCGATGTGCGGCGGTGCAGGGCAAGACCGTCGCATCTATGTGCTCAAGCAGGCCATGGCTGCGGCACTTTCCGAAATCGGAACCGACGAAGCCAACTTCGGCCTCGCGCGATTTCCGCAAGTCGACAACCCCGCGATGACGCCCGTTTGCCCGAGTGGACACTACACGAGCACCGATGCGCAAACCGGCATCGCTGTCACCGGCGGCGGTCAGCCATTTCTTCCAGGCTGTCGCATGTCGACGCAAGCCGATCCGAATCCGGAAACCACGTTTGGGCCCTGGTTCCGCAACGGTCTGCGCGATGCAATCGTGCTCGACGTGACAAGACAGTTCAGCCCGCAGCTTGGCCCAGTGGCAGCTGACTTCGATCCACCGGACGGCAACCTCTACAAGTTTTACGAATGGATCGACCAGGTTGAGACCTCGAACGGTATCACGATCACGCAGCCCGAAATCCGCGCCGGTCCGCAAGGAACGGGAGGTAGCGGATTGCCCTCAGGAACGAGTGGCGCCTGGGCGACCCCGCTTGGCCGGTCGCTCCTCTACTCGCGCCTATACTTCGACAACCTCATTTATCCCAACGATCCGAAGAAGGCCTGTCGACAAAACATCGTCATCCTCGTGACCGACGGTCAGGAGAGCTGTGATCCGGCGCCAACCAGTGTGTTGACCGACTACGGCATCAACCCCACCACGTGCGCCAACACAGGCGCCCAAAACTACCCGCCGTTGCATCCTGTCGTTCAAGCCTGCCGATTGCTCAATGGCACAGCGGGCGTCAAGACCTACGTGCTGACCGACAATTCGTTGGTTGCGGGCAACAATCCGGTTGCGGCAGCAGGCGGAACCAACACCGCCATCGGCGTTGATTTGACGAACACCAACTCGATCAAACAAAAGCTGATCGAGATCATTGCCGACAACGTTCCACCCATCGAAGTTTGCAACGGCGTCGACGACGACTGCGACAGCCTGATTGACGAAGACCCAATTCCCGGTGCTGGCGCTACCTGTGATTGCGGTGGTGTCGTGACCCCTCAACAGGACGGCAAGGGCGACTGCAAGCTGGGCGTAACCACGTGCCAGGGCGTATCAGGGCTTCAGTGCGTCGGATGCGTTGGACCCAAAGCAGAGGTCTGCAACAACGCGGATGACAACTGCAATGGCGCGGTTGACGAGACGTTTAATAAGGGAGCCCTGTGCAACAACGGACAGATGGGGATCTGTCGCCGGGGCGCGACGACGGTGTGCAGTACCAACGGGAACGACGTTTCCTGTCCCGTCATGGCTATCACCCCGGGTGTCGAACTGTGCAACGGTCTTGACGACAATTGTAACGGCATGACCGACGACGGAACCGTGGCGGGTGTCGGCGACGTTTGTGGCATTGAGATCGGCGAATGCCGGGCTGGAACCTTCTCGTGCAAATCCGGAAAGCTGGAATGCAGCACCATGATGTCGATGGGCAGCGATGAGCTCTGTGACGGCAAGGACAACAACTGCAACGGCCAGACCGACGAAGGCCTCGGCGGCGGAGAGTGTGTCCCTTCGACGCAGCCCTGGACATTGGCGCAGCTGAAGACGGGTGAATGCCGGGTCGGCACGCTGGTGTGCAAGGGGCAGGTGCCGCTTGCCTGCGAAGGAGCCATCGGGCCACGGGACGAAATCTGCGACGGCAAGGACAACAACTGCGACGGTGTTACGGATGAAGGATCCGATCTCTGCGTCGCGGGTCGCATTTGCTTGATGGCCAAATGCCAGTTGCTTTGCCAGGACAGCGAATTTCCCTGCCCGGTTGGATTCGCTTGCGACACGTCATCAAAGCCGAATATCTGCCGCAGCACGAAGTGCCAGGGCGTCAACTGCGACCCGGGATTCCGTTGCGACGAAGGCGATGGCATCTGCAAGAACCCCTGTCAGGGCGTCATCTGCCAGGATCCCAAAACCTGTTTCGAGGGTGAATGCGGCGACTGCACGACGAGGCCTTCACTTTGCAGCGCCACCGAACTATGTCTCGAAGGTCGGTGTAAGCAGGATCCCTGCGCGTCGGTGACTTGCGGCGCCGAGCAACTTTGCGTGGCCGGCGAGTGCATCAACAACTGCAACGGAAAGTGCACTGCCGGTGAACGTTGCCTGAACGGCAGCTGTCAGCCGGACGCGTGCGCGCAAAAGGTGTGCAATGGCGCCGATGTTTGTGACCCGAAGAACGGCGATTGCCTCCCCAACATCTGTCGTCTGAAAATCTGCCCCGGACAATCGAAATGCGTACCACTCACGGGCGAATGCATCGACGATCCTTGCGCAAGCACACGTTGTCCCAACGCCTGCAACGACAGGCTTTGTCCTTCGGGATGTCTTCTCTGTATGATGACGGTTGATGGCGCGCCCATCTGTGCGCCGCAGCTTACCTGTGCGCTCAAGATCACGACGACGCGCGTACGCACCGAAGGTGGCGGAGGTTGTTCGTGTGCGCTCTCGAATCAACCGCGAGGAAACGAACCGTGGCCGCTTTTCGTCGCGGCAGTCGTGTTCTTGGGTCTACGTCGTCGCCGCCGCAAGCAATAGCGCCGGCGGCGCGACAAACGTACCGCGAATCGAAAACTCGACCGCGGCTGCTATCACGGCCGGGTCATTGAGGATGCGGGCGTGACCAAGTCCCTTCGTCGTGTACGTTTGCATTCGGCGGGAGGCAATTTCTTGCAATCGCATCACCTCGTGGAGGCCCACCTGCGTGTCGTCCGTGTCGTGGACCAGTAAGAACTGCGACTCGATGCCTGGCAACAACGCGTAAAGGGATGCGTCGGTTGCTCGAACCCTATAACGCGCCTCAAGAAGGCCGACCATGCGACGCGACAGCCCGGGCGGTGCCCCGATGAAACGGCAAAACCGCGGCAAGGTCGCAATCGGTGCGGGCATGGGAGCCATCAACACAACGCGGGGAATTTGCAGGCCCAACCCCATGGCCCAGCAGAGCGCGGTCGAACCAAGGGAGTGTGCAATCGCGGCATCGCAGGGTCCGAACTGTTTGACCGCCATCGCAGCGGCATCGGCAAAATGAAACAGGGTCGACATCCGACCGCGAGCGCGTCCGTGACCGGGTGCATCGATCGCAACAATGTCGGCCTTGGCAGCGCGCAGTGCCGGAATAAAGCCCGCCATCTGAACACTATGACCTCCCCATCCGTGCAGCAGCAATACACGGCGTCCGGTGCCCGGAATGTGGTGGATAACTGCGGGCAAACCCCGTACGGAAATCTGAGTACGGTCGGCATCTGCGAGCAGCGCCGCAAGCCGAGGGTTCACCGAAAAATGCGGTGGCATCGAGAACAGGCGGACTCCGATGCGAGCGGCCAGCGACGGCAGAAAGCGAGCCGCGAGGGCCATGGCACCCCGAAACGCCCGCGGCGGCTCCTTATAAGGAAGGCGGACTTTCGCGCCCAGCTGGCGAGGAGGCATCGGTACATCCTACGACACCCTGCTACAGTCTCGCAGAATTCCCGAACCGAGAAGGCCCCGATGAGCGAATCCAAGAACAACGACGCTATCGCACGCTGTCTGCTGCAATCCGATTCCCTCCGCGCCGTCGTGGTGCTCAACACCCACCTCGTCGTGGATATTTGTGAGCGCCATCAGGCCAAGGGTCTACTCGCCGTAGGCCTCGCACGCACGAGCACGTCCGCTTTGTTGTTGGCGAGCCTCACCAAGAACGATGAATCCGTCACCTTGCGCATCGCGACCGACGGTCGCATCGGCGGCCTCACGGCTGACGCTAAATCAAACGGCAACGTGCGGGCTTATCCGAGCAAGATCGACGCCACACTTCCGGCCGCGCCTGCCGGGGTTCGGGTCTCACTCTCTTCATTTTTGGGAAAGAACGGCCTGGTCAGCGTCGCTCGCGATCTTGGGCTAAAGGAAAACTTCAGTGGCCAAACGGATCTCTCGGGGCGCGAGGTCGACACCGACGTCGAGCACTATCTGTGCATGAGCGAACAGATCGACAGCGTTCTCGTATGCGATGCCGAACTCGATGAACTGGGCAACATCGTTCGGTCGGGTGGACTGCTTTTACAAGCGATGCCGGATAGCACCCACAAAGAAACGCTCGAACGCTTGCGTGAAGAATTGCACACGTCTTCATTTCTCGATGCACTTCGTGCGGCGGATGAAGCCGGTGCACTGGTTCGCCATGTCCTTGGCGAGATGGCAGACGATCTCAAGGTTCTTGAAACGCGGCCCGTACAGTTTGCCTGCCCTTGCTCAAGAGAGCGCGCTGAATCGACCTTGAGATTGCTCGGGGAAAGCGATCTCGAAAGTCTGCTTGCGGACCCCGGCACGGCGGATGTCATGTGCGAGTTCTGCCAGACGCGCTACGTTTTTGAGGCGACCGATTTGGTGGCGCTTTGCGCCGGGTTTCGAACGCAACGACCGAGTTAACGGGTCAGTTCTTCGGGACGATCTCGACCTTCAAGCCGTCGACCCAGTTTTTGTGCTCGTCGGTGTAGTACAGATACGCGCGGCTCGCGGGGCCCGTGTATTGACCGGGGATCGCCGCAACCAGCGACAGTGGAACCGATACGCGTTGGTGCGCACCCATCCCGCGCCAGTAAAGCACAACCTCGCGGCCAAGTACTTCGTACGCATCAATCGTCTTCTTTTTGACCAGTTCTTTCAGCTGATCGTGACGAGGTTCAAGTCCACCCGGCAGGCCAACGATCACCGTCGGCGTTGGAATTGCGCTGTCGCTTCGATTCGCCACCGTCGCGATGGCTTCGAGCAAATCGCCTTCAAGGGCCCTTCTTTTGCTGAGTTTTACGTCGAGATCGAGCTTGCACTCGGGCGCGCTGACCGGCGTCAACGCATTGTATTCAACGGCTATGGAATAGGGCATCGGCGCTCCAGCCTCCATGCGAACCTCAACCGTATGACTGCCAGACCGCAGCGCTGGTGCGATGTCCGGCAGCATGATCGTCCCCTGGGTGTTTCCATCGAAGGCTACCGAGGTACCGACCGGCTTCCCGTCAACCCAGATCCCAAGCTTGCCGGGGGTCTTCGGACGAGAGCGCGCCTCGTCGTACGCCACGATCGCGCGCAGAGCGAGAACCGTGCTTTGGGTCGAGCCGTAGCGGCCCCCCTCACAGGAATCCGCAAGGAACTTCATCGAACGCTCGACCTGGCCGGCAAAACCGGGATCGCGCAACCAGGCAAGAACGGCCAACCCCGTCGTCTCAATTTCCAGTGCCTCGCCACCGCTGCCAACGATCGAGGTGGTCGCGCCAGCCACGACGCCGTTGCGCTGCTGCTTACCACCAAGCTTTTGCATCAGCGCCTTCGATGTGGCGTGGTCTCCGGCGAGGGCGAACACGTTCGCGGCGAGCGCCATCACGTAGCTGTTGCTGCTCGCATTGGCGGCGTTCTTGAAAGCTGCGAGCTCCTTGTCGAGACCACTTTTCTGGCCACTTTCGAGCAACGACCAGAGGATGTAGCCGTTCGAGCAATCCTGATCTTCGATCCAGGTGTGCAAGGCACGCCGCTTGCGCGAGAATCCGCCCTTGCCGTCCCGCTGGCCAAGCAACCAATCCCGGCTGCGCGAGATCATCCCCGCGTCCACGTCGCGAACCTTCGCCATGTCAGTGAAGTGCATGAGTCCGTACGCCGTCAACGCTTCGTGGCCCGGGTTCTCACCAAACCATTCGTAGCCCTTGTCGCTGCACTCGAAACCGACCAACTTTTGATAGCCGCGTTCCAGTTTTTCCGACGCCGAGGCAATGACCTTGGCATCAACCCCGGTGTGGCCCTTGAAATACTGCTGTGCCATCGTCAGCGGATAGGTGGTCGAACTGGTCTGCTCGAAACAACCGTTGGGCTCTTGAATCAGGCGTTCGAGCGCCTGTGCTAGATTCGCAAGGGGCGTTGGGTAGACCGCCACCGTGGCGGAAAGACTTCCCTGTACGGTGTTCGAAGGGATGACGAGCGTGTGTTTTGCAGCCGCCGTTCCGGTCAAACCACCGAATGCGAGCTGGGCCGGAAAGCCGTTCGATTTGATGGAAAGGGTTCGCTTGACGATATCGACGTACGGATCGGCAGTCACATCCAGGCGCATTTCCGCGGTGGCATCGACCGCGCCCACCGCGATGTCGACAATGCGACGCACACGTTCACCGGGGCGCAGATCAAGGCGCGGAATCGCACCAATTTGCAAACCCCGCGCATCGGGCGGCAACGATGAGGACAACACGACCTTGGCCCCCTTCAAGGTTGAGGCCGTCCCGTTGACAATGCTCACGGGCAACGCAATCGTATCACCCGTTGTGACTTCGAGAGGCAACTTGGGCTCGGCATAGAACGGCTGAATCGACTTGATCGCCGTATTGTCTACACCCAGCGCTCCGCTTGCATCGAATCCGTTGGCAAACACGCGAAACGCCGTGACGCTGTCGTTGAGTGCGAATCGTACCGTTGCTTCACCGGTGTTTGCGTTCGTGCGGATGCCAGCATTCCAGTAAACGGTTTCTGTAAAGTCGGTTCGTTCGTCCGGGCGTCGTCCGGGTTGGGAAATGTGTGCATATTCTCGGGCGTAGACCCTCTGGGGCGGAGCCATGCGCCGAGCCTTTTTCTCCTCGCGGAAGACGGCTTGTTCGTCCATCATGGCCTCGGCCTTTGCGATCCCGCCTTGCACGGCCTCCTTGGCGATTGCGGGCGGCGCGGCAGCCTGGCGCATCGGTTCGGCAGCCACCTTATTATCCGCGGGCCTCCCGGGCCTGGGAGCGGGCGGAGGCATCGCAGCCGGCATCGGAATCATCTCATCGCGCTCGAAGTCGTCCTTACCTTGGGGCGCCCGGGGCACGCGACCGCCTCCCTTTTGCGGCGCCATACCCCTGGCCATCCCCCCACCGCCAGCACCAAACCCCTGACCACCGAGGAATTGTGGCGGCGCAATCCGAATCGCAAGGGCCCTGCGCGCGGCATCGCCGTGGGTCGATACGAAATCACCCAGATTCACGAGCGCAAATCGGCGCCAACCCTGGGTACCCAGCAAAAGATCCAGCGCCCGAGGGGCCTTCGGATTGCGCGAATCGAGATACACATGCGCGTCCGCGAGTTCCTTGACCTCGGGCTCGAGCAGCATCATCACGGAAAGCTGCGGTGCCTGATCGCGTTTCTCGGTCATCTCAATCACCGCATCGTCGGTCACGGTCAATCCGATCACCGCCGAGACGGGTTGTCCATCCCGTGTTGCGATTGCGGTCAACTTGACGGTTTCTCCGGGAATGTACGTGCGCTTGTCGGGTCGCAGTTCGACCTTCAGGACCGATGACGGCTGCCGATACAGCAACCGTTCGGCCAGCGGCTCACCCCTCTCGCCAGACACCATCACCGATAAAACGCCATCGGCGCCGCGTGCCCCAAGCGCAACCTCGACAAGCGACTTGCTGTTCAACGTGACCTTCTTCGTGCCGAGCACGCGTTCGCGGTGGCTGAGCGTGACCGTGACGGTCCGAGGGCGCGCGCTGCCAACCTGCACCATCACGGTGCCACCCCGTCGGGTCAGATCGTCACGGGCACGAAGCGCGACACCTCCCACCTTTACCTCGGGTAGGGTCCAGGTCTTTTTGATGCCGGAGGGCTCTTGCACCCGAAAGGTGTAACGAACATCGGTTTCCGGAACGAAGTCGAATCGCCCACGGCCTTCGTGTTCGGAGCGGAACTGTGACACAACTTTTCCGTTGCTGTCGACGATCACACCTGCGATGTCGGCCGGCTTTTGTGCCGGAGTCAAGGCCTGGAAATAGACACGATTGAGCACACCCGACGCCAGATCGCCGCCTTCGGGAAACAACGTGAGATCGAGTGTTTGCAACAAGATGGGCAAGGTCTTGGTCGCGGTTTCGACAACACCCCCGTCCGCGATGGCAAAGGCCATGGTCGCCTCGCCGCGCTCAATGGTTTTGGGCAAATGAAAGCTAACCTGACACTGACCCTTGGCATCCACGGCGGAAACGATTCGTGTTACTTCGACGCCGTCCACCAGGGCGGTCGCCGTCACTTGCGCGCCTTTTGGGAACCCACCTTCGGCACGCTTGACGGTAACGGTGGAGGTCACCTTGTCACCCGGGCCATAACCATCGCGCAAAAATACAATCTGCGACTTCAGTCGCGGCGCACGGTAAACCCGCACGTCAAACTTTCGTTCGGCCGGTGGGTGACCGTGCCACGGATAGGTCGCCTTTAACTTGTACTCACCACCCGCAAGCCCATCTGGAACTGTCCAGGAGAATGACCAGACCGCATCGTTGCTAGCGCTGTTGCCGGACGCGACCACCTCTCCCTTCGGTCCACGGACTTCAATCGCCGCATTCGCCGATTCCTTCAGCGGTCGGTGATCGAACGCATTCAAGATCACGCCGCGCACCCACACCGTTTCGCCGGAACGGTACACCTGCTTGTCGGTTGAAAGCGCGGTCAGATACCGGGCAGGCCCGCCGAGTTCTTTCTGGCTAACCTTTTGCGCCACGCCGGCTGAAACAACGCCCGCCAAAACCACCGCCACCGCAACCGAACCAAAGATCCATTTTCCCTTGCGCGTCATGTGCATGCGGGTATTAACGGCTGAACGCGCAAAAAGATTCAGGGTCCGCCGACCGAAATCAAACGGGCGGTCCAGGGGTCAAACCAGGGTCGCGTTAGGTCCACCCACCCCGAGTCCTAGTTCGCAAAATAGATTCCGATCCCGACCAGCGATGCCGCCGTCACAACAGCCAGACCTATCTTGACCCAGCTCCAGGGCCGCTCACCCTGCACTTCACCGGTCTGGGCGTTGACGACGATCTGAAACACCTTTTCGGTGAAGCGGTAACTCAACATCCACACGGGCAACAGCACGTGCTTGTACTTGAGCGCCGAATAGTCGGTCGATAGCGAGTGAATGCGCTGGTGATCGCCGCCGATATCACGTCGAACGGCAGAACGAATCTCGTCATCGATCCGTGCCTGACCGGTGGCGAAGGCTTCGGGCAAATCGACCTCGTACACCCGTGACTGGTATCCCGACAGCATCTCGGCCTGAAAACCACCCAGCTTTTCGAGTGGCCACGGTTCAAGACCGAGCACCAATTTTTCGGGAAGGTTCTTGATTGCACACACCAACACGTCGTCGAAAAAAATCTGCAGAGCACCGCTTGCCGACTGCCAACGAATGCGTGTAACCGTCCTGCGGTTCTTCCCGGTGCCTTCGGTGGTGGTATAGTTGTCGCCCCGCTCACCAGTGTACTGCGAATAGGTCATCGCATCGAAGGTAAAGAACGGCAGGTAGACACCCTGAAATTTTCCGCTGATGCCTTTTTCCTTGAAGGCATTGGGTGCGAACCAGCGCGACTTCACCCAGCGAACAAGCTGCGCGTGCGCGTGCCCACGTTCGATCGCAAAGGACAGTACCCCGTCCACCACGAGCCGCTCGGGCGCCATGTGCGCGTCCGAAAGCTGAATCGCCAGGGAGCAATACGCGCATTCGGAGGTCGCGAGGCTGCCCTCGAACACCGCCGTCGCCCCACACCCACCACAGACGACTTCTTTGCGTCCGGCGTTTGCGGCCTCGGCAACCGTACGACAGGTTTTGTTCAACCGCTCGAGTACCTGGTTCAGCTCGTTTTCCGAAACGTCTTTCGGCGGCGGTGCGAGGTCTTTTTCAAACGTGCAGTAGGGACACTTGAGCCGTTGGGCGCCGATGTGAAACTCGAGATCCGCGCCACAGGACTCACACGGAAAATGCCGGGCGGCCTTCTTTTCCAACGATTGTTGAGGCACGGATATCTATGGGGTTGATGGAGGTGGCGGTGGTGGTGGCGCAGCAAAGTATCCCGCAAGCGCAGGCACGGCGTTCGCAGGCAACCACCCCGCTTGCCCGGGCGCCCAAACCAGCGTTTGGCCAGTGACTTGACCGGCACCAATGCTCGAAACGATCTGGGTGACCTGGAAAGGCCCCTGAGTCTGACCGCCAACGGAAATGTGAAACATCTGTGCTGGTGGCGGTGGCGGTGCCATGGACGGGGCCGCACCGGCACCCGCCAGTTGATTGGCCATCGCAAAACCCATGCCCATGCCCATGCCCTGCCCCATACCGCCACCTGCCGGGTTGCCAGCGGCAAGCACCATCGCCTCGGCGGTCTGGAACTGCTGGTACTGCCCAAGATTGCCAATCAGGTTCATCTTGGTTCGCGTGTCGAGCGCTTTTTCAACCTCGGGAGGGAAGGAAATATTCACGATGCGCAACGTCGGGATCTGCAGTCCGTATTCGGTGTCCATCGCCTCGCACACTTTTTTGCGCAAGGCATCTCCCATGTCGTTGTAGTTCGACGCGAGATCGAGCGCGGCGATCTTGGACTCGGCCAGCAGATCGGTAAAGCACTGAGCAATCGTCGCACGAATCAACTCTCCGACTTCCTCGGCGTCAAACGATCCGTCGGTGCCAACAAGCTCAGTCAGAATCGC
>JAWXBF010000385.1:0-36170 GCA_034439895.1 Deltaproteobacteria bacterium
TGGAATTGCGCGGGCAGTGGACCTCACCTTCGATGGGCTCCGACGTGTCGCCATTTTTGTCCATGTCGGGCGATGTGGCCTGTTTGGATCCACTCCGTCCGGGCTTGCGCGTCTCGGCCCGGGGTCCAGTGCCGCTTGTGGACCGCGTGCCGCAGGGTGTCGTCGATGTCCAGATGCGCGAGCTATGTTTGAAAGAGTTGGTTCGCAAACCTTCGGACAACGCGTCGTACGAATCTGGAAGCATGGACTTTCACAACTTTCGCGACGGATTCCTCGATTACGATGCCGGGTGCATCAGCCTTGGACACTTTGCGGCGCTTTACGAATCGGCTCGTTACCGCGCCTATGACGATGGGCAGGACGGCAGCGGTGTGCATGCCAGAAAAATTGTGCAACGGTTGCTGCAACAGTGGTTGCACGTCCATCGATTTCTTTTGACCGGCGCTTCGACGCGGCAACAGGCATTGCAAACTTTGGAGCAAATGAAGGCGGGATGGGCGTTTGTGATCGGTGCCGTGGGCCACAGCGGGATTGTTTTCCTGTTGGATGTGCAAGTACCCGACTACCGTCGCGATCTGAAATTCGGTTTCTGCGACGATACCGGGTCTTGCCTCGATCCGTCCTTGCGCTGTCAAAGTCCCGAAGAGGCCTGCTCTCTCGATAAGGGACAAACGGTCTGTGCTGCCCGTCGTTGTGTGCTGAACCAATCCCATCGCCATTTTGGCCAGGAGCAACCCGATGGGGCGGTGCCTTTGCTGCTCGAAACGCTCGCTGCGCATCTTGATCTGGCTGAACGAACCGTCGACGCCCGGTCGCTCGGCGAGATCATGCGTGTGGCCTTGCTTGTTGAGTCGATTGCGAATCGGCTCTACCAGCATGCCTCCGTGCAACAGGCACCTGTTTGGGCAAGCGCCTATGCAACCGCGGTTGTTCGGTATCGAACGGCGCGGACCCGGGTGTGGGCGACCCTCGGTTTGGTCGAGCCGGGTTTCCCCGGAAAATTCGGCGTCGAGGTTTCTGACGCATTGTGAACTCGCAGCCCGGGCCGGGATGCACTACCATCCGATTATCTTGAAGGACGACACTTCCCCAACGGCGACAGGCGCGACGAGGCCTGCCGTGCTGCCCGGTACCAACGAAAACTGTTGGTGTGGAAGCGGCAAGAAATACAAGCGTTGTCACCGCGATCTCGATCGGGGTGAGGAGGTCAAAGGGCCTGTGCGCCTTCGCCCCGGAATCGTCAGCTCGAAACGGTTCGTTCCACCCGAGATTCCACGCCCTGATTACGCCGAGTCCACGCGACCGGGATACTCAAATTTGCCCGAGATCAAAGACGCCGAACGCATCGTACGCATGCGCCGTGCGTGTCGGGCCGCGGGTGAGATTCTGAAAGAGGCAAGTGCCCTGGTTGCGCCCGGAATCACCACCGATGCCATCGATGCCTTTGTTCACGAGGCGACCTTGCGTCGAGGCGGTTATCCAAGCCCACTCAACTACCGCGGCTTTCCCAAGTCGGTTTGTACCTCTGTCAACGAAGTCATTTGCCATGGCATTCCCGACAGCCGTCCGCTTGAAGATGGCGACATCGTCAACCTCGACGTGACCATTTTCCTTGATGGGATGCACGGCGATACCAGTGCTACGTATTCGGTTGGCAACGTCGATGAGTCCTCACGCAAGCTGGTCGAGGTCGCGCGCGAGTGTTTGTATCGCGGTATCGAAGCGGTCAAGCCTGGTGGCCAAGTGCGCGATATCGGAAACGCCATCGAGGCCAAGGTTCGCGCGCATGGTTATAACGTGGTTCGTACCTATTGCGGACACGGCATCGGCGAGACCTTCCACACGCGCATGCAGATCCCGCACTACTACGATCGCAAGGCGACCCGGGTGTTCGAGCCCGGCATGACCTTTACGATCGAACCCATGATCAACCTGGGTGGTTGGCAGGATGCGCTTTGGGATGATGGCTGGACCGTCGTGACGGCCGACGGCAAGCGATCGGCACAATTCGAACACACCTTGCTTGTGACCGATACCGGCGTCGACATCCTTACCCAGTTGGCTTGAGTTCAGCGGGGATAAGCTAGCTCAAGCGACCTCGCGTGTGATTCACAATCGCGAGATCGGATGCGGCATCTTCGTCGCGCCGGGTTTGGAGCTGATGGGCTTGCGATTCGATCCGCTGGCGGTGTTTCTCGAGGGCTTCCCGCTGCCGACGGGCTTCGACGAGGACTGCCATTGCTGCGGATTCTCTCCATCGCGTTGGTTCAAGTTTCTCCCGACGGTGGGTCTCCAGACGATTCGTCGCGTCGGTCAGCGCGTCGGCCAATCCCTTCAAGAAGGCTTGTTCCTGCAAAGCCGCCTCGGCTGACACTGGCAGGATGCGGGCGCGATCCTCGATCTCCTGGCGTCGATTTTGTGCAATCGATGCGGCGTTGCCTTGCAGGCGAGTTCGCTCACGCTCGCATTCGCTAACTGCGGCCACCGCGAGCGCCAGTGCCTCTTCTGCCGCCTTCTCGGCCGAAATCCGCAGCACCAGCAAGCTTTGCAGCGGGTAATGCATGGGCACAGGAGGCCACCATAGCGCGTATTTGGACCCACGTGCCGACGACGAAGGCATAGGCAAAGGAATTGCGCTCGGACGCATTGCGGCTTAACCTAAACGCGTGGTTAGCGGCAGCGCTCAGTCTTCACTTCGGCGCTATCGCATTGAGCGATATCTGACGGAGGGTGGCATGGGAGCCATCTACCTTGGCAAAAAGCTGGGGGCAGGCGGCTTCGAAAAAGAAGTTGTGCTGAAACAGCTTCTGCCCGAGTTCACGAGCCGTCCGGAGTTTCGCGACCTGTTTTTCCGCGAAGCCAAGATCTCGGCGTCGATAGACCACAGCAACATCGTCCGGACCTACGACCTCGTGCGCTCCGAGGACGCGCTTTTCATCGTGATGGAGTACGTGGTCGGTACCGATCTTCGGACGATCGCGTGGCGCGCTCGCCTCAAGAAAAAGCCGATCTCGGTGGCCGCCATCCTGCACATCGGAATGGAGGTGCTTGCGGGTCTTGAATACGCACATTCCCGCGTGGATACCCAGGGCAACGCGATGGGCATCATCCATCGCGACGTGTCGCCCTCGAACATCATGTGTTCGGGCCACGGCGACGTGAAGCTTTCGGATTTTGGCATCGCGAAGGCTCATTCCTTTGCGTCGGTATTTTATCGCGTGCGCGGCAAGGTGGGCTACATGTCGCCCGAGCAAGCCCACAACCGCAAGCTCGACGGCCGCAGCGATTGTTTTTCGCTCGCCGTGTGCCTGTACGAAACGTTCATTGGCGAGCGATTGTTTACGGGCGATCTACAAACGCCACCTGAAGAGGTGTACCGCAGGGCGCTCCCGCCGCTTGTTGAACGACGGCTCGATGTTCCACTGGAGCTACAGTCGGTGATGAACCGCGCGCTCTCCACCTCGCCCAATGATCGGTATCCCAGCGCCGCTGCATTCGCGCAGGCGTTGCGTGATGTCGCGGGAAGCGTCGGGATCCTCTACTCGGCACCGCGTCTTGCGGCAGAGCTCGCGGAACTGCTTGGTCCCAACCCGGAGCAATGGTCGCGCAGCGATTACGCTGTCGGTGATACGGAACGCCTTCCGATGGGACAGGCCGGGGCAGGCGGTGGGTTGCCATCTGTTGTTGATGATCGCATTGGGCAACTTGGCATGGATCGGGATGCGCTTGCTGCCCATCGACCGGGCAAACCATGGGAGCGCACCGAAACGTTGCCCCCCCGTGATCTCACGGCGCGTCGCACGGAAGATAACGTCCATCCGGTTCCAAGCGGAACGCTCGAAACCCTCGCCATGTCGTCCGCAACCATGCCAGCGATCAATTTACCGATGGTAAGTGAAGCGTTTCGTGTGCCTCCTCCGCGCAAGAAAAATCCGCTCGTCTGGATTCTTTTGGGTCTCGCAGGGATCGCCTGTGTTGCGTTTTTCCTGTGGCGAAAGGCTGGTCCGTGAAGGACAACCTTCCGAAGTCGCCGACGCGGGTCATCCATCCGGACGCCGGCGTCGTTCGGCAATCGGGCCGGGGACGTCTTTCGGTGATACGGGGCCCCGACCGGGGTGAGAGTTTCGTGGTGGGTGCGTCTCCCACGCTCGTGGGCGCAGGCCCCGAATGCGGCATGCGCCTCACCGATCCCACCGTGTCGCGTCGTCATATCGAGATCGTGTTGGGCGACGAAGGGCTGGTGGTTCGCGATCTGGGTTCCACGAACGGTTCCTATGTTCGCGGGGCTCGCATTCGTGAGGTCGTCCTTGACTACGGAACCGAAGTTCAAATCGGTCATACGGTTCTGAAGTACGTTCCCGATGAAGAGGTCGTTGAACTCGTCCCCGCCGAAACCGATCGCCTTGGCCAGCTCATCGGCAGCGAACCACGCATGCGCCAGCTGTTCTCCTTGTTAGAGGACGTTTCGGCAACGGAAGCCACCGTCTTGCTTGAAGGAGAAACCGGAAGCGGCAAGGAGCTTTTCGCCGAGGAAATTCACCGGAACAGCCCGCGCCGCAAACACCCCATGGTTGTGTTCGACTGTGCGTCGGTTCCACGTGAGCTCATCGAATCGGCGCTGTTCGGTCACAGGAAAGGGGCATTTACGGGTGCCGTGTCCGATCGCCGTGGCGCTTTTGAAGAGGCCAATGGCGGGACACTGTTTCTCGACGAGATAGGCGAGCTGTCGATCGATTTGCAGCCCGCGTTGTTGCGGGTGCTCGACAAGCGCATCGTGCGTCCGGTCGGCAGCGACGTCTCGCAGAAAGTAGATGTTCGGGTGGTCGCGGCCACCAATCGCGATCTACGCAAGGAGGTCGCGGCCCGTCGGTTCCGCGAGGATCTGTATTACAGGCTTGCGGTTGTGCGCGTGACCGTTCCGCCGCTGCGCGATCGCCCAATGGATGTGCCCCGGTTGGTGCGCCATTTCGTCGAGCAGTTTGCCCCGGGTCGGGGCTCCACCATCACCGACAAGGACATAGAGCGATTGCAACGCTATGAATGGCCAGGCAACGTGCGCGAATTGCGCAACGTGGTCGAACGGGTGGTGGCGCTGTCCCGCGGTGGCGCGCTTCTTCTGTCGAGCGCGTTGCCAGAACTGACGACGCCCCTGCCCGGTGCAGAGATTTCGCTCTCCTTGCATCTGCCCTTCAAGGACGCCAAGGCCCGCGTGGTCGAGCTCTTCGAGAAGGAATACCTGAAGGGCTTGCTCGACAACCACCACGGCAATCTCTCGGCGGCAGCACGCGCAGCAGAGCTGGATCGCAAGCACCTGCGTGAGTTGTTGCGAAGACACGGCCTGCGCGATCCGGGCGACGGGTAGGGGATATCGAACGCCATGATGATCCGCCGTGGTTTGCCAAACGGATGTGCGCAATGAAAATTGGCTTGGCGACGATATTCGTTCACGCGCTGTGTTTTGCGCCCGCGGCGGAACCTACCTACCGCGTGATGGGCCGTTGCGCCCGGTGATAAACTCTGACGATTTCAAGCAGATCGTCGTGCCGTTTGTAGTAAATGCGCAACGGCGCCAACGGCCAGCTCCTTTCGAGCGAATACGGCATCGGCTTCAATTCCCTTGCCCTGTCGCAACGACTGCAAACAGCTACTTCGCGTAGCGAACGCTAACCGTCTTACGGGCAGCAACATCAACTGGCATTGGATACTGCTTGAAACGCCACGGCACAAAGATCGATACGACGTGTTTTCCGGGAGGCACCTGAACCTGCATGGGACACAGCAATCCTGTCTCCTTGCCGTCGATCAGGATCGGATACTTCCCGGCTTTCTCGCACTCCACGGAAACCGTTGCGGTCCCTTCGGACCACTCTTGTACCGGCACGAGCTTGTACGTTTCCTTGACCGATAGCTTCGCTTGGTCGAGTTCGATTTCCATCATCTGGAATCCCGGCCGGATCAAGACGAGGGTTTTGTGACGATCGCGCACGTTCACCGACAGCGGTGAAATCCCGCGCGAACCGCCGTTCACCCAGATCTCGGCTCCCGGTGGATCGGTCGTGAGCTCGAACACCAACTCCCCCGCGGCATTCCTCTGCGCGGCACCGCCCGCTGAAACCGCCTGTACCGCCGCCCGTGTGGGCGCAATCGCCACTTCAGGCGCAGGTGCCACTTCAGGAGCAGCAGCCACTTCAGGCGCAGGTGCCACTTCAGGAGCAGCAGCCAATTCAGGCGCAATCGCCACTTCAGACGGAGGCGCCACTTCAGGAGCAGCAGCCAATTCAGGCGCAATCGCCACCGGTGCCACCGCCTCCGGTTTCGCGACGGGGTTCACCCCTTCGGACTCGGGTGCGGACAAAGCCATGATGCCAATCGTCGCGACCAGTGCCGTGGTCGCAAGGGTCGCAATGAGTCCCTTGTTGCGTCCGCTCTTTCGTACCACGAATTCGGACGTTGGCGAAGGCGTCGTCAGACGAATGCTGTCAGGATCGAAGGCGCCTGTTGTGCTCGGGTGGGTATGTGCAATGGCAGCGATAGGATCGTCCGAGAATTCCAGGTGATGGACTGCGTTGTCCACCGCCGACACCGCGGGAAAGGCATCTTCCACCGGTCGATTGCTTGCCATCGCTTTGGTTGCGGCGGCGATCTGGTCGGCCGCATGGGCGCCCTGAACACCGGGCGCAAACAGCGCATCGACCTCGCCGTCCTCGATGCCAAACATGTTGATGGCTTCGCGGCCCCGCGGCGGTGGCGTGGGTGCTCGCGATGGGAAAACGCGCGGGATCCCCTCGTCCGTTTGACTCACGGAAGCCGCGTCGCGGACGCTTGGCTCCATTTCAATCATGTCGTCGGCGGTTAGCAGTACGGCCGACGACGTGTTGGGGCTATCAAAAAACACAGGTGATTCGAGTTCGGCGGTCTTGGCGGGATCCTGGGCTGCTCCCGGAATCGATCCCAGCTTTGGATCAAAGGTACTGCGGTTGAGCGGAACGTCTTTGCCACTCGGAACCGGCGTCAAAAAGTGGTGGCGCTTGATGGCCGACGCCATCGATCCGGCCTCGGCCTTGGACGGTCGCGTCGGCACCTCGACGAGTGGCATGGCTGGGGGGGCAGCGAAGGCATGTGCGGGCCGAGGCAGCGGCGCAGGCGAGCCCGTCGCGGGTGTTGGGACACCACCTGCTGTGTCTTGCGAATGAAAATCGCTCCGCTCACCGAGGGCAGTTTTTTCGTCCGACGTGATGACCTTCGGAGCGCCTCCGGTGCGCTCTGCGGAGAATCGGCTCTTGGGCTCGCCTGCCGTTCGTTCGGCATCGAACAGGTTTTTGGGCTTTCCTGCCGTGGCGGCAGCGTCGAAGCCTTTGCCGGCGCCGCTCGCGGTGGGTGCCGTATCAAACTCGGCTTTCTTGTTGGCGGGCATCAGCGGCTGGCCAAACGGAACAGGTATCCGGGTCGGAGGGGGGGCGGGGAAGGCGCGCGGTGCAGCGGCGGCGCGCGGTTTCGGATCAAAACGAGTGGACGGCTTTTCGGTTTGTTGTCGCGAACGACTCGACGGTGAATCAAACGTGTCACGGAGAATATTCCGCGTCGGCACTTCGCCAAATCCCGGTGGTTTTGTGGCCGACGCGTCTTCAAACGGATTGAGGGGCGGTAGCGCCTCTGACGCGGGGACCGGAGTCGTGGCTTTCGGCGTCGGGTGCAACTTTCTCTGACGCAACGATTCCGCCGGTGATGGGATGGTGGTGTTTTCGCGATCCCGTGCCCGAGAATCCGTGAAATCGAGGCGGCGCGAAAGTGCGCCCAGTTCCGAGCGCAACGCAGTCTCGGACAGCGATCCGGAAGCACCGTGTAGCAATTGCTCTAGTTCGGAGGCGCTCGGTCTTGCCGAGGGATCGGGTTTGACCATGCTCAAGATGGCGGACGTGAGCGTCTCGGGAATCTGCGACAAGGCCCGACCGAGATCGGTTGAGCTGCGTGGATTTCGTGCGGAAGGAGGGCTTTTGCCTGTGGCCAGTTCAAACAGCATTGCGCCGAGCGCGAAGACATCGCCCTCTATCGAGCCATCGCCTGCCAACAACATCTCGGGCGCGGCATACTCGGACAAAATGCGTCGGCCGCCCGAGCCACGGGTAGGGATGACCGCATTGCGCAAACCGAAGTCGACCACCTTTACCTGGCCGCGCGACGTGATGATGACGTTGCCGGGACCGAGAGCGCCGTGAACAAGGGGAGGCGCGATGGAATGCGTAGCACAAAGTGCCGCCGCGATCTCTGCCCCAATGTGCGCTATCAGAACCGGCAAAGAGGAAGGCAATTGTTCTCTGTCACCCGGCGCTCCGGAACGAACCAGTTTGACGAGGGCGCCGAGGTTGTTGCCGAAGACGAATTCGGTAACGACGTAGGTTGTGCCGTCGGGCAAGGTGCCGCAGTCGACAACCTGCGCGATGTGGGGATCTTTAATCGCCGTCGCGCGGCTCGCGAACTCGAGTAGCCGTTGCGAGGCATCCGGCCGGAGACCGGACTGGGCGTTGTTCAAGGCCTTGACGGCGAAGGCGCGATCAAAACCAGCCAGGCCGTGGGTGCGGGCGCGCCACAACTCGAAAGGTGCTGCTCCGTCGAGTTTTTCCTGGCACAGAAAACGGCCGAACATCCGGTTTTTGGCGTGGGTTTCGGTTGACCCTGGGTCCATTGGATTCGCGCTCATGGAATGATCCACAAGGTGTTACCATCGGATGAAAGATGGATTTTCTGGACCGGCTCAAACTCGCCGGCCGTCAGGCGCGCCGGGGTGCCGACAACCTGGCTGTCTATGCGCGTCATTTGCTTGAAGGCAACCGCGCACCCCACGTCTCTGCCACCGCGGTTTCGCAGTGCGTCGCATCGGAATCGGGCTCGAGGGTTCCCGTTCTACTCTTGCAAGGATACTTCGCGAACAGAGGCTCAGTTCAGTTGCTTGCCCGGCGCTTATACGATCGCGGTTACGTGGTTTTCACCTACCGTCTTGGCGGGCTGAACACGGGCGATATTCGAGACACAGCGGCGCACATCGCCCGAAAGGTCGAATCAATCGTCGAACAAACCGGGCTGCAGCAGGTCGATATCGCTGGCCACTCCATGGGAGGCCTCGTGGGACTTTTCTACGTCAAACAGCTCGACAGAAAACGTCGGGTCCGAACCCTTGTTCTGTTGGGTTCGCCCGTCGGGGGAACCTGGTCGGCGCTGCTGGGTTTTTTCGCCGAGCCGTTTGGTGCCGCCCGCCAGTTGCTGCCGACGAGCACTTTTTTGCGAGTGCTGAAGGAAGGACCGCTACCCGAAGGTGTACGCCTGTTCACCATCACGGGGCAAAACGATTGGTTTGCGCCCGTTCGAATGGCCTTGTTGCCGGGGGCGCAAAACATTATTTTGCCGACAACCCATTCCGGACTTTTGGTTGAAGAAGCAACTGCCGATGCACTCGATCGCGTGCTTTCAGGTCGCTCACGAGAGGATATTCGTACAACTGGCTTTGTTGACGACCCGGGGACATCGCCATAGTATGCAAGTGATTGAGCAGGTTTAGGCCATAATCGCGGTGCAAGAAAACGAAAAAACGGACGCCCCGAACGAGACCGCTCTGTGGGCATTGAGGTTCATCTCCGGCAAATACCAGGGAGGCGAGTTTCCCTTGCGCCCGAACCGCGAGATTGTAATCGGCCGATCGTCCGAGCTCGATATGGTGCTGGTCGAGGACATGGTCTCGCGCAAGCACGCCAAGATTCACACTGAATCGACCGCGGTGAGCATTGAAGATCTGGGTTCCACGAACGGAACCTTCGTCAACGGCGAGAAAGTCCGAACCGTTGAGCTCAAGGACGGCGACCGCATCCTGATTGGGACGTCGATCATCAAGCTCGTGGTGCTCAATGGTGAAGCGGTCAAGAACAACCTGTCAGAAACCGAGGCCCGGTCCAAAATGCAAGTTGAAGCCAATCAGCGACCCCCGTCGCGGAGCATGTCGGGAAGCATCGACGAGATTCCGTTGCCCGATCTGATTCAGCTTTTGTCGACAAGCCGAAAGTCTGGACAGCTTGTGCTACGAACCGACCACGGTACCGGACGCATCTTCTTCCGCAAGGGTCAGATCTACTTTGCCAAGATCGACGACAGTGGTGACAGCAATCCCCGCAAGGTGATGTATCGATTGCTCACCTGGAACTCCGGCTTCTTCGAGCTTGAGCAGGGTGATGAAATCGCCGTTCCCGCTGGCGAAGAGATCGACGATTCAACCGAAGCGCTGCTGATGGAAGGCATGCGCCAGATGGACGAGTTCGCGGTGGTGACCGAAAAACTCCCGCCCCTTGCGTCTGTCATCACAATTCCGCGTCCGCTGCCGGTTCGCCTGCGCGATCTGACGCCCGAGGAACTCGACGTGTTCGAGCTCGCGCTTTACGGCGGAACGTTGCAAAGCGTTTTCGACAGGGCGAAGGCGCCCGATCTGGCCACCGCCGAACAGCTGCAATCGCTGCTGAAAAAAGGTGTGGTTCGCGTTTAGGCGAGCGACCCGGTTTTTGCGCCCTTGGTCCTGGGACGCGTGTTCGATGGCGTCGGATGTGTGGAATTTTACGGAAAAATCCACGCATGCAAGAAGGTCGCTGACCCCCTACACCTTCAGAATCAACCCCTCGGCAGCACCCATTACCTCTAGTTTCGAGCCTCGGTCGGTAACCGCGGCACGGGCCCGTGCGACGAGTGCGTCGACTTCGCCATCGGTATAGTCCT
The DNA here is from genome assembly GCA_034439895.1 of Deltaproteobacteria bacterium. Taxonomy (GTDB): domain Bacteria; phylum Myxococcota_A; class Polyangia; order Fen-1088; family Fen-1088; genus JAWXBF01. The sequence continues at coordinate 10,753 of JAWXBF010000385.1, forward strand.
GATCGTAGTGCACGAGGGCAAGCTTCTTGGCACCGGAGCCGATCGCCGTTTCGAGTGTTTGATCGAGCGAAGACAGCTGGCGCGTTGGATAGCGCGAGCTGTCTTCGGGGGTAAACGAACACTCGTGAATCAGGAGATCGACGTCGCGACAAAGTTCCTGGATCTCGGCATGCGTACCACTCAGTGGGCTGCCATGGCCGACGTAGGCGATGGCCTTTTTTCCATCTTGCAGGCGATAGCCAGCGGCACCGGGTGGGCCCCCCAATATCGGACACGCGCGCAGCGTTGCCGTGCCGATGGCGATGCGATCTTTGTCCAGCGCACCGACAAGCTCGATCGCGGAGGCCATGTTGCGATAAGTTTGCACCGGGAAGTACTGCGCAGCCATCTGGCCTTCCAGCACGGTTTGAAGTTCGGCCGCGCTGCGTGCGCCAACCACCGTAAAACGGTTGCCCGGAATGTAGAAAGGCCGGAAGAACGGGAAACCCTGAATGTGATCCCACTGGGCGTGGGATAGCACCACGGTCATCTGACCCTGTCCCTTGCCAAAAGGCGTCGACATGAGGGCATTGCCGAAGTTTCGGGCACCCGTACCACAGTCGAACATGATCGGTTCGCCGCCCGCGAGGGTCACCGAAACGCAGGGCGTGTTGCCGCCGTATCGGACGGTGCCTGGTCCCGGCGACGGAATCGATCCACGAACGCCCCAGAAGGTGATCTCCATCAGCGGGATCCTCCCAGTGGGAGCTGCAATCCCTCGTAGGCCGCACAGATCGTCAGATTCGGTGCCACGGTTCGTGCAAGCTTGCGCGCGGTTTCAAGCATCGCATCCACCTCGTCGTCGCTGCGTTCGGGGGCGTGGTGAAAAAGCGCGAGCTTGCTCACGCCGGCTTCGCGGCAAATGTCGATGGCGTCCATCGGTCGCGAGTGTCCAAAGTGCGGCAGGATCTTGTAGTCGTTGTCGGTAAACATCGTGTCGTAAACCACGAGATCGGCGCCTTCACATAGGCGCACGAGTGACGAGCGCATGGCGGACAGTTGATTGCGGTCGCCGATCGGCAATTCGACATCGGCCCCGGGTGCCTTCGCGATGAATTCCTCACCAAAGAGGATCTTTTCAAACGGGGCTGTGTCTGAAACGTAGACGACCTTGCAACCATCGCCTGATATGGCGTAAGCGGTCGCGACATAGGGATGGTTGAGTCGAGCGGTTGCAATGTTCAACTCGGCGATCGGAAAGGTGGCCTCGTCCGGCAGTTCACCAAAGTCGATGGATGCGCGTGTCTCGTGAAACGGAATCGGAAAGTAGGGCGTATCGGCCTGCATGGCGAGCACCGTTCGCAACCGCACGTCGTCTCGTTTCCGGGCGAAGATCTGCAGCCGCGCCTCGGGGTTGTAAAGCGGCGAAAAGAACGGCAACCCCTGGATGTGATCCCAGTGCGTGTGGCTGATGAGGATGTACGTCGAGCCAATCTTTTTTCCCGCAGACTGTGCCTCTCGCACGATTTCCTTGCCGAGAAATCGAATGCCAGTCCCGGCGTCGACGATCACCCGGGTGCCCGCATCCGACAGGACCTCAACACACGAGGTGTTGCCGCCGTAACGAACGGTCGATGATCCCGGCACGGGCAGGGAGCCCCGAACACCCCAGAAGCGAACTTTCATGACAGCGCGAGCCAATGCTGGGTGGCCTGACAGCGGGTACGAACGGACCTCGCTCTGGCTTTTCGGGTGGGACGGTTCACGGGGGAAAAGTTATCATCAACCCCACCGTTGCCGCAAAAGACCGTTTCAGCAATCTTGCCTAAAAGCCCAGTTCCTTCAGAATCTTGAAGTAGGTCTTGCGGTCGTGGGGTTGGTTCAGGATGTAAAATTCCTTGCCAACGAGGCCCACGCAACCGAGGCAGTAGGTGCAGTCCGAACAGTCGTAGCACGCGCTCAAGTAGGCCGAGGCGTGGCAGTTTTCGCAGCCAATCAGGTGCGTGCAGCCGTGGCACGCAGCGCAATCGACGCTGTGCAGGCATTCGGTGCAACCCCGACACCGCTCACAGTGGGTACAACGGTAACAGGCATCGCAGTCGACACAAAACAGGCACTTGGCCGAACTGGAGCAGTCTGTGCACTTGAAACTGCCCGGGTTTCCCCCTGGGGAAGAGAGGGTTTTGCGCAGGGTCTCAAGCTGCGTCTCGAAATCTCCGGGATTCATGGCCGCGCACTATACGGGAAAGCAAAGGGGGCATCTCGAGGATTTCCGGCACCGGAAATTTTGCTTTTAATAACAACGGCTTGGAGGTTATTTTTCGAATCGATGCCCGCTCTGAGGCGGCGCCTTTTGTGCCCGGTTTCGAGAAGGATCGAGCGCCACCGCTTCGTTGTGGTGGCCGACGGGCTCCAAGAGAGGCGGGTCCCGAGGGTCGCGCGAGCCATCCCCGTCGAGCGAGGCGGACAGCTCCGGTTGTTCTGACGGCGTTGGCCCCTATAATCCGTCGGCTCATGTCAGACCAAGAGTCCGGTGAAAGTGTTACTTCCACCAAGAAACCAGCAAAGCCACCCCGTCTTGCGCGCACCCGAAACATCGGGATCGTGGCGCACATCGATGCGGGCAAGACCACCGTATCGGAACGGTTCCTGTTTCACTCGGGCCGTATCCACAAGTTGGGCGAGGTCCATGACGGCGAAGCGCAGATGGACTGGATGCCGCAAGAGCGCGAACGCGGCATCACGATCACAGCCGCTGCAACGACGCTCACCTGGAAAAACCACGAGCTGCACCTCATCGATACGCCCGGCCACGTTGACTTTACGATCGAGGTCGAGCGCTCGCTGCGCGTGCTGGATGGCGTGGTCGTGGTGTTCTGTGGCGTGTCGGGTGTCGAACCGCAATCCGAGACAGTCTGGCGGCAAGCGGACGGATTCCATGTGCCACGAATGGCCTTCATCAACAAGATGGACCGTCTGGGTGCTGATTTTTCGGCAGTTGTCGAACAGATCGAAAAGCGCCTCGGTGCTCATCCCGTGCCGATTCAACTGCCGATTGGCGCGGAGGACACATTTGAAGGCGTGATTGATCTCGTGGAGGAGCGCGCCCTGTATTTTTCCGGCGTCGAAGACGAAGAGCCCCGGATCGAGGCCATTCCGGACTCGCATGCAGCGCTTGCGGCCGTGGCCCGTGAAAAATTGATCGAGGCCTGTGCGGATATCGACGATGCGCTGGCGACGGCTTATCTCGAAGGTCAACCAATCGAGATCGATCGGCTCAAGGCCGCGATTCGGCAGGGATGCGTGCAGTGCAAGATGGTTCCGGTACTGGCGGGCTCGGCGCTGCGGAACAAGGGGGTGCATCCGTTGCTCGATGCCGTGGTCGACTATTTGCCGTCGCCGCTCGACGTGCCGCCCGTGCACGGGGTCAAACCCGGTACCGAAGAGGTGATCGTTCTTCTGCCACAAGACAACGCTCCGCTTGGCGCGCTGGCATTCAAGGTCCAGATGGACGAAGGCCGAAAGGCCGTGTATTTGCGCATCTATTCGGGTGTCATCAAGGCCGGGCAAGAGGTGTTGAATCCGAGGACCGGTCGCAAGGAAAAAGTAGCACGGCTTTTCGCCGTTCATGCAAATCGACGTGAGAAGCTTGAAAAGGCGGGCGCGGGCGAGATCGTACTTGCCATGGGTCTGCGCGATGCGGGGACCGGTGATACGATTTGTAGCCCCGAACATCCGGTCTTGCTTGAACGCATTGGCATTCAGGATCCGGTGCTTGGACTTGCGGTCGAACCCAAAACCCAGGCTGAAAAAGAAAAGCTTGAATTTGGCCTTTCAAAACTGGCTGACGAAGATCCGACGTTCCGCTACGGCGACGATGCGGAGACCGGCCAGACGATCATCCGCGGCATGGGCGAGTTGCACCTTGATATTCTGGTGGATCGCCTGCGTCGCGAATACGGCGTCGAGGTCAACGTGGGTCGGCCGCAGGTCGTGTGTCGTGAGACGCTTGCCGGCGCTGGTGAAGGTGAAGCGCGCTTTGAACGCGAGGTTGAGGGCCAGAAGTTGTTTGGCCACGCGGTGATTCGGGTTGGGCCGCGTGCGCGCGGCTCGGGCAATTTGCTGCGGCTTGCCCTGCCACCTCCGACTGCGATCGCGGGCGGCAAGGTACTCGAGATCCCGGCGGCGTTGGTTGCAGCCACGATGGATGGAGCGCGTGAATCCATGACCTCGGGTTTGCAGGGATATCCACTTGAAGACATCGAGGTCGCGCTCTGCGGGATCGAATACCATCCCGAATCGTCGGGGATTCCGGGTCAAAAGGCCGCGGTTGCCGAAGCCCTGCGCAAGGCGTTCCGTTCGGTGGGGACGAAACTGCTTGAGCCAATCATGCGCGTCGAGGTCACCTCACCCGAGGCCAGCGTCGGTGATGTACTGGGTGATCTGAACCAGCGCCGCGCCCAGGTTGAAGACGTGGGCTTTCGGGGCAATCAGCGCATCGTGTTGTGCAAGGTTCCGCTGCGCCGCATGTTCGGTTACTCAACGGATCTCCGCTCGGCGACCCAGGGTCGTGCCAGCTTTTCCATGCACTTCGATCGCTACGACACCTGGGATTGACAGATTTCTGAGTCGGGCCTGCGGGCAAGTGACGGATTTTACTGTCGCCGGTTGTCCGATCGGGGGTTGGAACGGGACTTGCTGGTGGATGGGGACATGAAACCTTCTGTATTTGCGTGGTTGGCGCCGACCTCTGCCCTCATGGTGTTGATAGCCTGTGGCGAGGGTGACAGTTTCGATCCAGGCACGGGCGGGACGGCCAACGGCAGAGGAGGGATTGGAAGTGGTGGCCATGCGAGCGGGGGCACGGTCGGAACGGGCGGCGGCAGTGGTACCAAGCTTTGCAATGGCGCCGTGTGCGACATGTTCTGTGAATTCGGCAACAAGGTGGATGCGAACGGGTGTGAGCTATGCGCGTGCAATTCGCCAACCATTTGTCCTGCGATTGCCTGCTTACTTGATTGCCGATACGGCTTCGTCAAAAACAGCAATGGTTGCGACAGTTGCACCTGCAATCCACCCCCCGTCTGTGGTGCGAATGCGTGCGGACCCCCGACGCCCGGCGCGGTGTTGTTTTGTCCCGACGGTTCAATACAGCGCGAGATCTGTGCGCCTTCGGGCAAGGCCGAACAATGCAGCTGGAACCGGGAAGCCTGCCCACCCACTTGCGACCACTATCTCGACCTCGCCACCTGCGAGACGCAAACGCGTTGCCAGTGGCTTGCCCCTGGGTGCAGCGGCACCGCGTTCCCCTCGGCGAAATGTTTCGAACGCATCAACGTCAACTGCGCCGAGCGAGCATCGCCGATTGGATGCACGAACGGGGGCAAGTGTACCAACGTCACCGTTGACCCCTGCGCGGGTCGTCCGAACGTGATTTGCTTGACCTGCGCAAGCCCCACAAGCGTCTGTTTGTAGCCGCCTGCGCGCGGCAGGCTATCGACGCCGACGGTTGCGTGAGAGGGCGAAAGCCAATGCCCCGGCCACGAGGAGGAGTCCTCCGGGAGTTGTGTTGCGTTTGTTGATGCTGCAGCCGCCGTCTGATTTGCGGTCGTCGCCGCCACCGGCGCTGCCCGCCTCGCCGCCGGCGCTGCCCGCCTCGCCGCCGCCGATGCCCGCCTCGCCGCCGCCGCCCTGTCCGGAGCCGCCGCCGCTTTTGCTGCCGCCTGTACTTGCACCGCCGGTGTTGTTGTTGCCACCCGTGCCGATTGCGCCGCCCGTGTTGCTGTTGCCACCGCTGCCCGTGGTGCCGCCTGTGCTGGCCGTACCACCCGCGCCACCCGTATTCATCGCCGGCGTTCCTGCGATCTTGATGTCGGCGCAGTGCAGGTAAAACGCGTTGGCATAGGCGCGGCCGGGGTCTGCCATGACTTGCGTCACGCGCAAGGTGCAATTGTCACACACAATATTGGGCAGCTTGACCATGATCTCCCAGGGCAACTTTCCGGCCTTGCCGTCGTGCAAGCCCCAGTAGTCACGCAAGATCCAGAGGCTGTTGCCTGCCTCCACGGGCTCGACAACTTCCTTGGGGAGATCGGCAAGCTTCACGGTGCCACCGTTAAAGTACTTGTAGATCGTGTTGTCGTAGGTCGCCTTGTCGAGATAGCCAAAGCTGTCGTCACCGGTGGAGTCAAGCTCGATGCGGAAATATCCCGGGTGAGGGACGGTTTCGTTCCATTTGAAAAGGATGGTTTCACCGGGCTTGAACGTGGTGACGGCGGCCAGGTTGCGCGTGCCGCCGCACGGGCGCGCAGCGTATTTGATATCGTCCTTGCCAGGGACTCGCGGCTTCGGCATCGACAACAAGATGTGCGCGTGGGCAACCGGGGCCATCGCCGACAACAAAGCAACCGCGAGAAAATACCGTCCGAACTTCATGGATAACCTCCGGGCCAGAAGGGGCGATCGAGTCGACCGCCGGTGCCGATGTATTACAGCACATTCGGCCGGGCCTGCCTACCCGGGTCGCGTTCGATGCGTACGTCGGCCGGGTGGTGCGCACCCGCTTCATCACAATGCGGGGATGAAGCGATGGAAAAACGTGAGCCAGAACGAAACCGGATTCACCAACCACACCACCGATTGGAGCGCGATGATCCAAAAAACGGCGATCGCTTGCGTGGCCAGCGCCGACGGGGCATGGAATTTTTGGACCATCGGCACGAGCAACACGGGAAGGATAGCCCCCGCGTGGTGCCAGTACCCTTCGTAGCCCTGGAAATCCGACAAGGCGATGGCCGTCCCCACCATCACAGTGCCGAGTGCCAGCCACTGACGCCGTGCAGCCAGTACCACCATGACAAGCGTCGAGATCCCAATCGCAGTTTGCATCGGGGAATGCGTCCCAATGCGCAACGACAACGGCGGCGCGGTCGCACGCTGGGCCGCCGTCACCGGGTACATCCAGTAGAAGGATACGAGAACCAGCGCGAACGCGAAGGCGCACCAGGCCACCGTTGCCCAATCACCTTTCTTGAACGGCCGTTGGTGCCAGGCACGCCACGCTGCCAAAATTCCGAGCGGCAGAAGAATCACTGCTCGGTAGTGAAGAAAGGCAGCGCCGGCAAACCACCGCAACGCGCTCATCGGCCTGTCTTGCGTCAATCGCAACACCACCATGGCCCCGCACCCTAGCCAAATCGGATCGTAGAATCCCGAAAGGGAAAGATGCAAGAACTCAGGAACAGTAATGAGTCCGAGGACAAGTCGAAACCCTGGCGGACCAAGCGCAAGACATTTCAACCACGCCACCAACCCCAGGCAGGTGAACAGCAATAAATAAGCAACAGTCCATTTGCCGAAAATATTGGTGGGCATCGCCACGTAGTGGCCGAGCAGCGCCATGGGCATGAATAGACCGATTTGACCCGGGGGATAGGCGAGCGGCATGTGCCCCCAGTTGTGCTGCGCATGGGGATACGCGACGTCTGCCGTCGAAACGTTCAAGGGCACTCGGTAAAGCTCGAAGCCCTTTTTCAAAAACACATGGGAGGTATATGCGTGGCGAATGTGGTCGTTGAAGATGCTTGCGATGTCGCCGGTCGGAGAGTTTGTCCGGTACGGAATCCATGCCGCGGCCAAAAACAGGACCAGTCCCGCAAGCCAGGGCCAGCGCGCGATGACACCAAGCTTTTTTGCGCCTTGTTTTGTCTTCCCGGGAGCGTCCTCCATGCGCGGCAATATATCCAACCTGTCCGCAAAGGCCAAGCGCAGCCGATGCCCTACGGTGCCGGAGCCACATCCACAAAGATCGGATTCGTGACTGCGAACGGGACCGTGCCCGCGGGTTGACCCGGCAGGGGCGGACACTTGTCCTTGCCCCAGGCTGAATCGTAGTTGTAGACGCCGACCTGGTAGATCGGAAGTACGTCGCTGCCTTGTGCTTCTGCCGTGATGAAACTGTCCGTGGAAATAGGTCCAACACGGGTTTCAAAGATCTGCGAAAAGGCCGTTCGCGGTGTCCGTTGCACGTTCCATTGCTTCACAATCTTTCCCCCGACCCGCAAATTCACCTCGTCGACGTCGATCCAGTTTGCGGCCTGTACGCGCACGCGAACATTCGCGCTGTTGACGGCACCGCGATGGATGTCGCCTTCTCTCAATTCACCCATCTGCACGGTTATAAAGGGGCCGGTGGTGACGATCGCTTTTTGTGATGACAGCGCCGCGACGACCGCATCCGTCGAAACGGAATACAATTTTGTATCGTCAATGCGAACAAAAGTCCGCGGCGTTCCGACCACGATTCCGGAACTGAAATGGCTATCGGACACAGCCGTGCCGGTATGCACCATGCCAAGCTCCAGCATGCGATACCAGTCGTCGATGGTCTCTCGCAGCAACGAGCCACATACGGACCAACCATTCAGAATTTCCATCGCTGGAAAATTTTGGTTGCATGGCGGCGGGAGCGTTCGATCTCCCGTGACCCAGGGACCGCAGTGCGCGGATCGCATGTAACCGCCGTACGCCATCCGTCCGTGAGCCATGCTGATCCACGGGCGCCCAGGAAGGTTGGCGAACCCTTCAAAATACTGGGACGGATCGGCTATTGGCAACTTCGCGAAGGCCGCCAGGAAGGTGGCTTCGTCGGCGGCTTCTCGCAAGAGTCCCGTGAAGTGCGAGCCGATGCTGGCGACTTCGACTCCAACAAGACCGGCAAGCGGAGCCATGGTCGTGCGCGGCCAAAGGCCACGGATGATCGGAGAAAAATCCGTCAGGCGATCGTGATCGGCAGACATGAGAAGCTCAAGGCCAGTCGTGGCTGCCAGGATCACCTGGTTTCGGCCGGGCGCGCCTGCGTCCGGAGACGCGGGCGAAGAATGCACGTGAAAATCAGCCGATCGGTATCCCGTGGTGTCGACAGAGCGTCGAAGTGCTACGTTTAGACTGCGGGTCCTCGACAAGTCGATCGTCTCTTCGTGGGTGTCGTATTCGATCCCGCGCGACACAACGATGCGGTAGGAAATTGGCTCAAGAACCGTCGTGAAGTCTCCGGACTGGAACGGGTTGGGAAACACATAGGGTTTTCCGACCGGGACCGAGCCTTCGCCGTTCCAAAGTGCCAGGCCGTGAGCGAATGCGAGCACCCCATGGCCAAACAGTTGAGCGGAGCGGCCTTGCGACCAGCCCGGTCGGTCGATGATGTTGCCGAACGCAAGCGCCTCGCCTGATTCTTTCAAAAACGTGATCTGCGCGGGGACTGGCTTGTGGGTGACGGCGTCGACGATCCGAATGCGCAACAGATCGTTTTTCGGATGGACAGGCCTTGTCAGTCCCCAAACCAGGAAGAAGACAAGGGACGCTATCCCCACCACGTATCGGAATGATCGAAGCGGCATGTGGGGTGATCAAACGGAACACTAACACAAAGACCGCCCGCATGTTCCGCGTGGCGTCTTGACCCATCCGGGGATTGACGTCCTGAGGGTTGATTTTGAATTGGTTCTGGGGCACACAGAGTCGTCTTGCGTTTTGTTTCCTGGCTTGCGCGTCGGCGTGCGTGGTTTTTGGTCCCACTGTTTTTCACGGGGCTGGTGGCGGCGGTGTGGGCGCCCATGTTTTCCGGAGAATCCGGGTTCGGATGGGATCGCGTCGATAGTTACTGGCCCGATCTTGCGTATCTGGCGAACCAGTTCCGAAAGTTCGAGTTTCCGCTGTGGAATCCCCATGAACGCGCGGGCTATCCGGCGCACGCCGATCCACAGCCCGGATATTTTTACCCCGTACACTGGATTCTCGCGATCGGCGGTGCGCTGGCCGGCAAGGTGTCCTGGTGGATCGCGCAGGGGGAGGAGTTGCTCCACGACGTGGTGCTTGCGTCGTTGATGTACGCCTATCTCAGGTCGCGAAAGTTCCACTGGTGCGTCGCACTTTTTGGCGGCGCCGCTGCCGCAATCACCGGCCCGTGGATGAGCGACAAGACCAACAATTTTATGGAGTCGATGGCCTGGACGCCGCTTGTCTGGATGGCCTTTGATGCCGTCCTCGCACGTCCACGGCTTGTATCGGCTGCGGGCCTCGCGGGATCGTTGTATCTGGCGGTCAGCGCAGGGTCGCCGCCGGGCTACTTCTATGTTTTGTTGATGGTCGTTCCCTATGCGGTGTTCCGCAGTGGCGCATGGTTCATCATCGCACCGAAAAGCGATCGCAAACGGATCGGTCGCCGCCTGATCTTCATGGGGACCGCCGTCGGCATCGCGTTCGCACTGATGGCGGTCGTGATACTTCCAGGCCTTGAGCTCACGAAACATTCCACCCGTGCGAACGGCCTGCGCGACATCGGCTACGCCGTCGATGGTTTTATTGGTTGGCAACATTCCCTGATCGGACTCGTTTCTCCGACGGGCGGCACGTGGATCACCTACATGGGATTGTTCACGGTGCTTTGCGCACTGGTGGGCGCAACCTGGGGCGCCCGTCGCGATCAGGGTAGTTCCGTGATGTTCCTTTTGGGCGCTGTGTTTTTTCTCGTGCTCGCGTTCGGCAGCCAAACGCCTGTGCTCACGTGGTTGGTGCTGCACGTGCCCGGTTTCGACATGTTCCGCGTGTGTGCGCGATATCGCATTCTGTTCGGCATCTATATGGTTCCGACGGCAGCGTGTGGTCTACAGGTGATTGTGGATCGGCTTGGCACTCGGCCCCATCTCCGGTCGGCGGCATTGTCGGGTATGGCGGTTGGATTCGGGGCCCTGGTGTTGTGGATCCTCAACGCTTTTCCGAACATTCACCCAACGGATGCGCCTCCTGTTGCGCGAAGCCACACGATGCTTGCGGTGGCGGTGGGGTTGACCTTGCTCATTGTCTGGCTACCCGGTCGCTGCAAAACGATCGCTGCCTTGCTTGCCCTGCCAGCGTTGTTTATCGATCCGCACGGGTTTGCGCACGTTCATTCCCGCGGTTTCGAGCCACGGCAGCTTGATGCACCCCGGTGGCCCGAAGTGAGGGGACTTCCAGGACTGTACGACTACCGCGTGTATGACGAATTCTGGATGGAGCCGCGGTCGGGTTCGCGTTTGCTTCTGCGTGAGATGCGCGGCTACCAGAACTTTGATCCGTTGGCGACGACTTCGTACCGGGAGGTGATCGTGGAAGCCCGTACCCACCCGCAACTGCTGGGTGAGTACAACATCCGCTACATTTTCTTCGATCCGCACTACCGGATGGGGTGGACGGCCTCGACCTTTTCCCAGGCACCAACCCTCATGTTGCCCGACGTGTTTCGGTTGGTATCGCCCCACGTTGTCGAGGTGGCCCATCCCGCGCCCTGGGTGGCGTGGTACGGCGGCGTGAAGGCGGTTCCCGGGACCGCGGTAATTTCGACCCTGGGTACGATGCGCGATCACCGTGGTGTTCGTGTCGGCGCGGTCATTGACGAGGCGTTGCTCGCGGACAGTGCCAACGCAACGTGGTTGCGTCCCCTGATGCGCGCGTTCGATGCAAATCTGGCTCCGTCGGCGGTTGCGGGTCGTGTAACACGCTTCAATGCCGATGCCGTGTCGGCGACGATCACCGCACCAGAGGATGGCCTGGTGGTCCTGAATGAAGCGAACTACCCCGGATGGGAGGTGTTTGTGGACGGCCAGCAACGGTCCGATGTCACCGTTGACGGCCTGTTGCGCGGCGTGCACGTAAACAGGGGCTCGCACGAGATCCACTGGCGCTACAACCCGCCGGGATTCTGGTGGCAGATTGGCCTGTGGTGGCTCGGGATGGCCATCCTTGGCGCAGCAGGGGCGATCGTGCTCTGGGAGAACCGTCGTTCAAAACCGACAACGAGAAAGACGCACGGCCGCTTCATCGAGGACGGCGTCTGATTTCGCGAAACAAAAGCGAACCAGCGGCGGCGTATCCGCGGGGTTTGCATAGAATGCGGACGGTGGAATGGCCGCGACACCCGCCTCAAGTAGCAGGTGTCGGCAGAAGTCGACATCATTGGGAAACGCGGTTTTCGAGATGTCCGCCAACAAAAAATACGAACCCGCGATCGGCAGGCAATTCAGGTTGGCTGCCGCAAGGCTGTGTTGCAGTTTCCCTCGCCGCACGCCGTACGCTTGCACGAGCGACGGATAGTAACCGTTCGTTTCAGCCTCTTGCAGCGCATCGGCGGCTGCCTCTTGAAAAGGCGTGGCGTTGCAAAATGTGACCCACTGATGCGTCGCGCGAATGGCGTGCGTCAGCTCGGACGCCGCCAGCGTCCAGCCGATCTTCCAGCCCGTCACCGAAAACGTTTTGCCGATGCTGTCGATGGTCACCGTCCGGTCGCGCATGCCGGGACGGGTGCAAAGGGGCACGTGGACCGCATCGCCATAGACCATTTCGCTGTAGACCTCGTCCGAGAGCGCAACGAGATCATGCTCGACGCAAAGCTTCGCAATGAGATCGAGTTCGGCGGTGGAGAAAACTTTGCCGGTGGGATTGTGCGGCGAATTGATGACAATGAGACGCGTACGCGGGGTGATGGCCGCGCGCAAGGCGATCTCGTCGATGCGAAAATCGGGAGGATGAAGCTGCACAAATCGGGGACTCCCGCCTGCCAGCCGAACGTCCGGCGCATAGGCATCGTAGGCGGGCTCGAACAGAATGACCTCGTCACCAGGATTGCAAAGTGCCAGGGTTGTGCAGAAGAGTGCCTCGGTTGCACCCTGCGTGACCGTGATCTCGGTGTCGGCATCAAAGCCGGTTGCGTGCTTTTTCATCCACCGCGCGGCGACTGCATGGCGGAGTCGCCCGATGCCGATGGCGGGCGCGTACTGATTGTGGTTGGCGTCGATGGCGCGCTTGGCGGCTTCCTTGATGAACTCGGGTGCGGGAAAATCGGGAAACCCCTGGCCGAGGTTGAGCGCCTTGTGGACGAGTGCCAGGCGCGACATCTCGGTGAAGATCGAGGTGCCGAAGCCTTCGATCCGAAGGGCCGCCCGCGCGCGAAGGTTGGCAGGATCTGGCATCAGATCTCCGTCTTGACCTTAAACGATCGCTTGATGATGCCGAACCAGAATCCGACGCCGACAAAGATCGCGGCAAGAATCGCGACCGGCGTCAGACCCGGGTAGTTGTTCGGCACAATCATGCCAAAGAGCATGGGTCCCGATGCGAAAAGGTTAAAGCGAGAGGTTCGACCTGCCGTCAACGCAAGTTGTGCTGCGTTTTCCGGTGGCTTGCCCGAGATAAGTCCTCCCAGCAATGCACGTTGGCGCGGCCAGATAACGAACCAGACGTTGAACCACATGATGCTGCCCACGAGCGAGCCGAAGAGCATCCAGATCCCACGGTTGGTGAGCTCGCCATTGTGCATCAGCAAGTGTTGATGCCCGTACTTGTACCCGAAGAGCAGCCAGCCAAAGACAAAGGTGTACATGGCACCCATGCGGAACCAGTAGTGAACCCGCAAGAGCAACTTTGGATTTACAATCAGCTTCACGTCATCGGGCAGGTCGCGCTGAAAGGGGATGTTGATGAGATTGAAAAAGAACAGCTGTCCGAGCCAGACGATGCCAAACATGATGTGGCCCCAACGGAGGACGACGGCTATCAAGGACGATGGGTCTTCAAGCATGCGTGGATCCTTTCAAGATGGCGCTCGCGGCAAGCTAACACAGAATTTCGGCGCTGGCCGCTGCGCGAAAAGGCGAAGGTTCTCGCACGGTTGAGGTCTCCATCCGGAGTGAACGTCGGACGCGGCAAGCGCTTTTTCCGCACCCCGGCCGGTATTCGTTGTATGGATGAAGGTATGCCGCGTCGGCACTTCACCGTGGTCGAGATTAACCGGATGATTCCGGAGCTTGAGGTGATTTTTACCGAAGTGATTCAGCTTCACGCGGGGATGCGCCGGGCCGAAGTGCGCCTCTCGCAACTCGGCTGTTCGGCCACACGCGAAGTTCTTTCGGGTGAAGACGACGGCGGCTCGCCTGAACTGCGCATGGCCAAAGGGATGTTGCGCGGATTCTACGAGGCGCTTGTGGATGGTCTCGGTCGTGTTGCGGATCTGGGCGGCGAGGTCAAAGATCTCGAAGTGGGCGTGGTCGATTTTCCGGGGCGCCGGGGATCCGAAGAAATTTGCCTGTGCTGGAAGCTGGGCGAAAAACGCCTCGGACACTGGCATACAGGGGCTTCGGGTTGGGCCGGTCGACGACCGATCGATCACTTGGTGCCACTTGAACCTTCGCCGCTTGATTGAGATGACGAACCCCAACGATGCTCAACGGGCTGCACTCGAAGCCGCAATCGAGTCCTTGTTGAATGCGACCGGCCTCGACCCAAAGACCAACGGCGATCTCACCACGACGCCTGCGCGGGTAGCGAAGCTGTGGCAAACCGAGTTTCTCGCGGGATACATGATGGATCCCGTGCAAATCCTTTCGGAGCCGGTGCTCGGCGAAGCCGATCCGGACGTGGTCATCGTGGGTGGACTGCGCTTTCACGCCATGTGCCCACACCACCTCGTTCCGTATCGCGGCGTGGCGCATGTGGCGTACATCCCGAACGGCAAGTTGGTGGGCTTTGGTCGCCTGGCCGATCTGGTGGAATGCTTCACGAAACGGCTCACGTTGCAGGAGCGCGCGACCCATCAGATCGCAGAATCCCTCAGTCGTGGTCTTTCGGCAAAGGGCGCAGGCTGTGTGATTGAGGCCGAACAGATGTGCCTTGCTCTGCCTGGAGAGCGCCACGATCAATCGGGCGTTGTGACGAGCGCTTTTGTAGGCGAAATGTTGCACCGACCGGATTTGAAGGCCCGTTTGTTGGATGCGGCCCGTTTGGGCGGCCGACGCGGTTAATCGCACTTGCCGCGAGCCCTTGGGCAAACCGCACGGTGTGCACTAGATTCCTGTCCATGGACCATCCGAAAACGTCGGCAGATGCGCTCAGGGGTCAGGTCGCGGTCGTGACCGGCGCCTCGCGAGGCATCGGTCGCGCCATCGCGGTGACGCTCGCGAAGGCGGGCGCATCGGTCCTCGGGTGCAGTCGCACCGGGGAGGGCAGGGGCTTTCTGGCCGACCTGCCCGATGCCATCGCCGATCGCTGCCGATTTGAGGCCTGTGATGTGCGACGGTTTGACGAGATCGAGCGGTTTTCAAGGCGAAACGTCGCACAGTTTGGCGCGGCCGACATCCTGGTGAACAACGCCGGTGTGGTGACGCGCTCGAATGTCGAAGACACAAGCGAGGCCGCGTGGAATGACGTCATCGCGGCCAATTTGACGGGTTCATTTCTGATCACCCGGGCTTTTCTTCCCGGGATGAAGGCAAAAAAGAGTGGACGCATCATCAACATCGCGTCGATCGCCGGGCGGCAAGGAACCGCGATGTTGAGTGCCTACTGTGCTGCGAAACACGGCGTGATTGGCCTGACCCGCGCGGTTTGCGAGGAAGTTCGCGAATATGGCATCGCGGTCAACGCGGTTTGTCCCGGCTCGGTCGATACCGAGATGCTGCGCGTCGGGATGCCAGGCGGCGTTGCCCGGATCACGACCGCAGAGGTGGCCGATGTGGTGCTCTTTTTGGCAGCGACGGCACCGATTACAATGACGGGTTCATGCCTGGATGTCTTTGCATGAGCCGTTTTGCTACACTCGGTTCTGTGAAACAGCTATGGTTTTTCGGGTTGACCGCGTGTCTTTGTGCATGTGCGGGTGATTCCAATCCGAAAGTGGGTGTTGGCGGTGGCGGTATCTCCGGCACCGGGACTCGGATTGTTGTGAGCTCCGACGTGCTGCTAAGCGGTGCCACGGATGGGGGCCCGCGACCACCTGTCGGAGTGGGTGTCGGTCTTGCGGATGCTGCCCCGGCAGACTCGGGTGGACAGGGTATGGGCGGAACCCCCGGAATGGATACCATGGCCGCGACCTGCGATCTGGTGGCGCAGAACTGCGCAAAAGAACTCGCCTGCTACCGAAGACCAACCGGTGGTACGGTTTGCGAGGTGCCAGGGTTTGCAGCGGAAGTCACCCCCTGTGCGGCGGATGCGATTTGTTCGATGGGCCTTGTCTGTGTCGCGGGCGAATCCGGCATCGCCGGGTGTCTGCCCGTGTGTGATCCGCAGCTTGCGCCCTGTCCCGATCGGCGCGCTTGCAGACCCCTGCGCGGTTACGAGCCAGCGGGTTACTGCGAATTGTGAGTGCGACGATCGGCCTTGAAGAACATCAGGTGTTGCCAGGGCAATCGATGGTCTTCGCTTTCCAGGACAAATCCGCCAGCGTTTAGTTCTTTCAAGATCTGGGCGCGCGACATTTTGTGTAACGCTTTAATCGGGACCTTGGGGTCCTCGGCCCGAAACTCAACCAGGACAAGGCGCCCCTGCGGTGAAATCGAGCGATGAAATTCGCGTAGCATTTCGGTCGGATGCGACAGTTCGTGATACACATCGACGAGCAGGGTCAGATCGCAAATCCGTGCGGGCAGTCCCGTGTGTTTCTCGGTGCCGCGCACCGGGGTGATGTTCAAGATGCCCGCCCGGGTGGCCCGTGTTTTCAGGAGTTCCAGCATCTCGGGCTGGATGTCGACGGAATAGACCCGACCCTTGGGACCGACGGAACTGGCCATTTTCAGACTGTGGTATCCGTTGCCGGCCCCGATGTCACAGGCGGTTGTCCCTTTTTTGAGTCCGAGCAAGGCATGCAAGGTGTCAGGATGTTCTTCGGCTTGTCGCGTGGGTCGAGTGAGCCACCCGGCCCCTTCGTGGCTCATGGTGGGGGCGATGGCCCGACCGTGATGATGGGTGGGGGCGGGTTGTGTTGCGAATGGTGGTCGGGTGCGTAAAAGCGCGATCGCATCGACGTAGGCAAGGCCCATGGAAAGGCCGTGTTCGAGCAACGGTTCGGCTTCGATGAACTTGCGCGGCAGATATCCAAGCCGGTCGAGTCGGGGATGCATCGAAAACGACACGAAACTGCCGTCTCCTTGCGGCACCGCGTCCCATCCCCAGACGGCACCTTTTCCCTCTCCTTCAGAACAAACCCCGCGCAACGTTTTGCCGTGGCCAACATCCCAAATCCCGTCGAAGGAAACGAAGGGAAAGCTTGAGCCGATGGACCATCGCTGTGCGGCACCAACGCCGACTGTTTCAACCTTGGGGCTTGTGGTAATGCGTTTCCACCCGGGCACGGCCTTCCAGCTTTGAGCGTCACTCAGGAACGTTGAGAGCGATTCGGCGCTGTCGGGTACTTGCCAGCCGATCTGTGCAAAGAGCAGCCGCCCGCCCGGCGCGACTTGAACGAGGCCCGTGGGGACTGTGTTTCCAAGGATGCCTGTAATGTCCACGAGATCTGCCGTTTGCAGCCACGCTGGCAAGGGCGGTTGTGGCTCAATGAAGGGTCTTCGCACAGAACGCGTTTCGTCGGGTGCGGCCAAGATCGCCATCGCACGCAACACGACGACTGCGGCCGTCACGGTAATGGCCGGTGTTGCGAGTTGCTCGCGATCTACGAGGCGTCGCGTGATCCAATTCGCATCACGCGCATTGACCGTCATTTTCAGCGTCAAGATGGAATGCTTGCCGATGGGATGCACCTGAAAGTCCAGCCGTCCGGGGGCGAAGGCACCCCGTTGCAGGACTAGCGAAACGGTTTCAGCTGTCGATGCAAGGCGAAAAGCGCCCTGCAAGTTGGCGGCGGGAATTTCAAGCTCCCAGTCGACGGCTTTCGTTGAAACATCGACCCGGACGAGTGAGGGAACAGCGCGTCGGTAGTTTTCGACCTCGACCAGCATTTGCCGAAGGCGCCCGGGCGGTGTGTCCACCCGCATTGCGACGAACACCTCGTTGCCGGGAGCGTCGCCGATCCGTACCACGACGGAGCCCACCGGCGTCACGGCAAAAGCACGCTGCAAGGCGTTCGGCTCGGGCGCGACGGACTCGGCCACCGTCAGGTTTCCCTGCCCAAACGCCAACCCGCCCGTCAAGAGCAGGGAAAGGAGCGGCGGCCAAAAACGCCGTGCGGCGGTCATGCAATTCATGCTAGCTTGGCCGCGCAATTTCGCAGCCCTTTCTTGTGATGGATCTTCGCCGTTCGCGCCTTGCCGTTCTCCTGGTTGCAGCCCTTGTGTTGCTTGCGATCGTCGAGTCGGTCAACGCAATCACCGCGTCGCTGTTTGCACCTTCCGAAAAAGATTGGCAGGCGGTCGCCAGCGCTGTGAAAGCCGAGTTCAAGGAGGGCGATCTGGTGGTTGCGGCTCCCGCCTGGGCCGATCCCGTGATGCGGCTGCACATGGGTGATCTGTTGACGCCCGCCATCGCCGCTCGCCTCGACGACGATCGCTTCGGCCGGGTGTGGCAGGTTGCGCAGCGGGGCGCTCGGACACCCGAGGTACGGGGCACCCTCGCACAGAGTCACCGATACGGTGCCTTGACCCTCGAACGCTACGATCGCAAACCGGCCAAGGTCCACTTCGACTTCGTGGCCGCCTGGCACCGGGCGCGGGTTGTGCGCCGCGAACCGGGGCGAGGCGAACTGGACTGTCCGCGTGGAACGGATCGCTTTGCCTGTCCCAACCTCGGATTCAACTTCGTCAAACCTGAAATCCTCGAGATCGGACACAGCCTGCGACAGGCGCTTTATGCGCAACCGGTCGGCGGCGCGACCGTGGTTATCGAATTTGGGGAGCCCGAACTTGGTTCGGAGCTGGTCGTGGCCGCAGGTCTTCATCACGTCTGGTTCCGAAAAGCGGGTGATGGCGACGTGGTGTTGCGGGTCTTTATCGGCGGTCACGAACGTTTGGTTCAAAAGTCAGACAACGCCTCGGGATGGCAACGTTCACGCATTGACACCGCGGATCTGGCGGGAACCCATGTTCCGGTTCGCTTTGAGATCACGTCTGAACGACCCTTTGCACGGCACTTTGGTTTTGCCGCGGAGGCACGCAGTCCATGAGCACGGTGCTGTTGACGCCGCGTGATCGGCGCATCGATCGTGGCATCGCAGCCTTATTGGCGGTGTTGACCCTGTGTTGGTTGCTCGGCACCGAGGGCAAGCAAGGGATAGGGCGCGACGAAGCGCAATACATGCGGGCTGCGGAACGATACTGGGGCTGGTTCGCCCATCTGACCGACAACATCAAGTCGGGTCACATTCGATCGTCGTTTACCCGTTCGGGCCTGGATACGTACTGGAGCGACAATGCGCCCGATCATCCCGTTGTGATGAAGATCCTGTACGGGGTTTCGTGGCGGCTCTTCCATGGAAAAGAAGCGGAGGTCGGGCGGTCCTATCACCCACTCGCCTACGAGCTCGACCACGGGACGATTCCGATCTTCCGGCGACCGACAACTGCGTTTCGCTTTCCCGCGATGTTGATGGCGGGCTTGCTGGCTGCTCTGGTGTTTTGTTTGGCGCGCGAGTTCTTGCCGCGGACGCCGTCGGTCTTGGCCGCGGTCCTCGCAGTCGCCCAACCGCATTACTTTTTCCATGCGCCGCTTGCCTGTTTTGATGCGCCCGTCACGACCATGGCGGTGGCCGTTGGGCTGTGTTACTGGAAGGCCTTGCGGTCGTCGCGCTGGGGTCTTATCACGGGCGTGGTCTTTGGTATTGCGCTCGGTGTGAAACACAACGCATGGCTGATGCCAATCTTCCTTTGTGGTCACTACATCTGGATGCATCGGGCCCGACTGATGCGTTTTCGCCTGCCACCCATTCCCCTGGCCTTCGTCGCCATGTTGGTGGCAGGTCCTCTGCTTTTTGTCGCGCACTGGCCCTGGATCTGGGTGTCGCCCATTGCGCGAACCCAGATCTACGTGATGCGACACCTGCAACACGAGCACTACAATTTTGAATACCTCGGACGGAACTGGAACCTGCCACCCACCGAAATCGGTGACCAGCTTTTGCGTGCGACGTTTCCGTGGGTATCCACCGCGCTAACGGTTCCCGTGACGACGCTTCTGCTTGCGGTGGTGGGTGCGGTGTTTCTGATTCGCCGCCGCAAATCCGTATCGAACCCCGAGTCGACGCCGACCTGGAAAACACCGGGTCGCGGGATCGATCGAGCCCGCGGGGCCTATTTCGCCGTGCAGGTGCTGGGACCGATGGCTGTCTTGACGGTGCCTTCAACCCCGATCTTTGGTGGCGTGAAACACTTCATGCCCGCGGCACCGTATCTCGCCATCGTGGCTGCGATGGGGGCCCACGCTGCGTGGTTGGCTTTGAGCACGACCGTCGTTCCCAACCTGGCCGCGCGCTGGCGGCGTCTCGTTCCAAGCTTGCCGGTGGCTTTCGCAGCCTTGCTCGCTTTGCCAGCGGTATCTGAGACCCAGCGATCGCATCCGGATGGGCTATCGCACTACAACTTGATAGCCGGTGGTTTTGCAGGGGGCGCCACCCTCGGAATGAACCGGCAATTCTGGGGCTACTCCGTGCTACCGTTGCTCGGCAGTATGGCAAAAAACACCCCGGCGCGTCGCAATGTCTACTGGCACGACGTGATGGGAGATGCGCTGAATTTGTACATTCGCGATGGGCGCCTGCCACCCGGGATGGGGAACACGGGCGTCGGCGAAGATGCGATTCGCAATTCGGACATGGGCATCATTGTTCACGAGCTGCACATGAACCTCTACGAAGCCGTCTTCTGGGACAACTATCGGACCGTTCAGCCCACCTGGGTGCGGACCCGAGAAGGGGTCCCAATCGTCACCGGTTACAAACGACCGGGTGCGCCCTTTGTCGATTTGACCACGCCATGAAACAAGAGATCACCGACTCCGACACGCTGTCGGCCGATGTCATTCCGGCCGTGATCAGCCCCCCGCGCTCCTCGCAAAGCTCCTCGCAAAGCTTCTTGCAAAGCTTCTTGCAACGCTTCTTGAACGGCAAGACTGGTCTGGTCGCGATCTACCTGGTCTTTTTGGCGGCCTATCTCGGTGCGTCCGGTCCACGCTTGCGCCGGCCTTCTCCCTACAACCACTTCGCCTATCTCGCACAGGGCTGGTTGAGCGGAAGCCTTGCGCTCACGACGGATCCGCCGAATGAAAACGACTGGGCTCGGGTCGAGATCTTGAAGTTACAAGATGGCAGCGAACTCAAGGGTCAGTTTTCTCGTCGCGGCGCGACCGATCGCTTTATTCCCCTGTCGGGGCCCTCACGCACGGTTCGTGACGATGAAATCGTGTCACGTCGGTGGAAACGTTACGTTTCATTCCCGCCGTTTCCAGCCGTGGTGATGACGCCCCTGGTTGCCATCTGGGGCCTCTCGACCAACGACGTCATTCTCACCGCCGTCTGGGCCGCTCTCAACCCTGTGTTGCTGTTCATGCTGCTTGGATTCCTGCGCCGAAAAAACTATTCCGAGCGCACACCGGTTGAAGATCTTTGGCTTACCGTTATGTTTGGGGCGGGCTCGGTCTATTTCTTTGCATCGGTGGTCGGTCAGGTTTGGTACACGGCTCACGTCATGGCCACAACGATGGTTATCGGGTACGTGTGGGCGAGCATCGAGGGTCACCGTCCGGCGCTGGCGGGACTCTTTGTCGGTCTTGGCTTCGCCACGCGAACACCGCTCGGGTTCATGTTGCCCTTGTTCCTCTTTGAAGTGGTTCGCGCCGAGGGAGGATGGCAGAAGCTCTGGCAAACCCGAAGGCTGCCTTGGCGACTTGTGTTGCGATTGCTGCGGTTTGCGGTTCCAGCCGTCGCCATCCTTGCAATCCTGCTGGTTCACAATCACCTGCGTTTCGAACGCTGGGGTGAATTCGGACACAAGTACCTCAACATCATCTGGCAAGACCGCATGCAGCGATGGGGTTTGTTCAATTACCATTTCATGTCGCGCAACCTCACGGCTGCCCTGGTGTTGCTCCCGCGCGTTCTGGCGAAATGGCCTTATCTGCAAGTCAGTCGGCACGGCATGTCGTTGTTCCTGACCACGCCGAACCTCGGTTATCTGTGCAAGCGCGGCGTGCGCAGCCCCCTTGCATGGGGTCTCTGGTTGTCGGTGCTGGCCACGGCCTTGCCGTCCCTGATGTATCAAAACTCGGGCTTTGTTCAGTTCGGCTATCGCTTCAGCCTCGACTACATGATTTTTCTCGTGGCCTTGCTGGCGGTCGGCAACGTCCGCATGACCTGGGTCTTCAAACTGTTGATTTTGTTGTCAATTCCCTTGAATCTCTTTGGAGCCATCACCTTTGATCGGATGACCCAGTACACCTACTCCGACAGCTTCTTCCCGAACGGTCCGGAATAGCGTCAATCGATTGGCGTCGCAGGCGAATCAAGGGCGCCCCCGCTTGTGACGATTAACCCTGGTGGGTGTCAAACAGCGACAAAGTTGACAAGGGATCCGATTCGTTCGCACAGACGGCAAGCAGGCTGTACGCGGTCGAGCGCCAGCTTGAGCAACAGATTCGGCGCCTCACCGCAGTGAATCGTTTCACGCTGGAGGTTTCCGGGGCAATTAGCCCCATCGCGATCAGTCGTGCCGCCGCCGGCCTATTGTTTGGTGTCTTCAATCTGGATCTCGTGGTGGTGCTTGTTCCGGGGATGTCAGGGAGCGGCGTACAACGGATCCTGCGTTTCCCGCATGAGGAGATCGATCGGGTGGAAGTGGCCTTCGCGACCGAGTGGGTCGCGGATTACGTTCCGGGCACGCCTGTCATCTGGTCGACCGGTGACGACATTCCGCCCGAGATTATCGACGAGATTGACATCCTCGTCATGGAGGCCTGTGGCGGGCGGTGTGAGGAACTGGCCATTGTTCCAAACGTTGCACTCTTGCCGATTGGAAACCCTGACGACGTGGAGGGCCGCGGCGTCCTATTGGCCGTGACACTGGCGCCCGGAAAACGCGACACGGAAATCATTCCGGGCGAAGACGACGACGTATTCCTTTCGCTGGTTGCACGCAACGTTGGCGCCGCACTCGAACGGGCGGGCCTCGTACGCGATCTCGAGGCACGGGTCAGCGAACGCACTGCCGCACTTGCCGCAGCGCGAACGGCGCTCGATACCGAAGTTGCCGAAAGGCAGGCTGCGGAGAATCGCCTGCGACTCGCGGAACGGCTTGAATCGGTAGGTCGACTGGCGCTTGGCGTTGGTCACGAAATCAACAATCCGCTGTCGTACATTTGGTTCAATCTGGAATATGTTCGCGATCTTCTGAAAGAGATGGAAGATCAAATTGGCGTCGCTCGAACCGAAGAGCTGACGACGCCGCTTGAAGAAGCGCTGGGTGGTGCAAGCCGCATCAAGCGTATTGTCGAAGATCTGCGCATCTTTGGTCGCGACGACAAGCCGCGCAATCAGGCCGTGGATCTCCACGACGCCCTCGATCTTGCGGTGAAACTTGGCGTTGCCGAGATCAAGCCTCGCGCCACCGTCGTGCAATCATTCGAGGCCACGCGCCCGGTGTTTGGCGACCGCGGACGTCTCGAACAGGTTTTCGTGAATCTGCTAGTAAACGCAGCACAGGCCATGCCGGAGGGTCGGGCCAGTCGCAACCAGATCCACATTTCCACGCGCGACGGTGCCGAGGGCACAAACCGGGTGCTGGTCGAGATCGAAGACACCGGACCCGGCATTCCGGCCGCAGATCTCGAGCGGGTATTTGACCCGTTTTTCACCACGAAACCGTTGGGTCGGGGGTCGGGCCTCGGACTGTCGCTGTGTCACGGCATCGTCACCGGCATGGGAGGACAGATTCGTCTCGACAGTCAGGTCGGCGTTGGGACGCGGGTGTGTCTCGACTTTCCGGCGGCGGAAACTGGCGATGCGCAAAGTCCGCGGGAAAGCAACACGGAGCTCACGGCGCTTGTGCAGCCGGGGTCGGGCGGGGTTCGGATCTTGATCGTCGACGATGAGCCGCTCATCCGTCGTTCGTTGTCACGCTTGCTCAATGGCTACGAGGTGGCGACTGCGGCCAGCGGTCGACAGGCCATCGAGATGCTCAAGAACGAGACTTTCGACGTCGTCATTTGCGATCTGATGATGGGTGATCTCACCGGCATCGATGTGTATCACGCGATCGAGGTTGATTCGCCCCGGCTGAAAGACCGGGTTGTTTTCATCACCGGAGGCGCGTTCACCGATGCCACCCGCGAATTTCTCGAGCACACGACGAATCGCACGTTGAAAAAGCCCATCTCGCGCAAGGAACTGCACGCCGCGATTGCGCAAGCGATTCGGTAGGGACGGGATAGCCCAACCTAGCGGCGGCGAAAGCCGATGCCCGCGCCTTGATTGCCAGCAGGCGCAGGGTTTGGTGGCGGTGCGCCGCGGAGGGTATTCTTCGTGCCCGTGGGCATGGGTGGCAACGCCCTGTTTCCCGATACCGTTGCGCCGAGCTGCTGTTGAAGGCTCGAGTTTGCTTGACGACCGGGATAAGGAAGGACGGGCCTCACACTGGGTCCGGCGCCAGGCAATCGAGGCACAGGGGGGATGTCGGGGTTCTGCGCGTGCGGCGGTTGATTCTGCGGCACGATGCGGTGAGCGCGATCAAAGCGATCTCCCCCTCGCTGCCCACGCAGATTGGGATACTGGTTTCGGTAGTACTGCGTGTAATACGGCCAGTACGACCAGAAGTAAGCGTCATACGCCCCTTGCCAGGTGTAGTACCCGCCGACCTGCACAAACATTGATGAAACCGGGCTCCACAGATGTTGATGGGCCCCACCCATGAAACACCACGAGCCGCTGTTGACGGGCTCGTTGGGGTGAGCACCGTGATACGGATAGACGTTTCCGCCCTGGTGGCCGAAATCGACCGGATCGCCGCTGAACACGTAACAGTCGTCGCGTTCCGAAAATAGCCGCACGTCGACGGGCGGGTAGGGATGAAAATGCAGCGCATCCTCGTCGTGCCAATCGCTCGGTCGCGCCTCGACGGTAGGATCCGAGGGGTGCGAGCCGATGTAGCAATACCCGTTGTTTCCGGGTCGAGGGACCATCTGTACCACCGGTGGCACGGGGGGTAGAGGGGCGTTGGGCTGTACCGTCGTGCCGGGCACGGGCGGACCAAAATCGGCGAAGTTTCCGTAGTTGGCTCCCGGTGCATCGAAGGCGGGATCCTGGGCGAAAGCGGCACCCATCTGAACCCGTCCGATGCCGAGCGAAACGACCAGGGCGGGGCCGCCGATTGCCAGCAGCGAAATCGGGATAGTGTAGCGCAACATCGGGTTTGTTCTTCGACGCCGCCATGACCGCGATACTGCGAGTGCCATGGAGACAAGCGTACCGTATGCAAGCCAGAGGCCGAAAGAGCGTTTTCGCCCGTCTCAGCGATAACGAGGACTTAAATGCCGCGTGTTCGAGGGGCCGTGAAAAAACAGCCACAGCGGGTCACCCGGGTGTGCCGGTGCCGCCCGCCGCAGCGACCCTGGCTGGCTTCTTCGGTCGCTTTCTGCGATAAACCCGGGGCCATGTCGGAACAGCCCCAGACCCCCGAACAGAAGCTCAACCAGATCCTGAA
>JAWXBF010000386.1:0-4145 GCA_034439895.1 Deltaproteobacteria bacterium
GGTCAAGACGATACCGGCCACCCACAAGTGACCCGACATCTATGGGTATGTTTGAACCCGCCAAAATTGAGACCTTAACGTTCTAAAAAATCGGAAGACCCGAGAACGGACTTGAGTCGACCTTCGGCACCGACATGGTGCCTCTAGATCGCATCTTTCTTCAATCCTTTCATGAAGTTGAGAGCAAATTACTGCCGACTGGTGACGGCGAGGCGTTTCCAAATTAATCGAAATAAATTACGTAACGGTCGGCACGATTTTTTCGATGATGTTGCGTGGTTACATGGTCGTTGCTGGAAGATTGTCGCTCCGCGTAATCGTATTTTCGAGAAAACGACTTTTACGCACGCCATCCCAGTTTTTGTTATCATTCGCCAATCATGAACCCATGTAGTCCGGGCTCATCCGCCGATAATCCGTCTTCGGAGCTCGGAGGTCATGCAACCTGGTTGCGGCGTAGGGCCTACGATCTCGCTCGCAACGAGGAGCTGGCACGCGATCTGGTGCAGGACACGTTTTTAGCCTATCTGAAACGCCCACCAAGCATCGATCGTTCGCTGCGCGCCTGGCTCGAAGCCGTGATGCGCAACCACTTTCGGATGTGGTGCCGTTCAAGCGACCGTCGTTCCCGCCGCGAATTGGCCACCCTGCGCGATGATTTCGATCCCGGACCCGAACCCCATCTGGATCGTCAGCGAACAGCCGCGGTGCTAGCCGAGGCCCTGGCCGGAATACAAGAACCATATCGATCGACGCTACATCTTCGTTATTACGAAGGTCTGCAACCTGCCCAGATTGCCCGCCGACTGGGCGTCCCGCAATCGACCGTACGGCGCCGGAGCATGGTTGGCTTGAAACTGGTCCGCACCCGTCTTTTGTCGCACTTCGGAAACTCGGAGGAACGACTCGACCAGGCGCTCGTTCGCGCATTGATTCCCACGGTGGCCTGGCACAAAGCGACCGGACTGCCCGAACGCACCCTTTCCCGCTGGATTCCGTCCCTCGGCGTCGCTGCGGTGGTCGCCGT
Organism: Deltaproteobacteria bacterium; assembly: GCA_034439895.1. Taxonomy (GTDB): domain Bacteria; phylum Myxococcota_A; class Polyangia; order Fen-1088; family Fen-1088; genus JAWXBF01. The sequence goes on from JAWXBF010000386.1 coordinate 1,028, forward strand.
CGGTTGGCTGGTTGTTTCGGATGGCAGTGACACCGCCGCGACAACTACGGCGCGCCATTCGCAACAATTCGGAACCGAGCGCGACGCTCGCCATTCGAATGGCGCAAATTACGTTTCCCCCGCCCGGTTGATGTTATCTCAACTCCCTTCTTTCCCTCCGGCGTGGCAATTCGATTCTGGCGGAGATTCGGGCGAGGTCGAGACCGGGGTTACCAAGTCTGGCAACCGCAGGACGCCCCCTGCTCTGCTTTCCTGCGGAAAGCTGCAAGACCGCATCAATGCTGCCGCCGCGGGTAACACAATTGACGTCCCGCCCTGCATCTTTCGCGAATCGATCGTCATAGACAAGCCGCTTTTCCTGCGTGGCCAACCCGGTACCGAAGTTCGCGGAAGCGACGTCTTCTCCGAATGGACACGCGTCGGAGAAACCTGGCGCAGCGCCAAGACAATTCCTGATTTTCCGGAACAAAACTGCACGCCAACGCCCACAGGCGAAAACTCGAACGAAGCGATTTGTTGGACTTTCGAGCAGGTTTTCGTCGACGGCACGCGACTGGCCCCTGTCGCAACGACGACGAACCTTTTACCCGGACGGTTCGCAATCGATGCACAGCGCCACGTGATCCTTGCTGAAGATCCAGCCACGCGAGAGGTCGAAGTTGCGGTTCGGCCTCACTGGGGTCGGGTCAGGGCAAACGACGTGACGATCAGTGGATTTACCTTTACCCACGCTCTCGGCGGCACCGAAATGGCTGCGCTCACCTTCGACCGCACGGCAACGCGTGCGAGACTTCATCGCAGTCACCTATCGCATTCGGGCGGCATCGGTCTCAGAATTGCGGGCAACGACACTACCGTATCACAGAATCTCATCCAGTATTCGGGGGGCATGGCCTTGTCGGTTGTGGCCGCCGATCGAATAACCATTTCTGGGAACGAGCTAACCCGAAATGGACTTGCTCATCGTCTCGACAACGGATGGGTAACCGGTGGCATCGGCATGATCGCGGCGAGAGTTGAGGTTCAGAACAATCGCATCATCGACAATCGCGGCATCGGCATCAGTTGCGTGGGATGCTCCGACTCCCTCGTCCGGGCGAATCGAATCGGCGACAATGCCGCTGCGGCTGTCATTAATTTTGGCGCACGCAACGTCACCATCACGCAGAACATTTTCTGGCACAACGGTCAAACCTTCAAACACCCGGCGATGTTCATCACCCAGTCGAACGCCCTTGTTGTGAGCAAAAATACCTTCGCCTTCCACGATCGCGGCGTCGTCGTCAACGTTCAGGATTTTGCCGAACTCCCGTCTGGCTTTCAGACCTGCACCGCCTCGCGAAACAACAACATCGAGGAGAACACTTTCCTCGATGTTGGAGAAAGTGCCGTCATGATGACCGGTGATCCTCGACCGCTCGCCATGGTGAAGCCCTGCCCCAGCAACCGCAGCATTTCCAACCGAGTCTGGGACACCCGGGAGGCGCAGGACAACGTTGGAGGTGATCTGCTGGCGCTGTCGCCGGTCGAACGAGAAGACGCGTTACACGCTCTGCTCGGAGATCATTCCGACGAGCGCCTTTCAGGGCCGGAATAACATTTCGCCGGCTTTCGGAACGAGAAGAATCCCTTCCGACTCGCGGCCTGCGTATCCGGCCGGATTGAAGGTAAAGGGGTCTCGATAGCCCAGGTTGATCCGCTCGCAAACCTCGCGAGAAATGCCGGTTGCGAGCGTCACCTGCGCCCGGCACCGTTCCACGCCATTCGCGAAAGTTCCACTGCCGCGAACATGTGTGGAATGCGCAAGAACGCCCCACGGGTGATGCTTGAATTGCTCCCATTGACCGAGGAAGTAGTCCCGACAGTGGTACCCCACCTCCAGTAAGGTCTTTCCATGCGTCACGGAAACCTGCTGAATATGCGGTCCGAAGATGATGAGTTCGCCACCAGGGGCAAGGACCGGTTCCAGTTTGTACATGCCCTTTCCGCCGGTCCAAACGTCCTCATACATCGTCGGAACACAGGACACGATGGTCTTGAACTGCCGCCCTGTTCGCTGCACGTGTAACGATTCAGACAGCGGCCACGCAGCTCGCCACGCAGACTCGGGCGTACCACAGGCAAGACCCGCCAAATCACCATCTTTAACGACGAGGCAGAGACAACGTTTGGGGACCGGCACCATCGCGCCCGCCGCATCGACGACCCGTCGAACGGGCGTATTGGCGATGCCGATGATCTCGGGATTGGTAACAAGTGCACCCAACCAGTGAAAGAAGTTCAGCAACTCGGGCCCTGAAATTCCGGGAAAGAGATACTTGTTGCCACCCGAAAACCCGACAACTTCATGCGGAAAAACCGGGCCAATGATGACGATCTCGTCGTAGTCGAAAACCCGCCGATTCACCTGCACCGGAACCGACATCGAGAATCGTCCGTCCGACAGCGTTTCAACCGTCGTCTGATCGAGGGTTCCAACCTGTTGCAAGGCACCGGGATCGTCCCAGGCATGGTTATACAGGCCGACTTTTGCATACATTCCATTGCGCTCGTCCGCAGATAGACCCAGCCGTTTGCAGATCGCCGACTCGGCCATCGGTTGGTGCGTGCCCAGCGCAACCAGGACGTCCAATTTCGAGATTGATTGACCAATCGCCTGAAAAAGCGCCTTGAAAACCCTATCGATCGGACCACTTCGCGTGTTGTCCGGCACGATGACGAGCACCCTGCGCCCCTGATATTGGGTCGCATCGAAGGCCTTCGCCACTTCATCGGCGACGCGCTCCGCATCCAGACGAGAATGTTCGGAAGCTACAACAAAGAATTCATTTAACGCTGACATCTTGAATACTCGCGATACGATTTATTCGATGACTCGGAAACACGCAGGTGCGTGATCAAGCGTTGTTGATAAAGCCTACCACTGTCTTGCGTTTGCGGAGTCCGGGGCGAAAGCAAAGCTGGTAGGTGGAATCCGCGCCCACGATCCCGTCGACGCGCAAAACCAACTCAAAAGTGAGCTGGTCGCCTGGAGGCATGATGATTCGCACGACGGGTCCGTCCAGGTTCTGATTGGGAACCAGCGCCGGAAACGCCCAGGTACAGAGCAGCGTTTCAC
>JAWXBF010000387.1:0-3956 GCA_034439895.1 Deltaproteobacteria bacterium
CCATTGCGCGGATCGTGTTCGTAACGGATCGGATACGGCCAGTTCGGGGGATCTTGCCGATCGGGGCTGTTGTCCCAGATGGTCAATTCAAAACCATTCGGTGGAATCTCAGCGCGTTCGAGCGCCAGCGTCAACGTTTTGAACGCTTCGGACTCCGCGATGCGGTGCTTGTATATGACAATTACCGCAGAAACGTTCGTCAACATCTACTTCGACGGCAAGGGGTACATAGTGTCCGTGATTTCGTTATACGGAACATCCCATCGCAAACGGGGATCGACGGGCCCTATTTTTACCGCTTCGACCGCGATCGCCATGTTGACATTGAAAAGCCCAACATTCGCGAACGCACGATCCAATACCAACGGTAAAAGCCTGGCGGGAAGCCCCTCTTTCACGTCGACAACCTTGAACCCAGTCGCCTTGTTGAAGAGGGCGTGCATGCCGTTCTCCTGAAAACGCCAGAAGTCCCATGGCAGTTCGTGACTGGGCCACGTTGGATGAGTCACGACAATAACGCGACCATTGGGTCGCAGAACCTTGTTCATTTCCATGGCCACCTTCCATGGGAAAAACAGATGCTCAAACACGGCAATCGAGATGATCGCGTCAAACGAGTTTTCGGGAAAGGTCTCAGAAAGACGGTGGGCGTCGCCGACAACGTCGACATTTTCACCCGGGTGGATATCCATGCCGACGTAGTCAAAGCCTGCAAAATTTTGTCGAACCGGATTACCCGTTACATTCCGCGCACCGACTTCCAAGATTCGGGCAGAGGGATTCGCTTTCACGTTGGCGATGAAGTTGGGTAGCATCTTCGAGTACGGATCGCTCTCGACTCGACGCGGCATCAGCGCCAAAAAAGACTCGATGAGTTGCTTGATGCTGATTCGATTTTTTTGTGGGTTCATCCGCAGGTAAGTCCTTCTCGGGCGGCATTTTGGGCCGCGGAAAACATAAGCGGGGCCCGCCGGAAACGCGAACCATTTCGACATTGGTGCTGGCAAACGCGGATACTGTCTGAAGGGTTGACCTTCGCCGTTCGATGGTCACTCTTCATCTTGTCTTCCTGTAACAAATGCCAACTCACGCCGCTGCCTTCGGCGCCCCGACCAAAGTCCTGCCAAGAAAAGCACCAGGCCGAACGTCAGCAGCGAGAACAGTGTCTTGAAGATCACCATGGCCTCGGGCAACAATTTGTCATGGTATTCGCGGTACCACCAATCAATCCGCGCGCGGTTATAGGTGCGAACCGCATTCACGTCGAGGTTGGTATAATCGAGCCACGGCGCATCCTTGGCGGCGACCGGCCATTCGTCCTTTTCGTAAACGTGTCGCAGTAGCCACGCTTGCCCTCGGATGGGCGAAAAGGCGGGCACCCATTGGATGAAGTTCATTTCTTCAAAACAAGCGCCGCAATTGTTGGGCATGTAGGCCGGCGAGCCCAGACGATTCGGATTGCCGAGCCACAGGGTGCCAGCTTCAGTGGCAAGGCGGATGTAGTGATCCCAATAAAGACCGTTTCCGATGATCTGAACCGCAACACCCCAGATCAGAACCCCGCCAACAACCGTCGCGGCAAGCCAGCGCCGCAGTCGATCCTGCCGTTCCCAGCACCAGTCGAGCAGCCAAGCCGCCGGGAAAAGAAAAACAGGAACAAAGGGCACGATGTACCGCGGTCCCCACGCCCAGTCACCGCTCCAGTAGATGAAACGCGCATACAAAAACGACGTCGGCACACTCACCAGCAACACACTCCAAAGCGCGTTTCGGTTGTTCTTGAAGAGAGGCAGCGCTGCCACTGCAAGAAACAAGGGGGGACTAAACAAGAGCAGGCTTTTCCCCGGCGAGAGAAACAGGCCCCAAAAACCGAAAAAGGCGCTGGCCGAAAATACCGACCGCGCAATACCGTAACCAGTCGACAAAGAGGCCGCGTATCGGGCGTGGTTGTACGCGAGAATAACACCCAAGAACGGCAAGAACGCCGCCATTCCAACCACCCCAAGTCCGAGCAGTCGGCGCCAATTGTGCCGCAAATCCCATCCAAGATAGACCGCCACCGGTGGCAAGGCCGGTGCAAATACCGGTTTCGCATTGATGAGCAAGCCGGCCCACACCGCCAGCGCCAACACCCGTCCGACCGTTGCATCGCGTCGTACCGCCAGAACCTGTGCAAAGAATCCCGTCATACAGAACGCCTGTAAGATCTCGGAATAGGGATAGCGTGAGTAGACCCAGATTGACGATGCAAACGCGAGGGCTGTCAGCAGAATGAGTGACGTGCCAAGCGAGACACCTTCCCGTCGGCACAGTCCAAAAAACAAGACGCACGTCAGCGCGCCAAAAAAAGCAGGGCCAACGTGGGCCGACCAGGGCAGTAAGAGCGGCGTCAGCGACGGCCACGTTGAAGCGACCTTGTCGCGCAGCCAAACGCCGGGAATATGTACCACGGCCTGAAAAAACGGTGCAATCGCGTAGATCTTACCGCCGCGCCCCACAGGCACTGTGGGTGGCCAGGGGGTGGGGATGTCGATCGCACCACGCAACACAACCGATTCTGCGACCTGGTACACCGGCGTCGCGTCGCCCCAGGGTTTCTCCCGACTTGCGCTCAACAAATAAATTGAGAGGATGACTACGAGCAATCCGAAAGCGCCCCACATCGGGAGTGCGAACTTCGGAACGGGTACCGTGCGCGACGGATCCGTCACGGCGTCATCCTTTCGGTCGTATTCGTATCACGAACCCATCGCCGCAGCGAAAATCCAGCGACGAGCAAAAGTCCTCCGATTAAGACGAGTCCGAGTGTAATGGAATATGGGGACCGGATGTGGTCGAGAAACCACCAGTCAAAGCGCGCCAGTTCGTAGGGAGCCTTGATGTCCAGATCGAGAATTGTTTCACGGTGCCAGGGCGCGTCCAACTGGGCGGTCGCCACATCGTCACCCGCCCAAAGATGCCCTGCTAGCCAGGCATGTCCTTCGATAGGCTGAAAAGGCGGCAAATAGCTCGTGACGTAGTCGTCCTCGAAGCACGGCGAACAGAACTCGACGGGACTCTTTACGAAAGCCCCCGAACGATTCGGCGCTCCAAGCCACAGGGACCGAACGAAGCCCGCGATGCTCAAGTAGTTTTTGGGCTCAAGTGCCGACCCCAGCACCTGCACGACGAGGCCCGCGCCCAAAAAATACACCGCGACCATGCTCGGCAAGAGCAACGCCCGCAGCCGACGCTGTCCGATGAGGGCTGCAAGATCTTCCAGAAAGTACAGTGCGGGCAACATTAGCACCGGAACCGCATACAACAGATGGCGAGGACCCCATCCCCAACCCCCGGTCCAAAAGGGATGCTTGGCGAAGTAAAGGAGCTCAGGAATCAGGAAAAGCGCCATCAACCACAACAGATGCGACTTGTCTCGTCGCAAGACGGATCCCACACCAAAAAATCCAAGGATGATAGGCAGGTTGTAGAGCAGAAGGCTCTTGCCCGGCGAAAGGAATATGGCCCATAGACCCGACAACACGCCCTGTTTCATCGGGACGGCCAAGAGCGCCGAAAACACTGCCGTTGGACTGTTGAGACGAAGCCACGAATCAAGGCCCGTCACGAACAAACCTAACCCCATCGGCCACGCAATTGCCCATCCCAGACGCATCGCAGGCAGCCCCCCTCTCAATCCGTACCACACAATAGCCAAGGCGACACCAGGAATCATCCAAATGAAACTGACAGCAACCGACAACAATGCCGCCAACCAAAGGCTCAGATTGCGTGCGGCTTTCAATCCGGGTGTTTCGGCAAGCGCAAGGGCCGCCGCGAAGGCGCCGGTGAATAGCACGGTGTGCAAAACGTGATTGAGCGGCGTGCGCCCCAAAACACCGACCGAAGTCGCGAATACCACAACCACCGAGCCCAAGCGGGCTACCACGCGCGACAGACCCAGCGTCAGCGCGAGG
>JAWXBF010000388.1:0-3939 GCA_034439895.1 Deltaproteobacteria bacterium
CCTCCACCCCGACCGCCTCCAATCCCCGAAGCCATGTAAATCGTACGTGAGTGGCTGCGGTGTGGGAAGAAGATTTTGGTTAACTTGCGGTAACTTTTAACGCTCGAAAAAATGATCGTATGGCGCCATACCAAACGCGTTCAAGTCGTCACCCTGCAAGGGTGACGAGAGCGCAAGACGGCACGATCAGAACTGCCACTCGGCGCCGACGCTGAGATCGAGCGAGGCCACCGTGCGTGAAGATCCTGCACTCACAAACCCGATGCCCGTCGCAAGTTCGAGACCGAATCCGAGCCAGTCGTATAGGAAATATTTCCCGCCAACCGCGGGCCGCGCGAGCAATCCGGCGGTGTTTTCACCCTGGCCGGGGAACAAGTACACGACGCCTGCCGAAAGCTTGGCGTAGGGAACCACGGGAATGTTCATGCGCAATCGATAGGCGATGCCGCCGAGTACGTCAGCGGAGGTTCCGCAGCTGGCACAAACCGCAGCACCCGGGGGATCAGGATCGCCATCGACAATGCCCGCATGGATGTCCAGCCAAACGCTGCCCGCAAGTTGATAGCCGTAATTCAAATGCAGGCGTGTGCCGCCCACTGCAGCTCCCGATGCGGCAGTGAGACCTCCGGACAACGAGAGGCTGTTCTCCTTCACGAACGGGTGTGGTCCGCGGAGGATGTCTTCGGCGCGCGCCTTGGTTCCCGTTAAAGACAGGAAGAGCGAGGCTGCGATCACCAGGAATGGGGCACGTCGTTTGGTGCGCACGTCAGCAGACTAGCAGGTTGTTCTTTGCTTGCGGTGCCGCCGAACGGCGTGGGTTGTGGCAAGATGCGGCTTGATGTTTCGCTCGCGTTTTTTCGGCAAGCTGATGCCGATCGTTTGTCTGTTTCTGGCTTTCGCAACCGCGGCTGGCTGCGCGAGTCCCAATCAACGTGGGAAGTTCATTGGTGGTGCGGGCGCTGTGCTTGCTGCTTCAGGCGGAACGGCCTGGGCCGTGGGTGAGCGCACCGACCGCGACGCGATGGTGGCTCCCGGGGTTGTGGGCGTGGTGGCCGGTGTCGCGTTGCTGATCACCGCAGGGGTTTTACTTGCACTGGATACTGCTTGTATTGCAGACGCCGATTGTCCGGACGATCAAACCTGTCGCGAGGTTCCGGCGCCTGCCGGCCGTGAGCCCTACAGTCAATGCGTACCACGCTGATGCGCGGTACCCGCTAACGCAATTTCTTCGGCCAGGGCGCCGGGGTGTTGCCGAAGGCGCGATTTTGAGCCGACTCTTCCGGCGATGGAATGTACGGCTGGGTCCGATGGCGCTCGAATCCCTGTTCCGGACCTGGAGTCGCTTCGCCAGGTGGAACGGTGCCTGCTCCGAAAGGCAAGGTCTTGTGGCGATCGGTTGATTTGCGCTTGGTCAGCAGCAGCGGCCGAGCAACCGGTACCGTCGGGATCTGGCTGGTTGCGCGCAGCACGGGCGAGGGCGTTTCGGTGTTGGGTAGAGGTTCACCGCGTGACTTGCGATCGCGCAGCTGCATCGGCGCGGTGGGCCGGCTTGGGGCGGGCGCATCCATGTTGAAAGGCCGCCGAAAGCGAGTCGTTCCATAGCCACGCTGCAGATCGGCATAAAGTTCTTCCATCGTCTGATGGCGATCGTCCGGGCGCTTGGCAAGTGCCTTCAGAATCACGCGTTCTGCAATGGGCGTAATTTCCACGTCCGGGTTGCATTCGGTGGGCGGCAGCGGTGCCCAATTCACATGCTTCAACATCACCTCTCGGGGTGAATCGCCGTCGAAGGGCATGACGCCGGTCAGCGTGCGATACAACATCACACCGAGCGCGTAGATGTCGGAGCGGATATCGGCATACCCATTTTCCGCGGTCTCGGGCGCCATGTAATACGGCGTTGCAACCACGATCCCCTCCTCGTCCAGATTCAATCCACCCGGTCCCCAGATCTTGGCGGCGCCGAAATCAAGCACGGTGACAAGATCGAACGCGCCTTCGGGTTCGACGTACTCAAGCGTGCCACGTCCATCCTGAACAGTCCGCACGATTTCACGTCGTCCGGTGCGGTGTTGCAACATGATGTTTTCGGGCTTGAGATCGCGGTGGATCACCTTGTTCGCGTGCGCTGCGCCGACCGCCCGTGCGGCCTGGCTGAGAATGACGAGCGCGCGGAAGAGCGGCAGCGTGTGTTCGCGACGCAACAACTGCTCCATCGATTCGCCCTCGACGAGGTTCATCACCAGAAAGACGGTCCCGTCGGGTGACTCGCCGAAGTCGGTCACATTCACGACGTTGGGATGATCGATGAGGCTTGCGGCCTGCGCTTCGTGCAAGAAGCGTTGCTTGGCATCCGGGTTATCGAAAAGGTGCCGATACAGCACCTTCACTGCAACTTGTTTGCGGATGTAGATGTGGGTCGCTCGATAAACGACGCCCATGCCGCCGCGCCCTATGATTTCCTTGAGCGCGTAGTTGCCAAGCCGGGTTCCCAGCCGCGTTTCGGCTTCATCAATGCGTGAGGACTTGAACAACGCTTTGATCCTTGCATGTCCATGCGAGGTTGCCAACCCTTTGGTGCGAGGCGAATCACCCCGAAAGGTGAGCAATTTCTGTTGATCTGCGACCTTGTCCCACAAGCACGCACCGAATACGATGCGGCTCCATGGCGAAAAAACGACCCGACGGACGCCGCTTCGACGAATTGCGTCCGGTGCGAATCACTCCCGACGTGAACCTGTACGCCGAGGGATCGGTGATGATCGAGTACGGCAACACCAAGGTGCTGTGCACCGCGACGCTGGAAAACCGGGTGCCACCCTTTCTGGAAGGCAAGGGCGTGGGCTGGGTAACCGCCGAATATGCGATGTTGCCACGATCCACCCACACGCGCTCAGGCCGAAACCCTGGCGGACGCGGTACGGAAATTCAGCGCCTCGTCGGACGTGCATTGCGGGCGGCTGTGAACACCAGGGCGCTTGGCCCACGACAACTGCTCATCGACTGCGACGTGATTCAGGCCGACGGTGGCACCAGAACGGCTGCCATCACGGGTGGCTGGGTCGCATTGGCGCTGGCTGTGCGACGGTTGCGCGCAAAGGAAAACCTGACCGTGGATCCGGTCGTGCGTGCCATCAGCGCGGTGTCGACCGGTATCATCTCTGGCGAGGCGCGACTTGATCTCGAGTATCGCGAGGATTCAAACGCCGATACTGATTTTAACTTTGTCATGACGAACGACGGGCGTTTTATCGAGATGCAGGGCACGGCCGAATCCGAGCCTTTTTCGGGCGACGAACTTGCGCAGTTGATGCTGCTCGCGCGCAAGGGCGGTGACGAACTGTTCGCCTTGCAACAGCAAGCGCTTGCCGAGGCCAAGCCGTGAAGGTGGTGGTGGCAACCCGCAACATCCACAAGGTGCGCGAGATTGCGGCCCTGATGGATGGGCTTGGCTACGAACTTGTCATCATTGACGACGTGGCGCCTGACACGGTCCTGCGTGAAGAGGAAACGACCTTCGAGGGCAACGCCTCGGCGAAGGCCTTGCAGGCGTCCGCAGCGACGGGACTGCCCGCGTTTGCCGACGACTCGGGGCTGGAAGTGGATGCCCTCGGCGGCGAGCCCGGCGTGTATTCCGCGCGATATGCTGGCGAACCGTGTGACGATTCTAAAAACAACGCAAAGTTGATGGCCGCGCTTGAGAACGTTCCAGACGACAAGCGCACGGCGCGGTATCGGTGCGCGGCGGCGTTTGTGGATCCGGCGCGAGGACTTCGGGTGGTTCGGTTCGGCGCCTGCGAGGGTCAGATCCTGCGGGAGTTCCGTGGTACGGATGGGTTCGGCTACGACCCGATGTTTTTCTTGCCCGCCCTCGGTCGGACGATGGCGCAAATCGATCTGCAAACCAAAAATGGGCTCTCGCATCGGGCCCAGGCGTTC
>JAWXBF010000389.1:0-3413 GCA_034439895.1 Deltaproteobacteria bacterium
GCAATGGGGTTTGGCAAGGTAGGATAAGGTAGGATTTGGTGCACTCACGAATCGGTCTTTTGGCGCGTCCCCCAGGCCAGCCGAAGTGCCCGCCGAACATCAAGTGGTTTATAGATCATGCAGAAACAAGGATTTATGAAAGTCGGACCTGTCCCGCTATCTTTTCCGGGAACGCGCGGTCTTGTGGTGCTGGGAAATAAATCGGGAGAGACGACCGAACCGCAAGGCGACGCGGCAAAAGACCACGTTACCCGAACCTACGCATCCGATTTGTTGCTGTACCAGAATACGTTCACGAATCGCGCTCGCCTGACATCAGCCACGACGACAGAAGCACAGGACAAGAACATCTTCACGCTCCGCGCCAACAAGGGCCGCTTCATTTACTGGTCCAACAACACGACCTACGGTGGTTCTACGATGCTCGGTGCTGTCGCCGGCGGCACGGCTGACCCTAGCATTCGAGTTCAGCACGTTGTGATCGAAAGCAACCGATTCATTCAGGATCCGCGCGATTCCACCGGACTGAACAGAGACTCGCACCTGGGCCGGCTGGAATTCAACACGACGGGCAACAGTGCAGGCACGAACCCTGTGGCGAACGTGATGCTCCGCAACAACTACTTCGAGAATCCGCGGGGCCTATCGAAGCCGGAGAATCCGAATGCCCCGCGAGAACGAGGTTATGTTATCACCGGCCCAACCGAGCGCGTGTACTTCCTCCACAATACATTCGTTCACAAGCAGAACGAAGATCGCTCATCCACCCCCAACATCTTGAATAAGCCCTGGCTGCGGCTCCGTCGCCAACTCAACGGCGCGGCTTCGCTGAATGTCTTTCGTGGCAATCTGATTGTGTCCCAGCAAGCGGCGGCGCCGAGCTCGAACACGCAGCGCATCATGGACATTGATGACACCACCTCCCAAGCGCAAGCTGGAAACGGCCTGTTTATGGCTGGCCAAGTCCTCGACAACGTATTTCCGGCGGCACCAAGTAGTACTGCCTACGTCTTCAGGTTCGCAGGCACCGAACGCGCCTTCATGGGAACTTCCGGTGCTCCAAGTTGGGGGAACATTTTCAGTGACGATGAGCAGTTGAGCATCACACTCGACGGAACGTACAAGCCGACAACCTCGAACATCGATAATGCGGTGCGTGTCAACTCGTTCTTCGGTCTGATCGCAGACCTGTACGGCACGCTTCGCCCCGACAACACAGACACGCTGACGAAGGGAGCGGTGCAACGGTGATGAGGAAACAATCTTCTCCAGAATTCGGCGGGCTTGAACGCAGGTTCATCTTGGCCGCGACGATTTCAGGCTCGGGGACGCTGCTGGTTGAGGGGACGACAGCCGACGACACCATTGATGTCCGCTTTCGCGACGCCGATGTTATCGTCAACCTGAACGGAGCCGAATCAGTATTTGTGCGAGCGCAGGCGAAGCGCCTTTCAATCGCATGCGCCGATGGAAACGACATCGCGATTAACCGTACCAACTTTCGCAGCACGATATCCGGCGGAAACGGCGACGATACTCTCACGGGAGGGTCGCGCGATGATACGTTAATTGGGAATTCTGGCAGAAATGATCTGGACGGGCGCGAGAACCCGACGCTAATCGATCACTCGCAGAGTCCGACGGGTGGTTTTGAGTTTACCCCGCTAGATGACGGCAAACGGCGCATCAGTTTCGCGTCCTCCGATGGCGACGATTTCATCCGGTTGCATCCGGGTGTCCGAATTCTGCTTACCCCTGGCGACGACAGAATCGACGGGTACGGATCGGCCGAGTTCACCATCGACGCCGGCGCTGGCAACGATGCCTTTGACGGTCCGGACGAACGCCTGCCCGAAACTGGCGATGACGCGCCGATCACCGGCACCGTCACGTTCGTCGGCGGAGACGGCGATGACGACTTTGACCTGGCGAAAGAGTACATTGCGGCCACCCCGTTGATGAAGATCGTCGGCGGCGAGGGAAATGACACGGTGACGGATTTTGTTCGCGTAAGCCGCGAATACGGCGCAATCGACCTGGGTGCCGGCAAGGACCTTCAGATTGTCGGCGACATCCTCGGCGCCAACACGATCTTCATGGGCCCGGGCGTCGAAAAGTTGATCGCCGGCGAGTCGGCGCGACTGGTTTTCGGCAACTCCCTCGACAATACGATCCAGTTGTTTCACAGCAACACCGACACGCACGTCAGCGTGTATGGCGGGCAAGGCGACGACACGATCTTTATCCAAGAGGGCACTCCGCCGCTGGTGGCGTACGGTTCGGGCGGGAACGATCTGATTATTGGTGGCGAAAACAACGACACCCTTCGCGGCGGCGACGGAAACGACACGCTCTCCGGCGGCGCTGGTCGAGACAAGCTCTACGGCGACGCCGGCGACGACCTGCTCCTCGGTCGCGGCGGGAGCAAAGACCGCCTCGACGGCGGCGCGGGTAATGACTCGGCCACGGCTGATACGATTGGAGATATGATCGACCTGCTGTTCGATGTCGAAACGGTGCTTTGAAAACCTTGAGCCAGCAAAAGATCATCCACGGCAATTCCGGCAACGACAACCTCCACGGCGGCAGCGGCGCCGATCGTCTCTTCGGCGGCAGCGGCAACGACACGATCAACGGCGGCGGCGGGCGCGATTTGCTCGACGGCCAAACCGGCAACGACATTCTCTACGCAAAAGACGGCCTCATCGACACCCTCGTCGGCGGCTCTGGCTTCGACCGCGCCCGGCGGGATAATACTTCTACGGTTAGAGATTTGGTGGATGGGGTGGAGGCGTTTGTGTAGGGGGCGGTTTTTTTCCGGTTGCGTACGCCGCGCGGGCGTTATCGTGCTCCTCAGTTCACCGGCGGGGTCGTCGGTGGCGGGTCGATGCCTGATGCCTGATGCTTGCGGGCGTTGATCGTGGTTCTTTGGTAGGTGAACGTTGAGCGTTCGACGTTGAACGTTGCTGTTGCCTGCTGAACCGTGACCCCAGAACCCTGACCGCTGACCCCAGACTTTCCAACAACAAAGCGGGCGAAGAGGTTCGAACTCTCGACATTCACGTTGGGAACGTGACGCTCTACCAACTGAGCTACGCCCGCGCTGTCGATATGCTAGCTCGATGTCGGCAGGCGTCAAGATGCGATAGAATTGCCACGATGCGGGTTCTCATCATGGCCGATATGGAAGGCGTCAGCGGCATTGTCAATTGGGGGCAGGTGACCGGCGGCGAGCCAATGTTCGAAGAGGCTCGCCGGCTTTACACCGAAGAAGTAAACGCCGCCGTGCGTGGGGCATGCGCCGGTGGGGCAACGGAGATTGTCGCCGTCGATTGTCACGGTGCCGGGAAAGAGTGGAATTTCAACTCCTTCATTCCTGAACTGATGGAATGCGAGTGGGTCGCCGGCCACGC